>QKDK01000150.1 GCA_003252135.1 Clostridia bacterium
GGTAAAATGCTGTAATAGAATGTCTGCCATTTAAATTCAAATAAATAAGGAGAACAGTTATGGGTAAAGTAAGATTTAGTGCTGCTACTGCAGCAAAATTCATTGCAGCAGAAGAAGTTGGCTACATGAAGGCACAGACAGAACTTGCGAAGACAAGACTTATTACGAAAGAGGGAGCAGGCAATGACTTTCTTGGATGGATCGATCTTCCGGTCAATTATGACAAAGAAGAATTTTCCCGTATAAAGAAAGCAGCAGATAAAATTAAAAGTGACAGCGAAGTACTTCTTGTTATTGGTATCGGCGGTTCTTATCTTGGAGCAAGGGCAGCGATTGAATTCCTGCGCCACAGCTTCTATAACGAAGCACCAAAGAGCATTCGCAAGACACCGGAGATCTATTATGTAGGCAATAATATCAGCAGCTCTTATATGAAGGGACTGCTAGATGTTGTGGGTGACAGAGATTTTTCTGTGAACATTATCAGTAAGTCAGGAACCACAACTGAACCTGCCATAGCTTTCAGAATATTCAAGAAAAAGCTGATTGAAAAGTACGGAAGAGAAGAAGCTGCAAAGAGAATATATGCGACCACAGACATTGCAAGGGGTGCGCTCAAAAAAGTTGCAACTGAAGAAGGTTATGAGAGCTTTGTTGTACCAGATGATGTAGGCGGACGTTTTTCAGTGCTCACTGCAGTAGGCCTTCTGCCTATCGCTGTCAGCGGTGCTGATATCGATGAACTGATGAAGGGTGCAGCAAGCATGAGAGAACACTGCCTGAATAGCTGCTATGAAGAAAATGATGCATTACAATATGCAGCTGTGCGCAATATTCTTCTGAAAAAAGGCAAATCAGTAGAAATCATGGCAAACTATGAACCATCCTTCCATTTCATCTCTGAATGGTGGAAGCAGCTTTATGGAGAAAGCGAAGGAAAAGACCAGAAGGGCATATTCCCGGCGGCAGTTGATCTTACAACAGATCTTCATTCCATGGGACAGTACATACAGGATGGTCAGCGCATGTTGTTCGAGACTGTGATCGAGCTTGAAAAGTCAGCGGATGAGATCATTCTGGAAGAGGAAGCTGTCGATCTGGACGGACTTAATTATCTGTCAGGGAAAAGTGTTGAATTTGTCAATCAGTGTGCCATGAAAGGAACCATTCTGGCTCACACAGACGGTAATGTTCCAAATCTTCGTGTAATGATACCGGAAAGAAATGAATTCTGCCTTGGCGAGTTCTTCTATTTCTTTGAATTTGCCTGTGGTGTGAGCGGCTATATGCTTGGTGTGAATCCATTTGATCAGCCGGGCGTTGAGAGCTATAAGAAGAATATGTTCGCTCTCCTTGGCAAACCAGGGTATGAAGCTCTGGGAAAAGAACTTTCAGAAAGACTGAAATAATAGGATCGGATTGTTGCATAACGTGAGTTTATCTTACACGGATTTTACGAAAAGGATTAATTTTTAACATACATTTTACGTAACACTTTTTTGATTTCACAAAATACACACAGTTAACACACAAACTAGACAAAGAAAGACGGTATGATAAGGCAGTAATCAGAAAGGACGGAGGTGAGTTCATGGCAATAGAAGTATTTAACAGAAATGAAATCAAGTACAAAATTGATTCCAATACTTATGAAGCCATTCGTAACCACTTGGCACCTTATATGGAGGCCGATGCATACAGTCAGAACGGTGACTGTTACCTGATCAGCAATATTTATTATGATACACCGGACAATGAATTAATTCGGAGGTCACTCGACAAACCGGTCTATAAAGAAAAACTCAGGTTAAGAAGTTACGGAAAAGCAGAGCTGAATCAAAAAGTGTTTTTGGAGATCAAAAAGAAGTATCAGGGTATTGTGAATAAACGCAGAACCAGGATTGTGCTGTCAGATGCATATAGGTTTATCGATAATAAAGTATATACCAATACCAATGGTTCTTCAGTTATACCGGACTATATGAATAAGCAGGTAGTCAATGAACTGACATACATGCTGAATCAATATAACACACTGCAGCCTGCGCTATATCTTTCGTATGAGAGATGTGCCATGTTTTCAAAGACAGATCACGATCTCAGGATTACATTTGATAGAAATATAACGACCAGGCGTTATGACCTTGGTCTGCACTACGGGAATTATGGCGAGCTTCTTCTGCCGGAAGGAGAATGGGTCATGGAGGTCAAGGCCGGCGAGTCTATGCCGATTTGGCTGACTTCTATTCTTACAGAATATAAAGTGTTTCCCGAGTCATTTTCAAAATATGGTACGGAATATAAAGCGTATACGGAAAAAAAGCAGGAGGTAGTTCAATGTTTGATTCACTTATCAGCTCCACAGATGGGACAGTATCAATTGGAGCATCACTGATATGTATTCTGGTTTCACTGGCACTTGGTGCTGTGATCAGTGTTACTTATGTATTGTTCATGAAGAAGAAAGGGGTATCGGAACACTTTACCCTGACAATGGTCGTATTGCCTGCAATCGTTACTGCAGTAATACTGATGGTCGGAAGTAACATTGCACGGGCATTTTCACTGGCGGGAATTTTTGCACTGATCAGATTTCGAAGTGTCCCGGGAGATGCAAAGGATATAGCATTTGTATTTCTGGCTGCAACGGTAGGTCTGACAAATGGTATGGGCTATATCGGCTTTGGCGCGCTGTTCACGTTGATTTTATGTGTTTCTTTCCTGGTATTTGGACGTATCTGCCAGAATTTCTTTAAAGACACATCAAAGCAGCTGAAGATTTTGATTCCTGAAGATATGAATTATCAGGAAGCGTTTGATGATTTGATGAAAAAATATACACAGGGATTTGAACTGGAAAAAGTGAAGACAACGAACCTTGGTTCTCTGTTTGAGCTTACCTATAAGATCAATGTGGAAGATGGTTATAATGAAAAAGAATTTATTGATGAGATCCGCTGCAGAAACGGCAATCTGAATATCAGCATTTCCAAGTCAGAGCCAAAAACACAGCAGTTATAGCAGCCGGACAGATTGAAGACAGTATTTTTACTTTTATTCAATTAAAAATTTCATTTTGCAGGGAAAAGACTTGCAAAATGAAATTTTTTTTAGTACGATTATTTTTTATTCATTACATATACAGATGAGTATCACATCATAATATTATGAAGTCATTCATTGACAAAGCAGCACACAACATGTATAATGCATAAATAGTCATTTGAAGTGAATAATAATACATTTTTAGAAACAGTTGCTAGGAGGATATAACTATGGGTTCTACATTAAAAGGACGTTCCTTTTTAACATTAAAGGATTTCACACCGGCAGAGATCAATGAATTTCTTGATCTTGCGGCAGCATTAAAAGCAGACAAGAAGAAAGGAATAACCGGCAATCGTTTGAAAGGAAAGAACATTGCGCTGATTTTTGAAAAACCATCAACAAGGACACGCTGTGCATTTACCATCGGCTGTGTGGACGAAGGCGGCTACCCTGAATATCTTGGTAATAACGATATTCAGCTGGGCCATAAAGAAAGCATAGAAGATACTGCCAGAGTACTAGGAAGAATGTTCGATGGAATCGAGTTCAGGGGATTTAAACAGGATACTGTAGAGAAACTTGCAAAATACAGTAAAGTGCCAGTATGGAACGGTCTGACAGATGAATACCATCCGACACAGATCCTGGCTGATTTTCTGACCCTGAGAGAGCAGTTTGGTGAACTGAAAGGGCTGAAGCTTGTATTTGTCGGAGACGGACGTAACAATATGGCAAACAGCCTGATGATTGGATCCTCAAAAGTAGGTATAAACTTTGCAATCCTTGCGCCTAAAAGTCTATGGCCTTCGGAATCCCTTGTGAACACCTGCAAGGTATACGCGGCTGAAAGCGGAAGTACTATTGAAATCTCTGACGATCTGGACCTGGTAAAAGGTGCGGATGCCTTATATACTGATGTATGGTGCTCTATGGGTGAAGAAGCGCTTGCAGCGGAGCGTATTGCCCTTCTGACCCCCTATCAGGTCAACAGTGCCCTGATGGCACGTACAGGAAAGGATTCAAGTATTTTACTCCATTGTCTCCCTGCCGTAAAAGAAAAAGAAGTAACAGAAGAAGTGTTTGAACGGTTCGCAGATGTCATTTTTGATGAGGCAGAGAATCGTATGCACACTATCAAAGCAGTTATGGTAGCAACGCTTGGTGAGTAGTCTCACAGGGTTCTCACGCTGTTTTCTAATGATACATTAATTTGCTTTTCTAAGGCTTTTTGTTTATCATTGAGGTAGAAAGAGAAAAGAAATTGAATGATTGAGAAAACAAAAGAAATTCAAAAGGAGTGAGAACATGAGGAAAAATAACAATGCAATTATTGTCGGTGCAGTATTGATCCTGATAGGAGCATATGTTATCGGACATGTATTTGACCTGATAACGTTCAGTCTGTTTTTTGACGGCTGGTGGACAATGTTCATTATCATCCCGTGTCTGGTCGGTATTATCAACAACCGGGGCGGAAGAGTCGCAAGCGGTATCGGTCTTGTCATAGGCGTTGTACTTCTGCTTTGCGCACAGGGGCTGGTAAAATGGGGCATGTTTGCACCACTGGCACTGGCAGCGATTTTTGTGATGATTGGGCTGAAGATGATAATATCCGGCACCGGTTCAGATGATAAAATCAACGATTATAACAATACCGGCGGATACCGGGAATACAAAGGCAATGGCAGCCATCATACGGATGCAGGAAAACAGAACGAAAAAACATATACATATACCTATGATTCGACGGCAAGAGATACAACAAATCAATATAGTGGTTTTCAGTCAAATCAGACGAATACCAATGGATATGCAGGCCAGAGTAACCAGACGCAGAGCAATTCACAATCATATCAACAGACTACAGGCAATGGTAACAACGCAAATTTTAAGCAGGGCAGTGCATATCAAAACGCTGATACGAACAGGGAAACCTGTGTGTGTACTGCCGTACTCAGCGGAAGAAACATAAGGTTCGATAATGAAGTATTTCGCGGAGCCATGCTATCGGCATTCTTAGGTGGAATCGAGCTGGATTTACGAAATGCGATCATTAGTGGTACTGTTACCGTTGAGGCAAGAGTAGTGCTTGGCGGAATAGAGATCTGGGCGCCAAGTTATGCAAGAGTTATATCAAAAGGAGATCCTATACTAGGAAGTGTCGAGAATACGACCCGTACCCCCGCCGGCGCAGATGACACGACTCCAACGATCATAATCAACTCATCTTGCATTTTAGGCGGAGTTGAGATAAAATAAAATAGGTATAAATGAGATCCTCGGTATACTGATACCGGGGATTTTAGTTTGCATAAAGATAGGAGTTATACTATGAACGAGAATGTTGTGCTTTGCGGAAGCAATTCATATGAACAGAAGTACTATCTGAATCCGATTTTTCAAAAGCTGCCGCAGACGGTACAGGATGAGTTAAAAATCATATGTGTGACATTTACCGAGGATGTCGGCGGTATACTGCTGCTGGAATATGAAACGCATGGAACACTGATCTTAAAGGTTATGAGCGATGAAGGCGATATATTGTATGATGAGATCGGAAGCGAGCTGAAGATCAAAAAGATATCGAAGGAAAAAGAAGAGCTGCTTCGCGAACTTGAGTTTTTTTATAAAATCATGATTCTGAAAGAGCCGGTAAATGAAATGATTAGTAAATGAAATGATCAGTAAATGAGACAATCAAATAATAATGATCAGTAAATGAAATGGTCAGTAAATGAGAAAGACAATGACTTTTCAGACAGGAGGAAATGATGCTGCTTGTTATCGATGCAGGGAATACAAATCTGACATTTGGGGTGTTTACAGCAAAGGAACTGGTTACGCAGTTCTGTATAATGACGAAGACACCCAGAACAGCGGATGAGTACGGTCTGTTGATCTGTGAACTTTTAAAAGCGAATAAAATCAATACAGAAGACCTATTGGATGTAATTATCTCTTCCGTTGTCCCGGGAATCATGAGAAATCTGACTGCAGGCATCGAAGCCTATCTGAAGCTGAAACCGATCATTATCGGTGTCGGAATGAAAACAGGTATACGTATTACTACTGCGAATCCGAAAGAGATAGGTGCTGACCGGATCGTCGATGCGGTAGCAGCATATGAAGAATACGGAGGACCGGTGCTGGTTATTGATTTTGGAACAGCGACCACATATGACCTGATATCAGATAACGGAAGCTTTCTGGCTGGGATCACTTCCCCGGGGCTTCAGATCTGTGCCAACGCATTATGGACGCAGACGGCAAAGCTTCCGGAGATCGAGATTGCACTTCCTCCTTCCATACTAGCGCAGGATACAGTAACCAGTATGCAGGCAGGGCTTGTCTATGGCTATATAGGACAGACAGAATATATCATTAAAAAAGTCAAAGAAGAAGCGGGACAAAAGGAAATGAAAGTCGTGGCTACCGGCGGGCTCGGCCGTATCATAGCAGATGCAACGGACATGATAGATGTGTATGACCCGCAGCTGACGATGAAGGGACTGAAACTGATTTATCTGAAAGGGAATGGAAAGACACTTCATTAAGCACGTTAATGTCTGGATACAGACTGTATGGTCTTTATAGGCGGCACAGGTTCAGATTACAGAAGTGGAGCAAGGTTATTACTATGAGTTTTCAAATCGGAAGTGTACTAATAAACGGGAAGGCGGTTCTTGGACCTATGGCGGGTGTCACGGATCTTTCTTTCCGTTGTTTATGTAAAGAACAGGGAGCAGCATTGGTCTGTACAGAAATGGTCAGCGCAAAAGGCCTCTATTACAACAGTAAAAACACCAGGCAGCTGATGGAGATTGCTGATATGGAGCACCCTGCGGCTTTACAGTTTTTTGGTGAAGATCCTGAGATTATGTCAAAGATGGCAAAATGGGTGGAAGAAGACCCCTTTGATATTCTTGATATTAATATGGGCTGCCCGGTACCCAAGGTCGTTAATAATAACGAAGGTTCTGCATTGATGAAGAATCCAAAGCGAATTGAGGAAATAGTCGCTGCCATAACCAGAGAAATCAAGAAGCCGGTCACGGTAAAGATCAGGAAAGGCTTTTATGAAAATGAAAATACAGCAGTGGAAGCAGCAAAAGCTGCAGAGGCTGGCGGAGCAGCAGCGATAGCCGTGCATGGCAGAACAAGAGAGCAGTATTACAGCGGAAAAGCTGACTGGGCCGTAATTAAGCAGGTAAAAGAAGCGGTTGCCATACCTGTCATTGGAAATGGTGATGTGACCTCACCTGAAACAGCAAAGAAAATGCTTGAAGAGACCGGCTGTGACGCTGTCATGATCGGCAGGGCGGCACTTGGTAATCCATGGCTGTTCGCTCAGGTGAATACCTTTCTAGAACATGGTACCATACTTGAAAAGCCTTCTCTTCAAGCAGTCGTTGCCATGATTCTTTTGCACTATGATATGGTGAGAAGTCATAAGGGCGATAATATCGCCGTACGAGAGATGAGAAAACATATTGGCTGGTATACAGGCGGATATCCGCATTCGGCACATTTACGGAGCGTAATAAATCAACAGGAGCGCTATGAAGATGTACTTCGGATTTTGATGTTATATGAGAAGAACTGTACGGAGGGGACGTATCCTGCTTTTTAAATTATGGTGAAATACAAGGATTTTATTAGTCAAAATAACAAGAGATGCTGGCTGTAATCATGCATGCTTTATGAAATATCCTAAAAATGAAGCACAAATACAAATATTTAAAAAAAACAGTTGCATTTTTCAATAGTACGGTGTAATATACCCCTAACGAAAAAAGACAAATGTACGCGAGGGAAAGACACTTGATAAAATGCCTTTTCAGGATGCTCTGCAAAGACCTGCAGAGCGGATATCAAAAGCCGAAAGCTTTGTATGAATGCATGCTGTAATCAGTCTGTATTTTTCTTAGAATAATCGTACATGAATAATTGGAGGATTGGGATATGAGTAAGTTACGAGTTGGAATTCTTGGCGCTACCGGCATGGTAGGACAGCGTTTTATTGCATTACTTGAGAATCACCCATGGTTTGAGGTGACTACGGTTGCTGCTAGTCCAAGAAGTGCTGGAAAGACTTATGCAGAAGCAGTTGGTGACCGTTGGAAGATGAGCACGCCGATGCCAAAAGACATTGCAGATAAGATTGTTTTAAATGTTAACGAAGTGGAAAAAGTAGCTGCTGAAGTTGATTTTGTATTCAGTGCTGTTGATATGACAAAAGATGAGATCAAAGCAATCGAAGAAGCATATGCCAAGACAGAAACTCCAGTCGTTTCAAATAACAGTGCACATCGCTGGACCCCGGATGTTCCGATGGTCGTTCCGGAATTGAATCCTGAGCATTTTGACGTAATCGCAGCACAGAAGAAACGTCTTGGTACAGAACGCGGATTTATTGTTGTAAAGCCAAACTGTTCGATTCAGAGCTATACACCTATGCTCCATGCTTTGAAAGAATATGAGCCTACGGTAGTGGTTGCAACTACCTATCAGGCAATTTCAGGCGCTGGAAAGACATTTGCAGAATGGCCTGAAATGATTGATAACGTAATACCTTACATTGGCGGAGAAGAAGAAAAGAGCGAGCAGGAACCGCTCCGGATCTGGGGTAAGGTGGAAGACGGAAAGATTGTAAAAGCAAGTACTCCTGTCATTACGACACAGTGTATCCGTGTACCGGTAACTGACGGACATACAGCAGCTGTCTTTATGAGTTTTAAGAAAAAGCCGACCAAGGAACAGATTTTGAAAGCATGGGCAGAGTTCAAGGGCCTTCCGCAGGAACTGAATCTTCCAAGTGCTCCGAAGCAGTTCATTCACTATTTTGAAGAAGACAATCGTCCGCAGGCGAAACTTGACAGAGATGCGGAGAACGGTATGAGCGTTTGTGCAGGACGGCTTCGTGAAGATATCGTTTATGATTATAAATTCGTGGGACTGTCCCACAATACATTGCGCGGTGCTGCAGGCGGCGGTGTTCTGTCTGCTGAGCTTCTTACAGCACAGGGTTATATAACCGCAAAATAAACCAGCTGTATCCAAATATCTGTGATTTGTAAAATGCCTCCCTGTAAAACAGGGAGGCATTTATGCGTCATATTAACTTTATGGTTCTTCCTGCAGTGCAGGAAGCAAAGAGATATTTTGTTGTCTAGTTCTGCTGATATACATTAAAAAGGTAATCAATGAATTCTGCTGCATTCTCCATGTAATTTGAAGTGCTCACAATACCAATGACCGGTCTTTTGCCTTCGACCTGATAGGTCTGAAAGCAAGGCAGTGAATCCAGATATACTCCGTAAACACCGGTTTCTGTACGGCTGAGCTCTGTTCCGTCTACATCCGTGTCGATCACCTCGCCCTGCAGGAACTGATTGCTCAGCTGACTGAACAAATCATTGGGAAGCTGCTCGGATAATTCGGTCAGATATCCGTTATGGACATAATTAATGAAATCATCTTCCGGAGCAATAAATACATCAAGGTCTCCAGCAAAAAAATAAACGCTTATTTTCTGCACAGAAGTGCTGTCAGACATATAATAGGAAGAATCAATGGTAATGGACTGCTTCTCTGTATCGATATCAATGTAATCACTAAAAGAGTTCTGCAAATCAGTGAACATATCACTGTAATAGGAGTAATCAGCAACAGCGACACTTAAAATCGATTCCGGTTTGGGAGCCAGTGCTGTATAAAGAAAATATCCGACAAATGCAAGAACAGCTATAATAACGAGTATTCTTACCAAAAAGTAGTCCTTGAAATAAGTCAGTTTTTCTTTTCCGTGAAGTTCGCTCCATTTTTGCTTGTCAGTCTGTGGTTCGCGCCGTTCATAAATAGAAGCGTCATCGCTCAGACGTGTTTGCTTGCTAGCCATAAATCATTACCTCAATTCTTATTGCGTTGATCAGTCTATAAGCTAGTGTAGCATACAAGCCTTCGTAAAAAAAGTAAATAAGTATAAAATTTTCGTAAATAAAGTTTTAGAGTTCACTATTCTGAAAATCAACCAAGAACTGCCTCGATAAGGTGTTCTTTATTGTCGCCAAAATACGGTATAATATTACCTTTTACTACCATGCCGTCGACAAGAAGACTAGAAATACCGCAGCTTACATGAGCAGGGTTCTTGATCTCGATTTTATAAGTGTCCCCTCTGAATACACGGACTACAGAGTATCCATCCCATGCCGCAGGGATAGCCGGATCGATCATGAGACCGTCATACTCAGGCTTAATACCAAGGATATACTGAGATATTGCAACAAAATTCCAGGAAGCTGTACCAGTGAGCCAGGAGTTCTTTGCTTCACCAAAACGTTTTGCATCTTTCCCTGCGACCATTTGTGCATAGCAGTATGGTTCCAGGCGGTGAATCTCTGAAAATTCTTCTGTGTAAGCAGGAGCAATACGTGAATAGTAATCAAAAGCCTTATCTCCATTCCCCATAACTGCTTCTGCGACAATGATCCAGGCATTGTTGTGGCAGAAAATACCTGCATTTTCCTTATAACCTGCAGGGTAGGTCGATATCTCGCCATATTCCACATAGTATTTTGTATATGCAGGATTGTTCAGCACCAGACCGTACTTTGTTCCCAGTCTTTCTTCAACACTGTCAAGTGCTGAGCGTGCTTTACCATCATCAAGACCACACTTTCCAAGGATACAAAAACCCTGCGGTTCGATAAAAATCTTACCTTCTTCACATTCTTCACTTCCAATTTTGTGTCCGAAGTCATCATAAGCACGCAGGAACCATTTTCCGTCATATCCGTGCTCCATGATGGTCTTACGCATCTTTTCGACTTCTGCAAAGGCACGGGAAGCTTCTGCGTGATTGCCTGTCTTTTCCATCAGAGTCGCATATTCGTCTCCAATATAAGTGAACATACCGGCAATCATAACAGACTCGGCTACTTTTCCGTCTTTCCCCATTAAGGTCTGGAAGGATTCACCAGATTCTGTTGAAAAACAGTTCAGATTCAGACAGTCATTCCAGTCGGCGCGGCCGATCAATGGAAGACCATGAGGTCCGACATTGTTGATTACGTGGTCAAAAGCTCTTTTCAAATGGTCTGCCAGAGGCTGTGCCAGGTGAGCTTTATTATCATATGGTGTTGAAACATCGAGAATGCTGAAATCTCCTGTTTCTTTAATATAAGCTACAACAGCGAGTACTAACCAAAGCGGATCATCGTTGAAATTCCCGCCGATTTCATCATTGCCCATCTTTGTAAGAGGCTGATACTGATGATATGCCCCGCCGTCCTCCAGCTGTGTGGAAGCAAGATCAATGATTCTCTCTCTGGCACGTTCCGGAATCTGGTGAACAAAGCCTAAAAGATCCTGATTGGAATCACGGAAGCCCATTCCACGGCCGATGCCGGATTCAAAATAAGAAGCGCTTCTTGAAAGATTAAAAGTGACCATACACTGATATTGGTTCCATATATTGACCATACGGTCTGTTTTATCCTCGGGAGATTTTACAGTATATTTTGACAGCAGGACTGTCCAGTAGGATTTCAGTGCCTCCAGCGCCGCATCTACCTTTGCGGTATCTGAATATTTCTGCATCAATGCTCTGGCTTTCTGTTTGTCAATAATGTTTTTACCTTCCGGAGCGTAACAGGATTGAACAAGAGCCCCCTTTGCTATTGCAGAAAGAGGTTTTGCATCTGTCGTTCCGTAAACGTTTTCGGACTCTAAAGTACCAGTCTGATAAGCCCATTTCTCATCATGAGGATTCTCGATATAACCAAGCATAAATACCAGGTCTTTGCTTTCACCCGGTGCCAGTGTGATATCAATGCAATGAGAAGCGATCGGTGACCAGCCGTCTGCAACAGAGTTCGAGGAAAAGCCGTCTGCCACTGCTTTTGGAGCTTCAAAACTGCCATAGGTGCCTATGAAGCTTTCCCTGTCTGTATCAAAGCCGGAGATTTCGGAATTAACATGAAAGAACGCATAGTGATCACGGCGTTCTTTATATTCTGTTTTATGGTAAATTGCAGAGCCTTGTATCTCGACTTCTCCTGTGCTGAAGTTACGCTGGAAATTAGAGCCGTCATCAGCCGCATTCCATAAGCACCATTCAAGGTAAGAAAAAAGCTTTATGCTTTTTGAACTGCTTGCTGATGTATTACGGAGGGTCATTTTGTGTATTTCTGCATTGTCATTCAGAGGAACAAAGAAAGTAACGGTTGCCTCGATGTCATTCCTGCTGCCTTTGATGATGGTATAGCCCATACCATGGCGGCATTCATAGGAATCCAGTTCCTTTTTTGCAGGCGAATATCCTGGTGACCAGAAATCACCGTTGTCAAAAATGTAGTAATATCTGCCGCCGCCAAGATCGAGCGGAACATTATTGTAGCGAAATCTAGTCAGTCTCCTCAGCTTCGCATCCTTGTAAAAACTATAGCCGCCTGCTGTATTTGATATCAGTGAAAAAAACTCCTGTGAGCCAAGATAATTGATCCATGGATAAGGAGTCTGCGGTGTAGTTATAACATACTCCCTATTCTTATCATCAAAATAGCCGAACTTCATAAACCCCTGCCTTTCCGGACATAAGTCCACAACTTAATCGTTATAGTAAACATTATAATATGAATAGTACGATTTTACAACCCAAGGTTTTAGAAAAAAACACATGAAAATCTAGTGAATCAGCATACTGTAACAAAACAGGCATTCACGTAAAAAAAGCAGGAAAAAACTATGGTTTATACAAAAAACTTCAAAAAAGACTTTATATTTTTAAGAGTATCTAGTATAATGGTTTGCAACATCAGGAGAATAGGTATAGCATTGGGTTGGGGACTTAAGATGACTTGATGTTCAGGAGGATTTTGATATGAATGAATTGTATGCAGAAGCAGGTGCAAAAAGGAAGGCAGATTCTAAGACTTTTCTGTTGAAGTTTCTAATGATTTTCGGTGTTGTCATATTGTTTGCGGCAGCTCTGCTGACGGCGAACTCCATTGTTTTCTTTGCGGCGACCATTGGTGTTGTTATTGTTGTATTTATGATGCCAAGGTTCAATGTAGAGTATGAATACATTTTCTGTGACGGTCAGTTTGACTTTGATAAGATTATGGGCGGACAGAGAAGGAAAACAATTCTGAAAATTGATATGGAGAACGCAGAAGTACTGGCACCGGTAAAATCACAC
>QKDK01000301.1 GCA_003252135.1 Clostridia bacterium
GCAGAAATCGTAAAAACAGTTATTGCAAATGCAGGTATTTCTGTTGAATGGCAGCTCGTAGATTATACAAATTACAAGGATTCTGTAGCACCGATGCTTTCAACAGGTTCTGTTGACGCAGACATTATCCTTCTTCCGGATCAGGATCCGAACCAGGTTTACTTAAAATCCGGTATGTTCGTTGCACTTGACAACTATTTTGATTCTATGCCTAACTTTAGCGCATGGCTGGATGCAAATCCTGTCATTAAAGCTGAGCTGACAGCAGAAGACGGTCACATCTATTATGTACCTGGCACCAATGTAGGAAAAGATTATCAGCCGGTTCTTATGTTCAATCAGGTATGGCTTGATAAGGCTGGAAAGACAGCACCTACAACACTGGATGATTTTGTTGAACTTCTTCGTTACTATAAAGCAAACGATATGAACGGTGACGGACAGCTGACAGAAACACCGATGAGCATCATGGCTTCCATGCTTCCTTATATGTTTGGACCGGCATTCGGTCTTGACCTTGTAAGCGGATTCCAGGTAGATGCAGACGGCAACGTATTCTATGCATATGCAGATTCAACAAATTATAAGAACTACCTTACATTCCTGAACAGCTTATACACAGAAGGTCTTCTTGAAATTGAATATTCATCACTTACCAGAGATCAGATCATTGAAAGAATGTCAAATGATATGACAGGTGTAGCATTTGACTACAGCTGGGCAATGTCCATGATGTACAGCAACGTTCTTCCTTACTATGACGGAACTGCTGCTACCGCATTTGTCGGAGCTGCTCCTTTGTCTGGTGAATACGAAGGTTACTATGTAGGACGTGTAGAGCTTGGTAACATGTTCGGTGTAAATTCAGATTCTGCAAACATTGAGCTGGCATGCAAGTTCCTTGATTATGCTATGAGCGCAGAATGCCAGACTATGTATCAGTGGGGCATTGAAGGTGAAAGCTATACTGTAGACGCAAATGGAAACAAAGCATACACAGAGCAGGCTAGTGACAATGACTGGCTGCAGCAGCTCGGTATCAATCCGGCCTTTGTATTCCCGGCACAGCAGTCTGTTGCATCGACAGATGCATTGGTTGCAGACTGGCACGCACAGATCAACAAAGAGCAGGAACAGTATGTAAATGATCCATGGCCTTTCATCTATGCAACTTCTGAAGAGTCAGATACCATTGCTATGTACATGACAGACATCCAGACTTATGTGGATGAAAATACAGCAGCATTTATCACCGGAACAAAATCTCTTGCTGATTTTGACAGCTATATCTCCGGTCTGGATTCTCTGAATCTTGCTACAGTATTAACAGCAAAACAGACACAGTATGATCGTTATGCAAGTGCTTTACAATAATTTGTTATAGAATATACCCAGAATGAACAGGCGGCTAAAGATAATATCTCTTTAGCCGCCTGCTTTTTTATCTTTTAAGTTGAAAAAATCTGATAAAGCGATATAATGATAGTGTAGAGTTCTGCAACCGGTTTCATAAGTTGTATGAATCAGCAGAGGGTATTATATAAAGGGAAAGCAGGTGTTCAATGAAGAGGGTAAAAAGAAAGTTTTTAGCAGCGGCTGTTATTGTTCTGCTAGCCGGGTTTACAGCATGCGGACAAAACAGCAGTGAAACGAACAAAAATGCATCTGGGGATATTGACGGTAACACAAGTGAAGTCACCGGTGAAGCAAACGAAGCAGATTCAGAGGAGGTGAATGAAAATATCATGGAAAATGTAGTAGCAGTTAATCCACAGGAGGCATCACCTTTCAACCAGGGAAAATTTGAAGGATTTGGAACGAGTCTTTGCTGGTGGGCGAACCGGATCGGCTATAATGAGGTCTTAACACAGGAAGCAGCTGAGTTATTTTTTGATGAAGAAAAAGGACTTGGGATGAACATTGCACGATTTAATATAGGCGGTGGAGACGATCCCACACATGACCATATCACCAGAACAGATTCCATGATGCCAGGCTACCTTGTTCTGAATGAGGCGACAGGCGAATATGAGTATGACTGGACAGCTGATGAGAACCAGCGGAATGTGCTCCTTGCCATCAATGAGGTTTGTGATGATCTGATAGCTGAAGCTTTCTCCAACTCACCGCCTTACTTTATGACTGTCAGCGGATGTTCCTCAGGAAATGAGAGCGCTTCCGAGGATAATCTGAAAGAAGAATCCTATGGCGAGTTTGCAGATTATATGGCTGAAGTCATGCTTCATTACAAAACTGACTGGGGAATAACATTCCAGAGCGTTGATCCGATGAATGAGCCGGACACAAAATACTGGTCAGCATACAGTAACAAGCAGGAGGGCTGTCATTTTTCATCAGGTGAATCGCAGTCTTATATCTTAGAGGAGATGGCAAGAGCTTTATCTGAGAAAGGGCTTACAGATGTGGTGCTGTCGGCATCCGATGAGACCAGCATTGATACTGCGATAACAAGCTTTCAGAAATTGTCTGATGCAGCAAAGGGAGTGATTGGCAGGATCGATGCGCATAGCTACGGCGGTGCCATGCGAGGACAGCTGCAGAGTCTTGCAGTAAGAAATGATAAGAATCTTTGGATGTCTGAGGTGGACGGCGGTGATGTTGCGGGTGAAAATGCAGGTGAAATGGGAGCAGCACTCTGGCTTGCTGATCGGATCATTGATGACATGAATGGTATGATGCCGTCTGCATGGATCTTGTGGCAGGCAATAGATAGTCATATCTCATCGGAAGGATATCTTGGCAGGACGGACACCGGAATGGTGAACACGAGCGTCGGATACTGGGGACTTGCAGTTGCCAATCATGATACCAATGAAATTATACTTACCAAAAAATATTATGCCTTCGGTCAGTTTTCAAGATATATCAGGCCTGGTTACACAATCATAGCTTCTGATGAAGATTCGCTGGCTGCATACAGTGAAGAGGAGAAAAAGCTTGTTATAGTGGCCATTAATAAAACTGCAGCTGAAAAAGGCGTGACCTTTGACCTTGGCGCATTTTCTGCAATCGGAGACAGCGCACAGGTGATAAGGACCAGCGGCAGCATGAGCAGTGGTGAGAACTGGGCTGAGCTTCCTAACCAGAATACAGAAGGAAAAGCACTCAATGTATACTTAAAGGAGAATTCCATTACAACATATATTATAGAAGATGTCAGCCTTTAAGATTGTTTTATCAAAAGCAGACAAACGAATAATTTAAATTTTTGAAAAAGGCTGTAAAAAAATGAGAAATCATTTTTCTACAGCCTTTTTTGCCGATATCTAGCGAACATGAAAGATCGTTCGCTCAACATTCCCTTCCAGCAGGTCTTTTAAACGGTATTTTGAGTGTCCTATAATTACCGTAGTTCCGTTTTTGATGGGTTCGCTGATGAACTCGAGCTTTGCCCTCATTCCGTTAGCACCCTCGCGGCAGGCACCTATACAGCATTTTTTTAAAGCATCAATGTTTGACAGAAGCTCTTCAGTATGCTGTCCGGAAACCTCTTTGATCAGCGTTGACGGGTCATGCGGATCTTCTAATAGACCTGCAGCAGATGTCAGAATGATCAGGTATTTTGATTTTACCAGAGTTGCGATCTCGGAAGCTGTTTCATCATTATCGATACACTCCACGACCTTACCCTGATGCTGACGCATATTGATCAGCTCCATCTTTCGTGTTTCTGCATTACTGACGGAGTCATTATAATTCACAATGGGAATGGCATTCTGTTTCATACTGTCCAGTAAAAGACGCTTGATAAAGTCGCGTTTTTCCGGTTCATTAAAGTGCTGATGTTCTACAAGCACCTGCCGTACAGAATAAGACGGATGGATGAATTTACGGTAGTTTTCCATAACAATGCCCTGGCCCTGTGCGGCATAACATGCCGTAATCTCTTCTGGATTTGTGCTTTTAATCTCTTTTCCGCCGTTTCGCTTTATATAATCAAGTCGACCGATCTCCACTGCACCGGAGCTTACCCATATGGTCCCGGGCTTCAATTCAGAACCTACCCTGCTGAACACATTATAGTCTATATCATATTCGTCCCGGCGTATCAATGCCATAGATCCGATCTTACCAACTAATTCACAGTCGAACATAACTGCCTCCAAGTAAAATTGATAGTTTCTTCTGAACAATATTCATACCAGAAGTAAATATAACGGTTCTATTATACTCTTTCAGTATGGGAAGTCAATTAATTCTTTGCTGATATAAGCCTGCATTGATATATGTATTGATATTTGTAAGGTTGAGGTCTGTTTGTCCTTGGCACCGGAATCTTTTGATAAGAGAACCAATCTGCGATGACGCTGGCTGTTCTATTTAGAGTAATCACCGATCTGACCAATATGATCACCTACTGTGAAGTAGTGTCCATCTGAGTAAATAACAGGGTCGATTTCTCTTAAATCAAGAAAATCAAGCTGCTGTATCTCTTTTTTTACATTGATCTGCTCATAGGCTGCAAAGAAAGTATCACAATCACCGATTCGAACGGTATTGATGACTGTACATTCATAAGACCACACGGCACCTTTCAGCAAAGGTACATCAAGGACTTTTCCGCATTCATAGTCCTGAGGAAGGCTGATGCCGTCTTTTCTGGTGGATTTATTTTGCTGTTCGACAAAGGGCAGAAGATCTTGTGTTACGATCGTTGCAGAGAGCAGACCGGTACGCTCAATATTCTGAACGGTCTGTTTCTTTCTTTTTGCTCCGCTTATGCTGATGACAAGGCAGCAGGGAGAACCGCAGGTAAAGCTGATCCAGGAGTAGGGTGCGAAGTGTGCACTTTTGTCTTCATTGTATGTGCCGAGCAGAAAAAGCTGCTGGGTAAAAAAACATGCGGTATCTTTAGTTATAGGGTTCATGTCAGAGCTCCTTTACAAGAATGGTTTCGTTGTGTGCATCGTTGCGATAATATACAAAAGCTTTCTGATTCACAGATATTGCAGAATCATCCATTGCTTTCATCCTTTCCTGAGAGATTAATGAGAATTTTGGCGAGTTTTTGCTCAAATTCTATAATTTCATCATCTGCAAATCCTTTGTAAAATATTTCATTCATACGTGCGGATACTTCATCATACTGTGCTTTCATACCTCTGGATTTATCAGTCAGCCTGATATTGATTCTGCGCCGGTCTGTTGCATCATAGATCCGCTGCAGACTGCCCAACGCTTCCAGACGGTCCAGCATGCCAGTCAGCGTTGTCTTGGCCAGGCCTGTTTTAGATGACAGCTCACTGATCGGGATATTATCATTGTCCCATAAAACAAATAAGATTCGCCCCTGCGCTCCGTTGAACTGATCTATCCCATATTCGCTCAGAAGCTTTTCAAATACGCGTCCCTGAATCTGCTTGACTTTACTGATCAGAAAGCCTCCATTTGATTTTGATACCAGATCAACCACCTCCTTCTATATAGTATAATACTATATAGAACTATAAATTGTCAAGGGCTCCCAGCAAAAACCACCGGTGATAGCATGAAATACTGTTATCGGTCCGGTGGTATCATGGGGTCAGAATATATTTTGATCCTAACATCAATATAAGTCATTTATATATAACTGTGCTGTCTGGTACAACAAAAATCTGTTTATCGGGGCTGCTTTTCGATGGCAGCCATTCTGCTGTTGACTGCAGATATCAGTTCCTTTGGAAATTTCTCCCGTCTGTCATAGGTATAAAGGCCATTTTTCTCCTGCTCCACATCATACAGCTGGGTATAGCAGAAACCGCATATTTTAGGATTATTGAGCAGAACTGTGGTCAGATCCTCATAGCGCTGTAGAAATTCCTCCCTCGATTTTGGTGCAGCACCGTATCCCCAGCCGCTTGATGACTGATCATGGTCCCAGAAAATACCGCCGTATTCACTGATCATTACCGGAAGGCCCGGTGTGTATTTTTGACGTTTATCATGTTCATCGATCGGAAGCTCATTTGCAAGCAGCGGTTCGTAGCAGGCAGATAATTCTTTGGCTGACTGTGTGTAGTTATGAAAATCAAAGATATCCGTTGTCATGGTATGAAAATTACCGCTTGTATCAATGCAGGGACGAGTCGTATCGATCTGCTTGGTCATCAGATATGTCAGGGAAAGGATCTCATCAATCTGCTTTCTGCCCATATTGTCCCAGGTCTCATTAAAAGGGCACCAACCGATGATGGAGGGATGATTAAAATCACGGTTCACGGCTTCCAGCCATTCCGGAAGAAAGCTCAAAAGATTTTCTTCCTTAGAGATATCGAGTCCCCAATTTGCATGTTCGCCCCAGACAAGATAGCCTAACCTGTCACAGTGGTATAAAAAGCGGGGTTCAAATATCTTTTCATGCAGCCTTGCTCCCTGAAATCCCATATCCATAGATAGAAGAATATCCTGTATTAATGCTTCTTCTGTCGGAGCAGTATAGATGCCATCAGGATAAAAGCCCTGGTCAAGCACGAGCCGCTGGAAGAGTGAGGCGCCGTTCAGAATAAAACGCATGCCATCCATTGTAACCTCACGCATACCAAAGTAGCTTTCTACAGTATCCTGTTCATAGGTAAGGACAAGATCATACAGAACTCCATTTCCGGGCTCCCACAGATGCAGCTCAGAAATGGGAAGAGTTACAATGGCCTGTCCGTGTTCAGCATGCTGTGCTGCACTGCCGCATGCCCTTTTGTCAAAGGATGCAGAAGCAGTGAAGGTTCCGGTCCCGGTAAGCTGAGCGACTATGGTAAGAGTACTTTCTGATATGTTCGGATAGTACTTCACATGCTTGATATACTGCAAGGGGACAAACTCAAGCCAGACTGTCTGCCAGATGCCTGTTGTTCTGGTATATTCGCAGCCAAACGAATTGAATTTCTGACATTGTTTTCCTCTTGGCTGAGAGCCGCTTCTAAGATCATCAGATGCAAAAACGGATATGTCATTATCTCCAGGTACTGCATATTCAGAGATATCGAAAGAAAAAGATGAATAGCCGCCTTTGTGTGTTCCGGCTATAGAGCCGTTGATAAAGACAGTGCAGGCGTAATCAACAGCGCCAAAATGCAGCAGGATCTTCTGCATACATTGTTCTGCTGAAAGCATGACATGTTTTTTATATAGAACTGCAGGAATAAAATCTGTATAACCGATTCCGCTCAGTTTGCTTTCCGGACAAAAGGGAACAAGGATGGATTTCGAAAGATGTTCCATAGCCTGAAAGTTACGATCGATTCCGCTCATTCCAAAATCAAAGTCAAATTCCCATTCACCATTGAGGTTCATCCAGTTCTTTCGTTCCATCTGCGGCATGGGATGCTCGGGACGTGGTATCTGATTCATTATTATCTCCATTTCTGCGTGCTGCAGGAAAAGCTCCTGGCAGCATCACGCTGACACATAAGTTTGTAAGTGCTTTACAATGTATAATTATAATGCTATCATTTAATAGTTAAAATATAAATTGAGGGCATTTAAGTGAGGAATACACGCATATGGAGCATATAATCAGTTTTATTGAGAACAAAGAGAGCTATAAGCTGCCTTTTGGAATTGAGATAACAGGAATCACATTTCCTGATCCCGGATATCGGGTAGAACGAATAAAATCAAAGATCTATTGCCTGGAATATGTCATAGCAGGAGAAGGGACTGCTGCAGTTGACAGAACAGAGTTCTCGCCTGCAGCAGGGGATGTATATATACTGCCTGCAGGTCATGATCACCGGTATGCATCCTCGAGGACAAATCCATGGGAGAAGATCTGGATGAACGTATATGGCCCGCTTTGTGATACTTTATTCAGTGTATACCGCCTTGAACAGGTCTATCATGTCAGGGCACTTAATCTGTATCCGCTTTTTAGTGAATTTGTCAGGATCTGCGAGGAAAAAGACAGCAGACAGCAGGACATCCTGCAGAGATGTTCCCTGCTGTTTCATGAAATACTGGTAAAGATAAGCAGGCATCTGTATGAACAGCCGCATTCCGGGAATCAGGCAGTCAGAAGGGTCATAGAGTACATTGACAGAAATGCTCAGCTGTCATTATCCATAGAGACACTAGCCAGGATAGCCTGCCTGTCCTCCTCACAGCTGACAAGAGTATTCAGTAAGGAAATGAACTGCACGCCATATGAATATCTGCTTCAGCAGAAAATCAGGCTTGCAAAGCAGATGTTGCAGGGAACCGGCTTATCGGTGAAGCAGGTCGCATATGAGGTGGGTTTTACAGACGAACACTATTTTTCCAATGTATTTCGGAAAAGAGTGGGGACTGCACCGAGGGACTTTCGAGAACAGTCACAGCATTAGTAATTTTTTTGACCGGTGTCACGGTAATGATTGAACTTGCAGGCATAATACGGTATACTTTTTTAATCATGATAAATCACACATAACAGGAGGGTGAGTCTATGTTACAAGAATTTAAGAAATTTGCATTGAAAGGGAATGTGCTTGATCTGGCAGTCGGTGTAATCATCGGAGGAGCTTTTGGTAAAATCGTAACTTCTCTGGTCAACGATATGATTATGCCGCTGATCGGTATACTGCTGGGCGGCATCAGTTTTACAGATCTGAAATATGTAATAACACCTGCAACTGAAGATGTCGCAGAGTCAGCAATCCTTTATGGTTCCTTTATACAGTCGATCGTTGATTTTCTGATCATTGCATTTTCACTGTTTATCTTTGTCAAGCTTATCAGTCTGACTAAGAAAAAAGAAGAAGCAGCACCTGCAGCACCGCCGGCACCATTGCCGGAAGTCGTTCTTCTGGAAGAGATACGAGACCTTTTAAAAGAAAAGTAATAAAAAAGCGCCTGACCATTCATGTAAGAAAGAATCGGTCAGGCACTTTTTTGTTAGGGTATTGACAAAATATCAGAAGATGCTTTTACATCATCTGGATTGGAGTAGACCCCTCTGTACTGCATGGGGAGCAAAGCTGCTATGCTGTACATCAGGATAGGGAGAAGCCTGTCTTCATAATCCTTTCTGGATTCGTCCACTGCTTTTTCAGGCAAAAGTATCGGTTGCCCAAAGCTAACTGTTACTTTTTCTTTATGGAACTTTTCTTTTGCCATATCTGAGTCATTAATCGGTAGAAGCCGCTCCGTACCTGTTATTCCGATGGGAACGACAGTGGCTTTGACAAAACGCCTGATCAGCAGTATTCCCTTTTTGCCCTCTATCATACTTTTGGTACGGCTTCTGGTTCCTTCCGGAAAGATAAGAACATGATGACCGCTCTTCATGATTTTTATGACCTTTTCTATACCGGATTTATCGGAAGAGTTTGGAATGATCGGTGTTGTATTCAGCGCTATGATGCCAAGCCTGGTAAAAGTGTTTTCAGAAAGCTTGACACCGGAAACAAAGGTAACTTCCTCTTTTTCAAGAACACGGTTAAGTACAAGACCGTCTGCATTGCTCAGATGATTGCTGATGAACAGGATCGGTCCGGTAATCGCTGCCAGGTTTTCATAACCTGTAACCTCAATCTGTGCATATCGCTGAATCAGGTTATTAAAAAATATATTCGCTATTTTCTTGGCGAGTTTTTTGGGAAGGCATTCCAGAAATCTGGTTAAAAAGCGAATGAACATATTATTTCCTCTTTCTCATATACTTTTTCGGATGTACTATCATGATTAAAGTACCATCATTGTATTTTGTCTTCCCAGAAGGCAATGGCCCGTATGGGTGCACCGTCTGCGTTCTCATAATGGAGCGGGAGAGCGAAGAACCAGAATAATTCGCTTCCGCACTGATCAAGGTTCGTGAGATTTTCAATATTAATGATATCATGTTCCGCAAACAGTTTCTTATGCCTTGGAAGTTCTGCATCGCCGATCGGATCAACACCAATGACATCAAAACCAATTCCCTTTTTTTCGGAATTTAGTATGAAGTTCAGTACAGCCTCATCAATGCAGGGATAATTATTAAAATAATCTGGTCTGCCCCAGCGTTTATCCCAGCCAAGATTGAACAGCAGAAAATCCGCTTTGTCTGTCAGACTGCCATAAGGCAGAAGCTGCTGCATTGTGATTGCTTCACCTTCCTGCAGGTTAGTGCAGTCGATGACAAGCGCTTTTCCTGCGAACTGACTGACAGGAAGCGAGTCAAGTGACGTTCGGTCAGGAAACAGGTGGGACGGCGGATCGACATGGGTGCCCGTATGAGAGAACATCGTCAGCAGTGTCTCCCGAAAGCCATCTTTTTCATAGGTATTTGCAATAGAAAGATGCGGAGGCTCTGTACCAGGGTATACCGGCATGGTTTCGGTTATTTTATGTGTCAGATCGATTATTTTCATAAGAATTCATTCCTTTGCATATGATTTCTGAAGTTATATTGATTGATTTTATTGCAGATGATCAATATCAAGTCCGGATTTTTCCTCAAAATAGTGTTTGATTTCAATGTTTTTTTGAAGCTTGCTTTCGGGATAGTACCCGTAGCGCATTTTGACATCGTGAACACGAGTTTCCATATCGGTTGGACCGTCAGGGAGAGCAATGTTATCGCATAGCTGGATCAGACGATCATAATCGTCATATTCGTATTGCTCCAGTAAGGAGCAGATCAATACCAGGTCTGAATCAGACACATCGCGTTTTCCGATATAATCATCGATATGCTTAATTGAAAATGAATGGGTGATGCTGATCTTTGCCGCTTCGTCAAAGCCAAGATTCATTAAAAAACGGTAACCGTCGATTACATGAGCCAGGTAGGAGACTCCTTCGCGGCGGCCGATATCATGCAGCAGACCAAGTATATACGCTTTTTCTGCGTCCATACCGCTGCATCGTTGTGCTATTTTCCGGGCACAATCAGCGGTGACCTGCGAGTGATCTTTCCAAGGGCCCGGATTTGATATATTGGCTTCTTCCAGAAGCTGTAAAGCAGTTATTCTGTCTGGCAGCATATTCTGATCCTTTCGGGTAGGTACGTCATCTGACATGTGTTCCATGTTTGAGGCTAACCACAGGATAGCTGATCAGGTCAGAGACTGTCATGATTATACAACGTGATTCTTCCATGCGTCAATTACGGATAAATGTATAATAGTGCAAAGTATTTGATAAACTTACATATCAGGGCATTCATTTTGTCTGCACAGAGAGATGAGATCCATGTATACAGCGATATCTTCTCTGGTCGTATTCATTTGCTCAAGATATTTGTCAGCCAGTGCTTTTTTAAATGCGAGCATGGAGGATATGTCCTGTGTATCTTTAGGGACAGGTGTATACTGAATCAGGTTCACGGTTCTTGCTATGTCATAGAGCACAGGCCCGCGGCACAGGTTCATAAAGTCTATGATATAGGTACCGGCGTTATCATCAGATGATGCTATGATGATGTTGCCAGGATGAAAATCACCGTGACAAAGATTGTCACCTTCCGGAAGCAAAGCTATCCTTTCAGTGATTTTTATTCGGATATCTTCATCATTGAAACTTAGTTTTTTAGCAGCTTTTTCGGCGTGGCAGCGAAGAAACTCTTTATAATCTGGCAAAGTATTACAATGATTGGACAGTATTTTTTTATGGAGCTTTGCCATGGTGCCGGCACAAAAAGCCAGATCAAAAGTGCGAAGGCAATTATCAAGAAGGTTCTCACCTTCAATTCTGTCATAGATAATGCCATAGCGCTGCTCATAAGTAATAAGCGCATATGATTTTGGCTTTGGAAAATCCAGATGGTTGATGGCCAGACTGTTGCTGTATTCGGTTCTGACGTTGCAGTAAGGATAACCAGTGTGCAGTAATTTGATGACTTTATGATCATCCCACAGATGAATATCCGCTGTGTTACCTTTACCGACACATGCACCGGGTGCGGCCATTCGTTTGGCAGAAAGGATCTTTTCCATCAGCAGGAACTCTCCTTTTCGCAGATTGGCTGTTCCGGCTTTACGATAGCCCTGGCGGTCATACATCTTCAGTGCATAAGGATTTTTTGAAAATGCATCCAGACGGATGGAATCGATCCCTTGTTCCAGGACCTGTTCTTCGATGAATCGAAGCGTTGCAGAGCCGACACCTTTGTTTTGAAAAGCAGGAGATACGCATAGCCTGTGGATGACAGTAAATGTAAGACCATGACCCTCAAAGGCACCAAAAGTATATTCTGTGTCAAATTCATGGTTGAGAACATAGGCAGAAGCAATGACATTGTCTGTCAGGCCAAGCATCAGCTGGTCTGCTGTAATGTCATTTTCCAGGGTACTGCGGTTTGGATAGATTTCATCCCATTGCTCGATTCCGTTGCGCCTCATCTCACATATGGCAGCAAGATACATGGCTGTTACTTCATTAAGGTCTTCCGGTACTGCCTTTCTGAACAAAAGATTTATCATGGGTACTCCTTTTATTTTATCATTCATGAGCATTCTCCTTATAGATTCGAACATTTTCCGGCTGATGTCTGGCCGGAGCATGGATTATGACTGATGAGTAAATTCTGAATCCATGCTACCATATTTTCTGGAATAAATAAACAGATCTTGAAAGGTATTTTTCAAAAAAAGTGCCAGAATCATCTGACACAAAAGGATGGACTGATGGTTCTGACAAATGCTGGCGGGTGAAGATGAAAGCCAAAGGCTGCATATGCTCAGGTCAGGATTTTAATTATAGTCAGATTCAGGATACTTAACAGATCTATCTTTTTCCTTGTGCTAAGCAGTGTAACGACCGGCCTGGTCTTAAATTCCTTATTCTGTGATGAAATCAGAGCTTTTTCTCCGTTTGATAACAGAACAGTAATCCCTGTCGGATATGGAGCTACATATTCGATCAGTTTTTTAACGAAGGAGATATCAAACATGGTGCCGCAGTTAGACATTAAATATTCCAATGCTTCCGCAGGATTCATGGCATCCTTGTAGGTCCGTTTTGAAACGAGCGCATCATAAACATCGCAGACATGTATGATTTTTGAATAGGTATGGATCTGTCTGCTCACTAAACCCTGCGGATATCCTGTGCCATCCTCATTCTCATGGTGAAAAAGTATAGCGTTCTTGACAACGGATTTAATATCATGATTATCTTTGACAAGCAGGTAACCTTCTGTTGGATGTGCTCTGATGATGTCCATTTCTGTATCAGAAAGACGTTCCCTTTTATTCAGCAGATCAAGATCGATTTTGATCTT
>QKDK01000032.1 GCA_003252135.1 Clostridia bacterium
TGACGCAAAGCTAAAGGGCCTTTGAAATGGCAGCCAGTTTCCGGAAGAGTTTTTTGTGTTAAAAATATTTGACTTATAACTTAGAGGGAAGGATGGAAACAGCGGCAGTTATTCGGAAATATATTTTAAAGGAGAAAATCATGAAACAGAGTCTTAAGTTCAAAATGATGGCAGTTTTTATCTCAATTATCGTATTGTCATTAGCAGTTGTTTGCGTTTTATCAATTTCCAGTTTTAAAAAGTCAACAGAAGAAGCTGTAGTAGAAAGACTTGACGAACTTGCTGGAATCACAGCGGAACGAATAAATGGGGAATTAGAGACACTCTCTATTATTGCAGAAATGCTTGCAGGGAACAGAGAAGTCATCGGGTTGCTAGGTTCAAACAATATGGATGCAGAACTGGTGAGGCAGGCGATGAGTCTGCAGAAGGAAAATGCTGACGGTATTGTCGAAAGTATCGGCATTGTTGATCTCGATGGCGAAATGATCGTAAATGATACAAAAGTAGACACCGGTATAAATGTAGCAGATCGTGCCTATTTTATCAGTGCCATGAGCACTGGCCTTGAAGCACATAGTGATGTTGTAGTTTCTCAGGCTACCGGAAATAATATTATAGCGGTATGCGAACCGGTACTTGATGGAGATGAGATAGTTGGTGCGGTTGTTGTCGCCGTTAATTTTGACCGTATCCAGCAGATCGTGAATGCCATATCTGTATTTGAGAATGGATATGCTTATATGTTTCAGTCAGATGGTCTGATCGTAGCACATCCGTCTTCAGATGTTCAGATGATTATGAACCTGAAAGACTGTATTAATGAAGCTGATGAATTGTTAAGCAATGTTTCGGCTGGAACAAGCGGAGAACTTTACTATACCTTCAATGGTGCCTATAAATATGTACGATATATACCTGTAGAAAGCTGGGGACTAGCAGTCACTGCAAATTATGATGACTATATGGCAGATGCCAATGCTGTTGTTGTGAAAACAGTTATCATCGTACTGATCAGCATCGTTGTTGCTATAATTGCAATTATCGTATTTACCATGTTTGCACTGGTAAATCCGTTAAATTACCTGAAGAATGAAATGTCATATGCAGGGGACGGTGATTTTTCAAGAGAAGTTATCATCACGAAGAAAGATGAGATCGGACAGATTGGGAAAGCATTCGTCTCTATGGCGGCTCAGTTAAAGAAGCTTCTTGGCATTGTCGGACAAAAGTGCCTGAATGTAAGCTCATCTGCACAGGAATTAAATGCAAGTGTTGAGGAGATTGATGCACAGATCAATACAGTTCAGATCTCAACTCAGGAGATAGCCGCAGGTATGCAGGAGACTTCAGCCTCCATTGAGCAGGTGAGTGCATCCAGTCAGCAGATACTGGAATATGTAACAAGCCTTATGACTGAGGTTGCAGCAGGAAATAAAAACGCAGCAGAAGTTGAGAACCGTGCGGTAAGACTGAAAGAATCTGCTGTAAAATCAAGAGCAGAAGCAAATGTAATGTATCAGTCAAAACAAGAACAGATCAAAAAATCAATTGAACGAGCAAAGGTTGTTCAGCAGATCGTTATAATGGCTGAGACAATCCAGAGAATTTCAGATGACACCAATCTTTTGGCATTGAATGCAGCCATCGAGGCGGCTCGTGCAGGAGAACATGGCCGTGGTTTTGCAGTTGTTGCAGAAGAGGTTCGATCACTTGCAGAGAATTCCAAGACTACAGTGAATCAGATCAATCTTCTGGTAGAAGAGGTAAATCAGGCATTTTCTGATATATCTGTAAATTCAGAAGAATTACTGTCCTTTATTGACGGAAAAGTAATTGCTGACTATAATAACCTGGTAAGCACCGGTGAGCAATATCTGAAGGACTCTGAATATGTTAAAAATGTTATGGGAATCTTCAATAACCAGTCTGTCAGAATCAATGATTCCATCAACCAGGTCAATGATGCGCTTGGAGCAGTTGTAGCTGCGATTCAGCAGAGCACAGCCAGCAGTCAGCTTATCAATGATAATATTGAAGGAGTCAAAGAAGCTATGAATACAGTGTTAGAAGTTGCCAATTCACAGGCAGCGCTGGCTGGTGACCTGAATACTGAGGTAAGCAGATTTAAGATATGATACGGAGTATATGCAGAAAGTAATGTTAATTGAATCATTTTAGTGAAAAAGCATCGGACAGTCTGGCTAAGGCTGTCCGATGCTTTTTCATGGATTGTAGAGGGGTATATATCGAAAGATTTGATAATAAACATTATTTAACGGACTCATCAGGTGAAATAGGATATAATCCTTTTGCTGTGTAACCGAGGACGCCGAATCCCTTGATATACTTGAAAAGCCTGGTAACAGGAAGTCCGCCGTTAGGTGATACACCCTCAAAGCTGTAATCGAAATTATCAGGGTCTTCAAGAATTGCATCGCAGGTTGCCAGCTCTTCAGTAAGTACACTATTTTCTAGATTTATTATGAAATGACTTGGAAAGACATAGTCAAACTCCTCAATTCTTGCAACGATCTTTGCCAGATTATTTCGAAATACGGTAAGATTCTGATACTGTCCGTTGATACCGCCGGGACGCGGACCGCTGGCAACACCTGAAACATCGCTGCAGAGGTCATCGCCGGGGAAAAATATACGATTCTTTTTATCAAGAAAACCGGCCATTCCGGGAGCATGTCCGCCCAGCCATACCAGCTCAACATCATAATCATCTCCCAGATTAAAAATATATCCATCCGGAACTCCGACCAATTCATAGGGTCGAAAGACTGGCAGATCTTTTTTGTCAAACTGAAGCCAGATATTGTTACCATTCTGATCGAACAGGTAATCCCACATATGCTCATTCTGATTTCTGATCAGCGGTTCTTCATATTCGTGGCAGTAAACACGGTCAAATCGGCAATTTCCATAGGCATGGTCAAAATGACTATGTGTATTTACAACAATCAATGGTTTATTACCGCTGATCGTATCAGCCAGCTCTTTGATATCACCTAATCCGAAAGCAGTATCAATGAGCAATGCTTTTTCGGGTCCGACAATAAGATACATCCAGACATCTCCAGCACCGTCACAATTCTGATTGAACAGACCAAACATGTTATCACGGAACTGATATACTTCGATATAAGGATTGCATTCATATATCTTTTTTGTTTTATCTTTTTCCCTTAGCTGTTTCATAAATGCCCAGCTGATCTGATTTTGGGGATTTCCCCATTTGATTCTTTTTGCTTTGCTGCCGCCATTAATCGGCCACATCTGTCCTGTCATAAATACCCTCATTTCTGCGCTGTTCCAGTCTGAATGAACTGTGCCGGACAACGCAAAAGCGCAGTTCATTTTAAAAATTTGCCCCAACCTATAAATCTTAATTACTCTTTTTTGACAGACTGCCTGACTGTTACAATATAATTGCTTTCAACAGCATGTTATGCTAAAATGACTGGGACACATATTTAAGTGATTACTTTCGCTTAGGAGCTC
>QKDK01000219.1 GCA_003252135.1 Clostridia bacterium
TATATTAGATAATTACTTATTTTATTTAATCATTAAATTCAGGTATTTTAGGTTAGCCTAGGATGTTATAGGAAGAAATAAACCTGTCATAATTACCTAAAACAACGTTTTAAGAGTTAGATTTTTCTTTTGCTAAAATCTATGTACCATGTGAACATGAAAAATTGAGGCCTTCTCATTTCTGAGAAGACCCCTTTACGGCTTATGTAAAAGTAAAGCTATTTGCCTTGCAGTGAATCCACTATAGCATTGAAGCGTTTACATGGGCGCATTACCGAAGAAACCTTTTCTCTATCGGTCAAGTAATACCCGCCCAGATCTACAGGTTTCCCCTGAACTTGTAAAAGTTCCTTAAGAATAACGCCCCTATTATCTTCCAATGACTGAGCTACTCCACTAAAGATTTTTTTCAGCTCTAAATCATCTTCCTGCCGAGCAAGCATTTGGGCCCAATACAGGACAACATAGAAATGGCTACCACGAGAATCAAGTTCATTGACTTTTTCTGAAGGGGATCTATCTTCTTCCAAAAACATTTCCGTTGCTTCATCAAGAGTTCTGGCAAGTACTTTTGCCTTTTGATTATTCTTGGTATTACCCAAATGTTCCAGCGAGACGGTAAGAGCAAGAACCTCCCCTAGTGAGTTCCATTGAAAATGCCCTTCTTTGAGGAATTGCTGAACAAGCATTGGAGCAGAACCACTGGCACCGGTTTCAAAAAGCACTCCCCCATTTAATAGAGAGACAATCGAGAGCATTTTTGAACTAGTACCCAATTCCATTATAGGGAACAAGTCGGTCAGGTAATCCCTCAGAACATTTCCTGTTACAGATATGATATCCTTTCCCTCTCGTATCCATTTCATTGTATAGAGGGCAGCATTTCCGGGAGACATGATCTGAATATCCAAACCTTCAGTATTCTCTTGGTTTAGATATTCATTAACCTTCTGTATCAGCTTTGCATCATGTGCTCTATTTTCATCAAGCCAGAACAAGGCAGGAGTGTTCGTGAGCCTAGCTCTTTCTACTGCCAATCGCACCCAGTCTCTGACTGGAATATCTTTTACTTGGCACATTCTGAATATATCACCAGTACTTACCTGTTGCTCCATTAGAACAGTTTCTGATGCATCGATTACTTGCACAGTACCGGCAACGGGAATTTTGAAAGTCTTATCATGAGAACCGTACTCTTCTGCTTTTTGGGCCATCAATCCAATATTGGCAACAGTACCCATGGTTCGAGGATCAAAAGCACCATGTTCTTTGCAGAAATTTATTGCATTTGTGTATACAGGAGCATAGGAACTATCTGGGATGATAAATTTTACATCTTTCATCGTTCCATCGGGCGAAGTCATCTTTCCAGAATTCTTGATGGCAAAAGGAATGGAAGCATCAATGAGAACATCACTGGGAACATGCAAACTGGTTCGACCAGTGTCGCTGTTCACCATGGAGAGTTCTGCCTGTTTCTTATAACACGCTTCTATTGCTTCATAGATAGCATCTTTTTCAGAAGCCGGAAGACTATCAATCTTTGAGAACATATCCTCAAGTCCGTATTCCGGATTGACACCCAGTTCACTGAGCGTAGTACCATAATTATCAAAGACATCTTCAAAGAAAAGCGAGACCATATGACCAAAGATAATCGGGTCCGACACCTTCATCATACTGGCTTTCAACTGCATGGAAAGAAGAACGCCTTTTTCTTTTGCATCAGAGAGCTGTTCAATGAAGAACTTTCTCAATGTTGCAATTCTCATTACTGCGGAATCAAGAACTTCACCTGGAAGGATTGCCAAGTTCTTTTTAAGGACAACAGGGTCTCCCTGTTCTGGGATCAAGACAACGTTTACGGAATCTGCTGAGGAGAAAACTACTGATTTCTCAGTATGATAAAAGTCATCTTCGGTCATGCTGACAACATGGGTCTTAGAATCTTTACTCCACTGCCCCATCGCATGGGGATGTTTCTTAGCAAAATTCTTCACAGCGCCGGGAACCCGTCTGTCAGAATTTCCTTCACGGAGTACAGGGTTGACTGCACTTCCCTTTATAAGGTCATAACGCTTTTTTATTTGCTGTTCATTCTCATTAGAGGGCATTTCAGGATAGTCGGGAATAGCATAGCCTTTTGCCTGCAACTCCTTAATTGCGCTGAGCAACTGGAATGTAGAAGCGCTAATATTCGGCAGCTTAATGATATTTGCCTGAGGATCTTTGACGAATTCGCCAAGCTCCTTCAAATCATCGGAAACACGCTGCTCCTCTTTCAGATAATCGGGAAATACAGCAAGGATACGGTTGGCAAGAGAGAGATTTCTCTCCTCGATGGTAATACCTGCAGTTTTTGTGAAGGCTTGAACAATAGGAAGAAAAGAACTCGTTGCCAGAGCTGGTGATTCGTCGGTAATAGTATAGATGATCTTTTGGTCCATATATCTCTCTCTTATAAGATGTAGTCATAGGCAGACTATTGCATGAGAAGCTAAGCATTTTTGTTCCAGAGGAACTCAACCACTTTTCTTTGATCTGCTTCTATGACTTGTTAGGCGACATTACCACAAGAATATGATTTTTTCAACAAAAGCATTATTCAGCAAGACTAACTAGATAAAGACAAGGGTATCAAATGCTATTGATACCCTCCTCTTTAATATTTATTTGTCCCAGCTCTTCCTCAAAGCTTCCAATGTTCGTTTCTCACCATTCAGTAGATGGGTGTATAACACAGGAACCAACAGCTCTGCATTGCCACTTCTCAAACTTATGATAATGGAAAGATGTTCTTGGGTGACATCCTGTATCACTTTCTCATGCATTTGATTACTTGTTTCTGCTATATAACGGATTCTCTGGGAAAGTTCATGAATTCTTCGGATCGAATCTTTAAGCAAATTGTTCGTAATATGCACAAAAAAGAGTTCATGAAGTCGGTTATCAACATCGATGTACAGATTGTTATCGAATTTTGAATCCCTAATTTTCAATATATCACTTTCCAAGCTATCAATTTCTTCTTTAGTAATCAGAGAGATGCTCTCACGAGCTGCATACGATTCTAGGAGTCTTCTCATCTCCCAGGTATTCTTTACATCCTCTTCGGTGATTTCAGAAACTTTAGCTCCTTTATTGAGGACCTGAGTAACCAAACCATCAGCTTCTAGTTTGACGAGGGCTTCACGTACCGGAGTTGCACTTACTCCATATTCTTCAGCAAGTCTTTCTATTTGTAGCAGTTCACCTGGTTTCAAATTATTAACCAGAATTTGATCTTTCAATGCAATAAATAGGGCATCTCTTGCAGACCGCAATAAAACTTTATTTTTTCCCATAACGCCCTCACCATAGTTAATTCAGATATTATATATTATATCATATCTTGATTTAGCACAAGCATCTTTCTAGAGAATCCTTTGTTTAAAGCGCTGATAGCAGATTAACGACAGAGCATTGGTATCGATTTATGTAACGAACTATAGTTGTAATGCCCAC
>QKDK01000070.1 GCA_003252135.1 Clostridia bacterium
GTCCTTGAAGCACTTGAAACGTATCAGGATGTGCTGTCTGAATTGTTTAATGCTGATTAAATAATTTGATAAAATATAATAAAACAAGCGCATACATGAGTTGTATGCGCTTGTTTTATTGGATGGTATAGCATGCGATATAGCATGCGAGATACCAATAAGGTGCTTTTTGATATGGCAAAAGGAAGCATATCAGGGTGAATAGGTTGGAAGAACCAGAAAAAGCCTGCGGAAATCTCCGGGAGATATCCCTTCGGTCTTTTTGAAAACAGAACAGTAATAATTGACATCAGAAAAACCTGACTTCAATGCTGCCTCCTTGATCTGCATGGCGGGATAACCAAGGAGCATTTCCTTGCTTTTTTGTATTCTCAGATTGTTTATATACTGAAAAATGCGTACGGAGGTAATGCTCTTGAACACACTGCAAAGATGCTGAGGGGTCAGGTTCTGAAGCCTGGCGAGCTCTTCTAAGCTTATTGTATGCTGATAATTTTGTTCTATATATGCAAGCACTGGAGCAATGCGCTGGTGCTGTGTTACAATGCTGCTGTTCTGGTGATCAAAGCTTTGCTGTACGATTTTTATCAGAAGTTCATATATAAGGAGAGAACTTTGATAAGATCTCAAAGGATGCGTATCCCAAAGTGTATGCAGCAGTTTATGTATCAGGGATGAGAATAGTTCAGGACTTTCTGTATAACGCATGGCAGGAGAGAAAACAGCCAGGCTGCCTTTCAAAAAATCCTGCACTGCAGTGCCGTCAAAGACGACCCAGTCAACGATCCATTCGGCCGAGATGGCATGATACTGATGGGACATACCTTCGATCAGAAGCATTCCATCTCCTTCTTTTATTCGAAAAGTCCGTTCAGCGGTAATTAGCTCACCCTCACCATGTATACATTGAATCCACTGATAATGATATCCGTGCGGGCAGTTCACTGGCTCCTGGTTCCAGGAACAGCCGGCTCCGATCAGGTAAAAGGGAAGCTTTTTGTCAGCTTCAGTTATTACGGCATATCTGTATTTCATCTGATGCTCCTTGTCAGTTTTTGATAAATCCTAAGTTAAATCTTCATATATTGCTATTATCAATAATAAAACCATATTGATATGGATAAAATAGATTAGTATAATATGAATATAACAAAATAATTAAAGGTTTTCAAGCGTAAACGTGTAAAAGAACCGCGATATTCTCGCAGAGTGCTCGAACATCTTGTTCTTTACACTTTTTTCGTGCATTGCGCGTTGCCGCTTGTTCAAACCTGATATGTGCAGAGAATTTGTGCAGAGAACTTGCGCAGGAACGGGGGAAATAATGAGATTTCAGGATAATAAAGAAATGCTGCATGGCGGTGATTATAATGCAGATCAGTGGAGGGACCGGCCGGATATTCTTGCAGAAGATATCAGGCTGATGAAAAAAGCGGGTGTCAATACTGTGACACTTTGCGTGTTTTCCTGGTCTGCCCTGGAACCGATGGAAGATGTCTACACATTTGAATGGCTGGATAAACTGATGGACAGCATGGCAGAGAACCAGATTCATGTAATCCTGTCTACACCAAGCGGCGGAAAACCGCCATGGATGGCTGCAAAACACCCGGATATCATGCGTACGAACAAAGACAGAATCCGCCTCTTTTATGGGGAGAGAGAAAATCATTGTAACAGTAATCTGTACTTTAGAAAGAAAGTAAGGCAGATCGACGAGAAGCTTGCCAGTCGTTATGCAAAACATCCGGCTCTGATGCTCTGGCATATTTCGAATGAAATGTATGGACAGTGCCATTGTGATGAATGTCAGCAAAATTTCAGACTGTGGCTGAAGAATAAATACCAGACAATTGACAGATTGAATCAGGAGTACTGGAGCAGCTTCTGGAGCCACAGTTACACTGACTGGAGTGAGATATCTTCCCCATTCAGGTATGGAGAGACTGCGATACATGGGCTTGAGCTTGATTATCAGCGCTTTTATTCTGATCTTAGCATTGATTTTCTAAAGAAAGAGATTGAAGCGGTGCGTAAGTTTACACCAGAGATACCTGTTACAACAAACATGTTCCATTTGAACTGCGGTATACATTATGGGAGACTATCAGAGCATATCGATCTGATAGCCTGGGACAGCTATCCCAGATGGCATTGCGCAGGAAGACGAAACAGCGAGTGGGAAACTGCGGTGAGTGCAGCCTTTGGTTATGATTTTTCACGTTCACTGCAAAAAAAACCGTTCCTGCTGATGGAATCAACGCCAAGCACAACGAACGGATTTGAGGTCAGCAAGCTGAAAAGGCCGGGCATGCACATGCTTTCCTCCATGCAGGCAGTCGCATGCGGAGCTGATTCCGTACAGTATTTTCAATGGAGAAAAAGCAGGGGAGGATATGAGAAATTTCATGGAGCAGTGATTTCCCAGAATGGAAGCTGTGAAACCAGAGTATACAGGGAGGTGGAAGAAGTCGGACGTGTGCTGAAAAGCCTGTCCTGTCTGAAAGGAGCACAGACGAAAGCTGAGGCAGCCATGATTTATGACTGGGATTCGCTGCGTGCCCTTGATGAGCAGAAATCAATGAGAAGACAGAATAAAGGCATTGAAGAGACGATGCTGGAGCATTATGAAGCACTTCTTAAAAACTATATTTCAGTGGATATCATCGACCAGACTGCTGAATTTTCAGAGTATTCGCTGATAGCAGCGCCTATGCTTTACATGTTCTTGCCGGGAACAGCAGAAAAAATAAGGCAGTTCATCCGGAACGGCGGTACATTTGTAATGACCTATTACAGCGGTTTGGTCAATGAAAATGATCTGGTTTATGAAGGTTATCCGCCGTACTCCCTTCAAGATATTTTCGGGGTTGCCTCAGAGGAAACAGATTGTCTTTGCGACGGAGAGGCAAATCACTTTACCTATAACAATGTCTCTTACCAGGCAACACATTATTGTGATATTCTGCAGCATCAGGGTGCAGAAGTTCTGTCGGTATATGAGGATGACTTTTATAAAGGAGCACCGGTCTTTACCAGAAAGAAAGCCGGGGAAGGCTATGGCTGTTATCTGGCCTGCCGTGCAGAAAAAGCTTTTCTTTATGCAATGTACAGCGATCTGATCAACGAAACTGGCATCAGAAGAATCACAGATACTGTCTTTACCGAGGATGTCATGGTGAAGGAGCGATTCAGCAAAACTGACAGATATCAGTTTTTCATGAACTTTTCTGACGAGAAGAGAACCATCCTTTCCTATGAATTAGATGGCTATGAGTGTAAGGTAATTGAAACAAAGATTCTGTAATGCTTTTTTGCAGAATGAACCATCCTCATTATTGATCTGTCCTGACTTTTACCGGCTTTGTTACATCCTGACTGCCAGTCATTTTCCATCTGAATAATCATTGCGATCTGATATATGGATTTTGTATAATATGAAGGAGTGAAAGCAAAAGGAAACTGTTCAGGAAGATCGGAGACGGACTCACAGATGTCGCGTGTATGAAGCTGGTCAAGGTCAATGGTGGTTATTCCATTGCTGTACACCAGGCAGGAAAAAAAGAAAAGGTGCAGGAGAAAAAGAAAAGGTGCAGGAGAAAAGCCAGATGCAGATGCTTGAGATAAAAAGTTAAAAGTATGAGGCAAGGCTTTGACAAGTCCATGTTCCGATGATACTATTCATATATAAGAAAGTCATTTATCTAAATAACAGGAAACGAGGACAGGATTATGAAAAAACAGATCAACACCGCAAAGGCACCGGCGGCTATAGGACCATACTCGCAGGGCGTGGAAGCAAAGGCAGGAACCATGCTGTTCATGTCAGGTCAGCTTCCTATTGATCCGGCAACCGGAAGCTTTGCGGGAGATGATATAACAAGTCAGACCAGACAGTCACTGGAGAATCTGAAAGCTATTTTGGAGGAACAGGGAGCTGCTCTTTCGGATGTTGTAAAAACAACGGTGTTTTTGAGCGATATCAAAAATTTTGCCGCCATGAATGAGGTATACATGTCATATTTTGAAAGTCCTTATCCGGCCAGATCTGCAGTTGAGGTGGCAAAGCTGCCAAAAGATGCACTTGTCGAGATTGAAGCAATTGCAGTCGTATAAATGAGAGAACAGATCAGATAAAAGGAGCCGGATAATCCGGCTTAAAAGGAGCATGATTTGAAATACGATTTTACTACAGTTCTAAAAAGAGAAGGAATGGATTCGCTTGCGGCAGATATCATTCCGTTTTCTGATGCATCGGTGAAGGAAGAGTTCAGTAAAATCCCCATGTGGGTAGCAGACATGAGCTTTGCAACTGCGCCAAGTGTTACAAGAGCAATATCGAAACGGCTGGAGCATCCGGTTTTTGGCTATTTTAAGCTGCCGGATGCATATTTTGATGCAATCATCGGATGGCAAAAGCAGAGGTTTGGCGTTGAGAACCTTACAAAAGAGGACATCGGTTATGAGAACGGTGTTTTGGGAGGGGTGACAAGTGCTCTTGATTCTTTCTGCTCAAAAGGAGACAGCGTTCTTTTGCATGCACCTGCATATATCGGATTTACGCAGACATTAAAAAATAACGGATATAATATTGTTTTCAGCGATCTTTATCAGGATGAGCATGGTGTGTGGCGTATGGACTATGAGGATATGAAGAAAAAAATCATCGACAACCGTATTCATGCTGCTGTTTTTTGTTCACCGCACAACCCATCCGGCAGAGTTTTTGAACGCTGTGAAATCGAAAGAGCCATGGAGGTGTACAGAGAAACAGACTGTATCGTGGTCGCTGATGAAATCTGGGCGGATATTACTCTTTTTGGTAATCGGCATATACCGGCGCAGTCGGTTTCAGAAGATGCTAAGAACCGTACCATTGCTGTCTATGCTCCGTCAAAGACCTTCAACCTGGCAGGGCTGGTCGGTTCATACCATATCATATATAACAGGTATCTGCGGGATCGTTTTCTTAAGCAGTCTTCTCTGACACACTATAATATGCACAATGTGCTCTCGGTTCATGCACTGATCGGTGCTTATTCAGCGGAAGGAGCTGAATGGGTCGACGAACTGCGCAAGGTGCTTTCTGACAACGCAGCATATGCATATCAGTATATACTGGATAATTTTAAAGGGATTTCACTTTTCAGACCGCAGGGCACTTACATGCTTTTCTTAAATTGTGAAGGATGGTGCCGTGAGCATGAAATATCGCTGGATGATCTGATCAGGGCCGGTATATCTGTCGGTGTCATCTGGCAGGACGGACGTCCGTTCCATAAAGAAGGAACCATACGGATGAATCTTGCATTGCCTATGTCGTTACTGCAGGAAGCACTGGAAAGATTAAAGAACTATGTCTTTTGCACAAAGACCAGATAAAGAATGACCATAAGCGAGATTTTTTATAACAGGTTACTTTTTACATTGTAATCAGCTGGCATTGCCAGGGCAGGAGATATCCTGGCTGGCGATGCTTTTTGTTTACGGTAAGACTGTTTTGCGGATTTTCCTTTTTTTAAGATGCTGTTTACCGAGAAAGAGCCTGTATAGTTATTCTTTATCAGCAAAGGAAAGAAAAAGATTATAGATTTTCATAGCAAAACAGGGTAAAATAAGCTGTGATATTAAACAACAAATATTGAGGAGAATACAATGGAACAAACATCAGAAAAAAGCCGGAGCCTGGAGCTGATCATAGAGGGCATAAAAAATCCGAAGAATGAATTTACTCCGATTCCTTTCTGGTTTCTGAACGATACATTAACAAAGGAAGAGTTGATACATCAGATTCATGATTTTTATAATAAAGGAGTAAACGGGTTCGTAATACATCCGAGAATCGGTGTACCAAAAGAACTGGTATATCTATCCGATGAATTTATGAAGTATGTGACCATCATGGTCGAAGAGGCAAAGAAGCTTAATATGAAGGTCGTTCTATATGATGAGGCCATGTATCCTTCCGGCTCTGCTCATGGAATGGTCGTTAAGAACCATCAGGAATATGCGAGCAGGGGTCTGAAGATGAAAAAGGCAGAGGGCAGAGCACCGTCTCTTACCCTGAATGAAGCGGAACAGAAAGATCTGCTGACAGCGCTGGCAGTCAGAAAATCGGCGGAGGGTTATGAGCTTTCAACAGTACACGGACTGAAAGAAGAACGTGGTGTGATAGCATTAGACAAACTGGCGGAAGATAACGAGGAATGGGCAGTCTTTGCTTTTTTTGATAAATTCACAGGCGGACATATAAGGGGGATTCACTTTGGTGAGGATGATGGTGAAGGCAATGAGCCGCCGTCAGCTGATTTACTGAATCCCGATGCGGTTTTGGAATTCATGAAGCTGACACATGAGCGATACTACGAGGTTCTGAAGGAGCATTTCGGAGAAACTGTCATCGGCATGTTCACGGATGAACCAGACATCATGGGACGCGATCACGAAGCAGGGCTTCTGGCCTGGACGAAAGACTTTCTGCTTTTTGCACAGGAGTATAAACTGTCCGAAAACGAACTGTTCCTGTTATGGGAGGACACTTCGGACAACGGCATTGTGAAAGGAGCAGTCAGAGAAGCTGCAATAAAAGCGCAGAAAAAATATAGAACAGCAGTCAATAAAAGGATGGAAGAAACCTATTACAAGCCGTTGTCGGCATGGTGCGAAGCGCATAACATCGCGCTGACAGGTCATCCGCATGAGAGTGATGATATCGGATTCATGAAGTATTTCCAGATGCCTGCTCAGGATGTGGTATGGCGATGGGTAGCACCGGAAGATAACCTTGGTATAGAAGGACAGCACAGCACCATGGCAAAATGTACCTCGGACAGCGCAAGGCACAGAGGCATAAGACGAAATGGCAATGAGTGTTTTGCCTGCTGCGGTGCCGGAAAAATCGAGTGGGCCTTTACCGTACGCGATATGAAATGGTATATGGACTGGTTGTTTGTCAGAGGAGTCAATCTCTTGTACCCGCACGCCTTCTTTTATTCGGTGGACGGTGAACGGCGCTTTGGAGAGCGCCCGCCGGATGTTGGTCCGAACAATACCTGGTGGCCGTTTTACCGGCAGATTTCAGATTATATGAAGCGGATGAGCTTTTTAATGACAGATTACACGAACAGCGCATCGGTAGCCATACTCTGTGAAGCACACCATTTACCCTGGAAAGCAGCAAAGATGCTCTTTGAGAATCAGATCGAGTTCAATTATCTGGAAGAAGAATTATGCCAGCTTTCGGAGTGTCAGATACAGGACGGCAGAATCATCATTAAGGCCCAGTCCTATTCGGTTGTAATTATTGAAGATGCAGACAGATATCATGCGTGCAAGGAAGTGCTCTCGCTGTTTATAAAGCAAGGGGGACACCTTGTAGTACTGGATTCTGACGAGGCTGTTAAAATGACAGGAGCCAAAGCATGGATCGCAGAAAGTGAAACCGCGCTGATCGATCAGCTGCGAAGCTTTAGCGCCGACCGATTCCAGACAATTACACCAAAACGTTCACTGCGGATGACGCACGGACAAAAAGCAGAGCAGGAATTATTTCTATTTACCAATGAAGGGGAAGAATTAATTGAAACAAAACTGGTTCTTCCATACACTGGCGCTATTTGGAGTCTGGATGCTTTCACGGGGACGGTAAATAAGGTTATTGTGAAGCCTTTTGACTGCATGGATAGCAACCTTGGCACAACCCTGCATGTGGCATATCAATCAGCGGGAGCGCTCACACAGGTGCCCCTGACCTTGCAGCCGCGTGAATCTGTTGTTTATCTGATGGACAGAAAAGAAAATATGGATGAGCAGGACAGTCAGCCATTGCGCAGCGATAAAGACTTCAAACAATATGAGATTGCAGGCAGCTGGAGCATGACATTTGAGGATGGAAGAAAAATAACTGCTAATATGCCGCTGTATTGGAATGAGTTACCTGATTTTAAAAATTATTCTGGAAAAGTCGTCTGTGAGATTGAATTCATCTATGATAAAGAGATTACGGGGGATGAAAAGATAACGATCGGCAAGGTGCATGAGTTTGCCCGCATCATACTAAATGATACCGATCTTGGTGTGCTGTTTTGGGAGCCGTTCGTATTTGATGCCCGGCATGCGTTACAAAAGAACAATAAGCTGATCATAGAATGCTTCAATACTCCGGCAAACTTTTATTCGAAGAAACCGCTGCTTTCCGGACTTGAAGATGTTAATGTCCTGTATTACGAATAGTATAAAAGAACTGCGATATTCTTGCAAAGGGCTCGAACATCTTGTTCTTTACTTATTGTTTGTGATACCATAAAGCAAACAAGTTTGTGCCTCGCGTGTAACCGCTCGTTAAAACTTGATATATGCAAAGATCAGCGGATGAATGAGGAGGAATCATGAGAAAAAATGTCGATCTTGAAACCATGACGGACGGGAAATTATATACAGGCAATGATATGGTAAGACTGCTATGCAATGACTGCATCGGCTGTACAGGCTGCTGCAATGGAATGGGACGTTCCATACAACTGGATCCCTATGATATCAGTCTGTTAACGACCAACCTGCAGTGCAGCTTTCAGGAACTGTTAGCAGGCAGGATTGAACTGAATATGTGTGATGGGATAATACTGCCGAACCTTTTGATGGTCTCGGATCGTGAAGTATGCAGCTTTCTCGATGACAAAGGCAGATGCAGTATTCATGGCTTTCGGCCGGTACTTTGCCGTCTGTTTCCATTAGGCCGTCTCTACCGCAATGAAGAGCTCTGGTATGTACATCAGATCAATGAATGCGGGATGCAGAACGGAGGAAAGATCAAGATATCAAAGTGGCTGGGCATTGAGGGTCTGAAGGAATACGAAAAGTATATAATACAATGGCATATGCTTCTTGCAAAAATTCAGAAGGAATACGCAGGAAAAGTCTCGCCGGAAGAACTGCGGGCATTCAATATGCAGTTCCTGAAACTGTTTTACCTGGATAGTTATACAAGTGACGTGAATTTTTATGCACAGTTTTATAACAGACTTAAGATTATATACAAAACGATAAATTCGGCGGCTTCATTTGAACATTAAAGAAAAGCGTAGAAAGCGACTGGATAACGAAAGTGTTCAGGTATACATTATCCTGAAAGCAACAGAATCAAGGATTGACAGAATAAAATAACAAAGGTATAATAATGCAATTATATGTATTATTATACAAAGAAAGGTAGCGGAAATATGAAAAAAAGTATATTCGTTGACGGACAGTCGGGTACTACAGGACTTAAAATCCATGACTACTTAAAAAAATATCAGGAACTTGATTTGATCACGATTCCGTATGAAGAACGAAGAGACCCAGCTAAACGGGCAAAGTGCCTGAATGAAGCGGATATTGTATTCCTGTGCCTGCCGGATGATGCATCCAGAGAAGCGGTGTCCCTGATTTCAAATCCGTCAACCCGCGTGATCGATGCCAGCACTGCATACCGCGCCTGTGATGACTGGGCATATGGAATTCCGGAACTGTCCGCAGAACACAGAGAAGCAATCAGGACCGGTAAAAGAGTCAGCAATCCAGGATGCTATGCAAGTGCATTTACATTAGCGGTGTTTCCGCTTGTTCATTATGGTGTCATGCAGCAGGATTATCCCTTGAGCATATTTGGACTGACAGGCTACAGCGGCGGTGGTAAAGCTCTGATTGAAAAATACGAAGCGAATGAAGGTGACAACCCATATACAAAAGCACCAAGACCCTATGGCCTGTCACTGAATCATAAACATCTTCCCGAAATGATGATGCGCACAGGAATAACCAGATGTCCTGTATTCCTGCCGGTGGTTTGTGATTATTATAAAGGAATGGGCGTATCAGTTCCGGTGCATACCGAGCTGCTGCAAAAAAACATAAGTGTAAAAGCGATTCATGAGCTTCTGGAAAAGCATTATGCAGGTGAGGCATTTGTGAAAGTCATGCCTTATCAGGATGAAAGTTTTCTTTTTGACGGTGGGCTGGATGTAACAGCTTGTAATGATACAAACTGTGCTGAGATTTTTATTTTCGGCAATGAGAGCAAAGGGACAGCCATGCTGCTGACACGTCTTGATAATCTTGGAAAAGGTGCTTCCGGAGCAGCCATACAGAACATGAATCTTATGCTGGGTTTAGAGGAAACCCTACACTTTGACAGATAATCCATGAGAATAGAAATTACAGATCAAAAATGTTACAAAACGTGAAGAAGGCAGGGCTTGTACTGCCTTTTTTGTATCTTTTCGTTGCTGACAGATGATTCATATAGTATAATAGTACCAGAAAATGATCGTTTTTATTGAATGATGCGTATTTTGTTATGGGTGAGTTAGAAAGGCGGGGTTTTTATGTATCAGTGCTATTATAATGTAGTGGTTTACAGCAGGGATAATCAGTTGATTGAGATACTGTCAGATGTTCATGTGAGTGAGAGATTTCATCTGACGTATTTTCTTTTTACTGAAGAAGAACAGGAGAACACTATTGCAGGGGATATTATCATCTGGGACCTGGAGGCGCAGCCGGTTTCTTCTTTGGATACACAGCAGAGCAAGGATCATATATTTGTCTTATGCGCAGAACAGGCTGTGCTTGAACAGTATTCCGAAAAACAGATGGCGGTATATGCGGCTGTTTGGCAAAAACCGATGACGAAAGTATATGTTCAGTATTCATATAGAAAGCTTTTAGAAAAGCTGCTTTTGGAAAAAGAATACTGGCTTACTAAAAATTATCTTGATACTACGATTGATACCATTCCGGATATGATCTGGTACAAGGATATCAATGGTGTGCACTGGAAAGTCAACGACAGCTTCTGCAAAGCGGTCGATAAAACAAAAGAACAGATCACAGGGCGCGGGCATTGTTATATCTGGGACCTGGATATGGCAGAATATAAAAAAGGTGAATATGTCTGTCTTGAAACTGATGAAACGGTTCAGGAAAAAAGAGAGACCTGTTTATTTGAAGAAAAAGTAAAATGTAAAGACGGCATGCGTCTTTTGAAAACATATAAATCACCGATATTCGCGGAAAATGGCGAGATCCTTGGGACAGTCGGTATCGCGCACGATATTACCAATCTTAGCAATCTCTATATAGAATTGAACATTATGCTGGACAGTCTGCCTTTTTCTGCTGCGCTGTTGAATACTGAAGATGTAATTCAAAGTGTAAATAAAAGACTGGCCGGAGTATTTGGCATTGCGAAAGAAAAAATGACTGGCACGACCTTCAGGGAATGGGAATCGATGGCTTCCCTGCAGGCAATTGAAGGTATAAGAAAAAAATACCATGCACACATGCCTGCAACCGGTGAAGATATCATTCTTGAAATGCTAAAGGAAAATCTGATCGATGTTTTTGGAAATGTTGTCGGGTCACTGGTGATGTTTCGAGATGTGACACTGGAACAAAAGGTATATGAAAAAACTCTTCTTGATGCGAATACTGATTATCTTACCGGACTTTTTAACCGGCGTTATCTGAATGAGTATATTGAAAATAACAGAGGAAAGCACCGGCTGACGCTTCTTTTTCTTGATGTAGATAACTTTAAGCATGTAAATGATACATACGGACATCCTGTTGGGGATGGTGTACTCATTGATATTGCCAATCAGCTGAAGAAGTATTTTAGAGAACAGAAGATATTCAGACTGGGCGGTGACGAATTTCTTGTGGTGCTTCCTGATCTGATCGATCTTAAAAGTGTCGAAAGAACAGGAGAAGAAGTACGCCTGCTCATGGAAAAGCGTTTCAGAGAAGACCTGAATTATCCCATGCTGTCCGTGAGCATCGGTGTTGCCAGGGACACAGAAGAATCCATTAGCCCTGATGATCTGTTAAAACGAGGTGACGCAGCTTTGTATCAGGCAAAACAAAAAGGCAAGAACTGCATTTACATTTGGGATAAGCGAATCTCTTAGTACTGAACAAATAGGTGAGACAGGGCTTTATGAGAAACAGATTAGAATATCGGGATACGGTGATTAGAAAAGCTCACTTTTGTTGATTCACAGGATTTGTCATGCTATAATTCAACCATAAAAAAGCCTGAGCAGACATAAAATGCTGTAAAGTGAAATCTTATGAGCTGTAAAAAGGCATATTGTTAATATATGGGAGGAAATGGTATGGTATGTCCAAGATGCAATGATGACCGTTGTTATATTATCGAGGAATCCGAAACAAGACAGAAAGGGTATGGACTGGGCAAAGGGTGCTGCGGTTATGTACTGCTCGGACCTCCCGGATGGCTGTGCGGATTGTTTGGAATGGGAAAAGGAAGAACCACAAGACAGGCCTTCTGGGTCTGCCAGAACTGCGGTAAAAAATTCAAAGCATAAATGAAGATGAAAACACTTTTAAAGGAATAAACTGGTCAAATCTTTACTATGAACGGCAGGTATACAGAATGCATAAGAAACTGGCTGGGAAAATGAAAAGTAAAACTCGTACAGAAAAGTGCAGACATTTGAACTGCGACAGATGCTGGAAGTCATTGATGAGACTGGGGGCATCGACAGGGTGTCACCAGAGACCGGAACGAAGCTTTTTCCTGTTTGATTACCAGTTTCCTGTTTGTGCAAGGTGCACCGGTGTTTTCATAGGAAATATAATGGGCATTATTCTGTTCGCAGTCAAAGCTGTCTGTGCTCCTGCAGCGATCGCCGGCTGCATCTGTATGGCTGCAGACTGGCTGCTCCAGCGTTTTCATATTGCAGAATCAACAAATCCAAGGCGCTTACTGACTGGTATTGCCGGCGGATATGGGATAATAACTCTTGAGCTTCTGGTAATAGCAAAGATCTATCATGCAATCTTGATGATGCCAGGGGCGAATAGCCCTCTTTCGTGAATTACGTGTCAGTTTGCACAAAACCAAATGAACGAATGCGCCTATGGAAATATATTAGATGTTCTTTCCTCACATGATTTGCGTTTTATCAGAAAACAGATCTGTCTGAGCGAAGCGAGTTATCTGCTTTCTGATATGCTAAACACAAATCTTGTGAGAATTAGAACATCTTATATATTGAAAT
>QKDK01000359.1 GCA_003252135.1 Clostridia bacterium
AAGCGGGCACCCTCAAACCTTGCTCTGGTTGCAAGATGATTTCTTACCAGCATAATACGCTCGTCTATAGTTCCATCGGTCCTTGGTATCTCAAGCGATGCCTCAATGGCACTCATCATATTTTCTGTCATTTTCTTTCTTATATAATATAGCATCTCAATTTTCTCGGCATAACCGTCTGCATCCAGAAAAGCCAGAAGATCCGGATCGACCTGTTCCTCTTCTATGTCAGTCTTTGTCTCGTCTGCGTCCGCTTTCAAAGTCATGACACGAATCGTGACCTTCTCCTCATCTGCCGGTTTACCAGACTGTGTTTCCTTTATGGAAGCTGTCCCTGATGTGTCTTCTGTTACCACTTCTTCTGCTTTCACGGCTTCTGCAGTTATATCCGCTGCTTTCAGATCCTCTGCTTTCTCCGCATTGTTAGTATCGGTCTCAATTGGCTGTACAGTGTTGCTGTTCTCCGCATAGGATTCAGCTTCCGCCATATACGCCTCATTCATATCTTCCTCGTAGCTTTCATCCTCTTTGCTGCCATAAGGTCTTGGAACATATTCAAACCGATGTTCCTGGCTGGCCTCCGGATACTGTGACTTATCAAGTACAGCGGTAAAATTGGCATAGCTTCGTACATATGTCTTGTAATCTCCGTACATCGCCTGATACACGACCAGCCGTTCTTCTGTATCCGCATGAAAAGCAATGGCTGTGATCTGATAATGCTTCCCATTAAAATGCTTATATATGTCTCCCTGTCTCGGTGCTTTTCCCATGGTTCTCCCCCTCTGCCTTTCTCCATTCTTGCAGCTTTACACACTCCGCAAAAAGTTTTAAAGAATTTCTATCTGGAAGTTTTCTTTTCCCAGTGTTCCTCATAATAAGATGCATAATCTCTGGTAATGATCTGCTTCATAACAAGCTGTTCTATATTTGACTGAAATTCATTTCTGGAAATGCTTGAATCAATCATACTCTGCAGTACATTCTTGATTTTTTCCTTATATTCAGTCGTAGTCAGCACCCCGTCCTGCCAGAGTACCTTCTGCTTATAAGCCGCCTGAACAAATATGCCGGCCCTGTCTGAGAGTCCATACTGAGGTGGAAGGACAAATTCCGCATGCAGCAGTTCAAATGCAGCCTTTGCCGACATGCAGGTAAGTTTTATATCAGGCAGAATAATATATAGATTTTTATGACTTGTAATCTGACGGTTCATACCCTCTTCATAATAAGAAGGAACCAGATTACCAAATACGCTGCTCATGGCTGTGCTCATGCGCAATGCTTTATAATCCTCCTGAGGATTGGCAAGCGCTCCCTTCTCATAGCTTATCCTGATCGTACTTTCTAAACTTCGGGTAAATAATCGCGGTTTCTCTTCCAGTACAAGAAAATATGCTCTGCTTTTATCGACCCACATATAAGCCGGACATTGTTTGATCCGTTCGCTGAGGCAAAGATCGATCAGGACAGGTCTGTGCACTTTTTTGACCTTGTAGGAGACCAGTATTTTTTTCAATTTTTTTTCATTATACTGTTCAAACACCTTGTCAGGATCTTTTCGTTCAGGTTCTGGTGGTACCTGTCTTTCGGTATCCTGTTCCTGCTCTGTTTTATCCTTATCTTTATCTTTGTCCTTGTCTTTGTCCTTATCTTTGTCCTTGTCTTTGTCCTTATCTTTGTCCTTGTCTTTGTCCTTGTCTTTGTCCTTGTCTTTGTCCTTGTCTTTGTCCTTGTCTTTGTCCTTGTCTATTACTTGCTCTATTATTTCACTTTCTAATCCACTTACTTTATCCAAAGGCTCAGGTTCAGTATTGAGCATATCTTTCTGCTTAGCACCCGCTTGTTCCGGTTCTTTAGTTCTGCTGTCCCTGATATTCTCTGATTCCGTCTGCTCATCTTCCGAACCGATATCTGTAAGTGTTGAAGACCTCCCAAGAATTAATATACATCCGATACAGAGCATGGTCAGGATGATAAAGATCACCTTCACGGTCAATGCAAATATAACAGCAAAAGCCAGGGCTGCTGCAATAAGTACCGCAATTCCCCATAAAAAAATCTTTGTCTTTCTGTCACCATGCAGCATGGTGTTACCTATTTTTCCCATTCGCGTCACCTTACCTGATGCTTCTGTCTGTATTCTGCCAGCAGCAGATCGACCATTCGTCCGTAGCTCTGTACTCCATCTGACTGATTGTTCGCCTTCAGATAAGAATCATTCAGCTTATCTGTTGTATTACTGATCTTTGTATCCCGAAACTGACTCCAGTATGCCGAGTTGGCCCTTAGATCATTGATGACCCCGTCACTGTATAAAGCACGTGCCTCATAATACAGTTCAGTACTTCCTGCATACAGCTTGTTGCCTGCAAGTATCAGTGCTTCCATCAGACCGCTGTACTGCAGATCATAGGAATCTGAAGCGGTACAGACCAGGTAGCTTATATAGTTTGCTTCATCTTCACGTATAAAACCGCGTAGATGCGCCTGTTCATGACAGATCGTTGATGCAATCGAGTAATCTGAAGCCTCTGTATTTACATTGGCCTCCATGGTAAACGGCACAAATATACCTGTCAGTTCAGTTCTTGACATAAATGTCGAAAAATGCACAGCTTTCGATGCAGGGTAGATCCCCGTAAACACAGGATACTCTTCTCCTGCTGTTTTGTATGCTTTTAGACATAACTCTTCCAGTTCATTCTGGCTCATTGGAAGCTGATAGACGCCTTCGTCATCAAACGAAGTGAGCTGTGCTCTTGCTTCACTGGCGCGGCTGGCTAGTTCACTGCATAGTCCATAAAGTTCATCAACAGAGGAATCCTGAATCGTTAAATCGGCAAAATATGAGAAAGGCTCTCTGTAGTAATTGATACCACAGCCTAACATCAGCATAAAGTAGATCAGACTTCCAAGACATAAAAGATTAATAATTCCGCGAAAGACATAAAAGCTCCTTTCACCTCTGGCTTTCATTATTCTGATGACCCAGATAATAAGTGCAGCCGGTATAACAATAAAACCCGAAAGAATACCTGCCTCTGCTACAGAAAAAGGAACCAGACCCGTAACGGAAGAAAATATCTGTGAATAGATCTTATAAAAGCCATCCGCATACACGCTCTCTGCAAATGTCATGTTCACCTTGGCCAGCTGTACAAGCAGAAGCGAGATTGGAAAAAGTAAAAGCATCCAGAGGCGTTTTAAATGGATCAGCCGCAGGAAGGTCACCTTAATTATGTTCCCAGTTGTCAATTTATTATCCTGATTGTGAAATGTTTCCTTGTTATTCTGCATTCTTTTTTCCATTCATTTAAAGGAATTTCGTTCAGCTCTGTTATCGCTATTGTAACACTCTGCATCTGTTCTAGCAAGCGGCTTTTCATCATATGCCTGTCCTGCGGCACAAACTGCATCACCATCTTGAAGTACGATCTGGCATGCCGGACATATCATTGAAAATACCATATTCCATATTTCTCCTCACTCCTGCGCT
>QKDK01000303.1 GCA_003252135.1 Clostridia bacterium
AATCTGATTTTGCCAAGAGATCTGCATGAAGATGTTGATGCTGTTATTATGCTTTGTGTTTTCCGAAATGAGTATATTGAAAAGGTAAGAAAAAAGAATCTGCCTATCGTATTTCTGGATGCACCTGCAGATCTGGTACAGACGCTCGCCTGCGGCGATATCATTCTGACAGAAGGTTTTTACAGCGTAAGACGAATTACGGAAAGTCTTCTTGCCCAGGGCAGGAAAAGAATTGCTTTCATTGGTGATATCACATACTGCCGGACTATACTGGATCGTTATAACGGTTATCTGACAGCGATGAAAGAAGCGGGTCTTGATCCTGAATTTTCCTATATGGCAACGGCTAGCAGACCGCAGCGGTATTATAATACTGCAGAAGTTACAGATATTCTTGCCGGATGGAAGGAAACACCGGAGGCTGTTGTCTGCGGCAATGATGACATTGCACTCGATGTTATCCGCTACTATAAAAGCTGCGGGAAACAGATACCGCAGGATATTGCAGTTACGGGGTATGACAACGTAGAAGTGATTGCTTCTCAGATGGAGCCTTTTCTGACGACAGTCAGAGTAGGAAATCAGCGGCTTGGGAAAAGACTGGTCCAGCAGATCATATGGCGGCTGGCCAACCCCGGGTTCCCTAATGAAATCGTTACAGTGAATGTTGAGATCATATTCAGAGAATCATCGAAAGGATCGCCGGTGAAAAGCTGAATTCAATGCTGCCGACCGAAATTGAACAATAAATTTTGTCACAGATGTAAGACAGACCTGAAAAGCCTGTGCATAAATATATGAATGAACTACGCTGACAGATATCAGCAGACTGACTGATAGTGCAGCCGCCCGTGGGATATATGTTTATGCACAGTTGATTTTTGCTTTTCGGTGCACAAACGTGCACGAAATCAAATGTGTCTGACTGTTGTTAAAATGTATATGAAAAAAGCAGCAAAACTATAAAACACTAATTTCTATTGTGCAAAAAGCAAAAAAGTAATGGTTTTTATTTGAGGTTAACTTGATATAATGCATATATAATACAGAATACTATCGATTTTTTCGAGTTTTATAAATGCACTATCGTGCACTATAGCAAAAAGAGAGAAGGATATGATATGAAAACAAAAAGAAATATCAGAGTTTATGCAGTTCTCACGATATTGGTCATGCTGATCGCTACAACAGGAAGTGCATGCGGCAAACAACAGACAACATTGGGAGATACTGAACAGAACATTCCTGCTACAGGTGTTTCTGCAACGGATCCCTCTGCAACAGATGCTGCAGAAGACGGCACACAGAATACAGACAGTGCGATTACAGTGCCGGATGTAACATATGAAGCGGAAGACGGAAGCTTTACCGGAAGTGTTTCTGCAAAAGAAGGCGGCAAGAACTATTCCAATGAAGCATATGTGGAAGGTTTTGAAAACGAAGGTGATTCCTGTGCAATTACAATTAACATTACGACCGCAGGGTTTTACGATCTTTATTTTGCGACATCAGGTATCGGCGGTGAGAAAGCGAACGATGTTTATGTTGACGGAACAAATACAGCATCCATTTCATCGAAAAAGGACAGTATTTCATTTTCTGTTGCTGAACGAATTTATTTTGAAGAGGGGAGTCATATCATATCTCTTGTAAAAAGCTGGGGATGGATAAAATTTGACTATATGACAGTAAAACAATCAAAAGAACTGGATACATCCATATATCAGGTTTCGGCAGACCTTGTAAATCCAAACGCAGCGGATTGTGCGAAGCGGCTGATGAGTTATATGACAGATATTTACGGTGAATACTTTTTATCGGGTCAGTATTGTGATACCGGTATGTACGGTGATGAGATCAAAGCCATCTGGAAAACAACAGGCGGAAAGTTTCCGGCTGTGCTTGGCCTTGACCTGATCGAAGCATCCAGCTCGAGAATAGCTAACGGCTCTGTTTCAAAAGCGGTGGATTATGCGCTTGAATTTAATGAAAAGGGCGGTATTGTGACCATGTGCTGGCATTGGAATGCACCGGAAAAATACCTGACCGGCACCTGGTACAGAGGATTTTATACAGAAGAAACCAATATTGACCTGGCAAAGATCATGAACGGCGAAGATGAAGAGGGGTATCAGCTTCTTCTTGATGATATCAAAGTCATAGCAGGTGAGCTGCAGAAACTCGAAGATGCAGATGTACGGGCATTGTGGAGACCTTTGCATGAAGCAAGCGGCGGATGGTTCTGGTGGGGGGCGTCAGGAGCAGAAGCATACAAAAAGCTATGGGTGCTGCTGTATGATACGCTGACCAATGAGTATGAGCTTGACAATCTGATCTGGCTTTGGAATGGCCAGGATGCATCCTGGTATCCAGGAGATGAATATGTGGATATTATTGGCGAGGATATTTATCCCGGTGAGCATGTATATACATCACAGATAGGAAAATACATGGAAGCGGTGAATTACACCAGTCCGGCAAAGATGGTAGTTCTTTCGGAGAACGGCTGTCTGTTCGATCCAGATCTTGCAATCAGAGACGGTGCAATGTGGGGATTTTTTGCAACGTGGCAGGGTGATTTCGTTGTAGATACCGGACTTGTCATCAAGCTTTCTGAGAAATATACAGAAGAATCCATGCTGTTGAAAGTGTATGACCATGAGAAGGTAATTACACTTGATGAACTTCCTGATCTGACCAGTTATGAAATCAGGCAGTAAAACATAGGTAAGAAAGGCTGGCAGCTGCATCCTGATATGCGGCAGCCGATCAGAATATCTTCAAAGTGGGGTGAAGGTAAAGTATGGAAAACTATGGGAATCGTATTGTGCAGATATTAAACCATTTGGGACAGATCATTCTGGTCACTATTTTGTGGCTGATCTGCTGTGTCCCTGTCATAACAATGGCAGGGGCGACGTCCTCCTTCTATTATGCATCCATAAAATCGATACGGAAAGGCAGGGGATACCCCTGGCAGGAATTTTTCAGATCCTTTTTACGAACGATGCTTCAGGGGATTATCATAACCCTTCTTTTCATCATTATCGGTGCCGGAATTTTTTTCGGCAGAGAAGCTGCAGGTGAAATGCAGTCAATAGCGGGTATTTATCTGCTTCTGTTTTATGATGCTCTGGCTGTTTTGCTTCTTGGTATATTTTTCTTTTGCTGTATCAACTTATCGAGATTTTATATGAAGACAGGCAAACTGCTGCGGTTTTCGCTATTGATGTCGCTGAGGCATTTGCCAGAGCTTCTGGTTGTTTCGGCTGTTCTTCTTTTTACAGGATATGCCTATGTGAACTTTAATATTCCTTTGTTCAGTATGCTCGTGATTCCGGGAATCATAATGTATCTTCTGACATTTTTGATCGAACCGATTTTAAAAAAATATATGCTGCCAGACAAAAATGAAGAATCGGGCGTAGTAAATAGCAGAACAGAAGGAGATAAAAAAGCGTATGAGGATTCAGGCGGTTCTGATACTGAGACAGT
>QKDK01000153.1 GCA_003252135.1 Clostridia bacterium
AATGAATAATTACCTTCAGATAAAAATAAATTTATGCAGGAACGGGTGATGATGACAGGCAAATGTGTGTCAAAATGCCTGTTTCCATTAAAAAGACTGGTTTTCAAGGCCAGCCTTTTTTTTGTTGTACATAAAATATGGCAGGATGATGGCGCAATTATTCTTTTTGTGCATAGTAGCCAATTCCCAATCTGAATTGATACGAAAAGTGATTTTATATATAATAACCTTACAAAGAAAAACGAAGTATTTGTGATTATATGGGCAAAATAAACAATATAAGTATTATTGGGGATATAAATTTTTGTCATTCTTCGTTTCCTTTGAATATACAGCAATCCAGCTGTAGCTACTACATAATCCAGGAGGAAAAAATTATGAAAAAAAGTTTCAGTCTTAGCTTCCGTTCATTACTTGCACTTTTTGTAATGATAGGGCTTATGACAACGATGCTGGTTGGTTGTTCCAGTAATTCATCAGCTACCAATGCAACGACTACGACAGATTCAAGCACAGGCAGTACTGCTACTGACACACCGGCAGGCACAACCGGAACAGCAGATAATTCAAGTACAAGTACTGCAAGTGATACACCTAAAGATCTGACCTTTGTTATCGGTTCGGATGTCGGTGATCTTTCCCCGTTCGGCGGAGATTCCGGCGGACGCCATCATACCTACAGAATGATGTATGACTGTTTATGCGCAAGCCTTGGTCTTGGTGCAAGTGTTGAAGATCTGCAAGGCCAGATGGCAAAGACAGTTACAGTTGTAGATTCTCTGACCGTTGATGTTGAAATCTATGATTATATTCATGATTCACAGGGAAATGCAATCAAAGCTTCCGATGTTGTTTACAGCTATGAACAGGCAATTGCAAGCGGAACGATGGAAAAACTGAACGGATATCTGAGCAAGATCGAAGCAACCGGAGATTACACAGTTCGTCTGACTCTCAATTCCTCCTCAAAGGGTGCCATGGAATGGTGCTTAACAACAGTACCGGTTATCAGTGAGGCATGGTTTTCTGCAGCATCTGATGCAGACAAGGCGACTGCTCCTGCAACAACAGGTGCATATAATCTGGTGGAAACAGTTTCAGGAAGTCATACGACCCTTGAAAAGAATGCAGATTACTGGCAGACAGACTTAAGTCTGAGAAGCTACTATGATGTACAGACCTTCGAAAAGATCACGGTCAATGTAATTACAGAAGCATCTATGCGTGTTATTGCACTCCAGAACGGAGAAGCAGATCTGGTGCAGAATGTTCCGGCTTACGAAATTGGATCTTTCATAAATGAGGATGGAACCAATGTTGATGGTTATACTTCATATGGCGATGAAAACGGACGTATGTACGTCATGATGTTCAATAATGATAACAGTGTTTTCGCTGATAATCAGCTGCTGCGTCAGGCTGTGTTATATGGAATTGACTTTGAAGCTGTACGTCAGGCATATGGTAATACAGCGACCAATGGTTCTGTCTGCCATGACTTCTCTCCGGATGTAGCCAGTGATTATAACGATTCATGGAACAGCGAAGATTATTACGGATATGATTTTGACAAGGCAAAGCAACTTATGTCTGATGCAGGATATCCAGACGGCGGAATTACACTTCGTCTGATGTATCAGAACTCAACAGCAGCAACAGCAGGCCTTACGGTTGTCCAGGCATATCTTGCAGAGCTTGGTATTACGGTAGAACTTACACCTTACGATCAGGCCTTGTTCAACTCTTATAAATATGATGATACACAGTGGGATATCATTGTTGATTCAAAGTCCACAACAGATTATGTAACTACAGTATGGCAGAATGTATTTGATACCAACTCTTTTGATAACGGAAGTGCATGCTTTACACATGACGACACCCTGCAGCAGCTTCTTGAAACAGCATCCAATATAGAAACGACCAGTGCAGATGCAGTTGATGCATTTCATGAATATCTGAAGGATCAGGCATATGGTGTTGGAATGTTCTGGAACTATTCTTATTATATTGGTCAGGATGGCATAACAAATATTATCCAGGATGGTTTCGGCAATGTTACTCCTAGTACTGTAAGCGTAGCAGATGATTATCAGTCTGTAGTAGAATAAACGGTAGATCAGAAATAAGCAGTTGTCTGGAATTATTATGATGGTGCATGTGCGCTCAAAAGTAAATTTTTCCGCATGTGCACCATCAATTTTGTAAGGAGTAAAGAATGAGTAAATACATTTTAAAGCGAATTTTATTAATGATACCAATTCTGGTCGGAGTTGCTATTTTGATCTTTACGCTTATGTTTTTTGTTCCGGGCGATCCTGTGGAGATTATTCTGGGCAGTTCGGCAACACAGGCACAGGTCGAAACCGTAAGGGAACAGCTTGGTCTGAACCAGCCGTATATCATTCGTCTGGGTTCCTTCCTGCAGCAATTGTTCTTGCATGGCAGTTTTGGCAATTCCTATGTACAGGGAACGGATGTCGGGGCTGAGCTGCTGACACGTTTTCCAAGAACTTTGATCTTGGCATTATTCAGTATACTTCTATCCATGGTTGTAGGTATTCCCTTGGGAATAAGAGCTGCGACCCATGCTAATTCAGCAGAAGACCGTATCTCCATGTTCGTTTCCATGATCGGTGTTTCAATGCCGAATTTCTGGCTTGCCTTAATGCTTGTATTACTGTTTGCATTGAAGCTTGGAATACTGCCTTCAAGCGGTGATAAGGGCTTCGAGTACTATATTCTTCCGATCCTTGCCAATGCGCTGGGTGGTATTGCGGGTGTCGCGAGGCTGACAAGATCCAGTATGCTGGAGGTCATTCGTGCCGATTATGTATCAACTGCAAGGGCAAAAGGCGTATCTGAACATGATGTTATATATAAGCATGCGCTTCCCAATGCCATGATTCCAATCATTACCATGTGCGGCGGTCGTTTCGGCGGACAGCTTGGCGGTACCGTTGTCATTGAAACTGTATTCTCCATCCCGGGTATTGGTGCTTATCTGATCAACAGCATTAATAACCGTGATTATAATGCTGTGCAGGGAAGTGTTCTGTACATAGCATTTACCTTCAGCGTCGTTATGCTGTTAGTCGATCTGATCTATGCATTCATCGATCCTCGTATTAAAGCACAGTATGAAGGACACAGTAAAAAAAGAATAAAAAGAGGAGAGGTGAAAGCAGATGCCTAAAGAAGCTATGCAGAAAAAGAATAAAAATAAAAAACTGAAGCAAATGGCTCGTGCTGGCTCTGCTCGTTATGTCTGGCAAAGAATTTGTCAGAATCCTCTGGCGCTGGCCAGTGTGATAATCATCTCTCTGATGATTGTTTTATCGATTATATCACCATTTATTTTAAAATGTGAATATTCAAAGATCAGTATGCAGGACATGTATGCGCTGCCAAGTCTGGCACATCCGTTTGGCTGTGATGAGCTGGGTCGTGACATCCTGTCGCGTATTTTGTATGGAGCAAGATTTACACTAGCTGTTGGATTTCTGTCTGTATTCATGTCTGCGACCCTTGGCATTGCACTTGGTTCCGTTGCAGGTTACTTTGGCGGTGTGGTAGATCAGGTGATCATGAGGTTTCTGGATGTTATGGCTGCATTCCCGCAGCTGCTGCTTGCCATTGCTATATCTGCAGTGCTTGGAACCGGTTTTGATAAATGTATTTATGCACTTGGTATCGCCGGTATACCGCATTTTGCAAGAATGATGAGAGCGAATATTCTTACACTGCGTAATCAGGAGTTTGTTGAAGCTGCGATTTCAATAAAATGCTCCAAATGGCGGATCATTGTACATCATGTTATTCCTAATGCGTTTGCACCGCTTATCGTTGAAATATCCATGTCTATTGCAGGTGCAGGCCTTGCTGCATCCTCACTTAGCTTTATAGGACTTGGGGTACAGCCGCCGGCGCCGGAATGGGGAGCGATGCTTGCCTCCGCACGAAACTATATCCGGCTATACCCTCATATGATCATGTTCCCGGGTATTTTTATCATGCTGAGTGTTTTAAGCTTTAATCTGATTGGCGATGCCATTCGTGATGCACTTGATCCAAAGCTCAAAGATTAGGAAAGGCAGGAAAGACAATGAAAAATATAACAGAAGAATCAAAACATTTTCTGTCTGTTCAGGACATGGTAGTTCAGTATCGTTCCGAGGGAAAAGTAGTAATGGCTGTGAATGGGGTATCGTTTGATCTTGATAAGGGAAAGACCATTGGGCTTGTCGGTGAGACAGGTGCAGGCAAAACTTCCATAGCAAAAGCCATTATGAGAATTCTCCCTGATCATTCCACCTATCAGAACTCCGGAAAAGTCATGCTGGATCAGGAGGATATTATGAGTATTCCGGAGCAGGAGATGCGTAAGCTCAGAGGACATAAGCTTTCAATGATATTCCAGGATCCCATGACTGCGCTGAATCCGGTAAAAAGTGTGGCTGAACAGATTGCGGAAGCAGTCAGACTCCACAGTGATTCAAATAAAGTACAAGCAATGAAGAGAGCAAAAGATATGCTGGAGCTGGTAGGTATTTCCGCTGACCGTGCCAATGAGTATCCGCATCAGTTTTCCGGTGGTATGAAGCAGCGCGTTGTCATTGCGATGGCACTCGCCTGTGATCCTATGCTTCTGATAGCAGATGAACCTACTACTGCACTGGATGTGACAATACAGGCGCAGGTTTTGGAAATGATAAACGCATTGAAAGAAAAACTGAATACTTCCATGATCATGATCACACACGATCTGGGTGTTGTTGCCGAAACCTGTGATACGGTTGCCGTTATATATGCCGGACAAGTCATCGAATATGGAGCCAAGGAAGATATCTTTGACCGGCCGGCTCATCCCTATACAGTAGGTCTTTTCAAGGCACTTCCCGGTATGAATAAGAGTTCCAGACGTCTGTCGCCCATTGTTGGTATGCCTCCGGATCCGACAGATCTGCCGTCTGGCTGTAGTTTTTCACCACGCTGTCCCTATGCAGACGATGCCTGCAAAAGAGACGCAGTGGGTATGCAGGAAATAACACCGGGGCATACGTGCCGTTGTTTGAAAGCACCGTTATAGGAGGAGAAAATAATGTCAGCATTACTAGAAGTCAAACATCTGAAAAAATACTTTTCTACCCATAAAGGTGTTGTTCATGCTGTGGATGATGTAACCTTTAGTCTGGACGAAGGAAAGACCATGGGTGTTGTCGGTGAATCCGGCTGTGGCAAATCAACGCTGGGACGGACCATCATACATCTGCAGGAACCGACCGAAGGACAGATCATATTTCAGGGTGAAGATGTTACTCATTTGAAAAGAAAAGATCTGGACAGACTGCGTGAGAATATGCAGATTGTGTTCCAGGATCCTTATTCATCGCTGAATCCAAGACTTTCTGTCAGGGATACCATAGCAGAGCCTCTGATATTATCGCACAAATTTAAAGGTGCCGCGCTTGAAAAAGAAGTAAACAGACTGATGGAACTGGTAGGTATCGAAAAGAGACTGCATAATGCATATCCGCATGAAATGGACGGCGGACGCAGGCAGCGTGTCGGAATCGGCAGGGCACTTGCCCTGAATCCAAAGTTCATTGTATGTGACGAACCGGTTTCAGCGCTTGATGTATCAATTCAGGCACAGGTTCTGAATCTTTTAATGGATCTGCAGCAGGAAAACAAACTGACTTATATGTTCGTAACGCATGACCTGTCTGTTGTCAGGCACATTTCTGACAGCATCTGTGTTATGTATCTTGGTCAGCTTGTAGAGACCTGTTCGACAGAAGAGCTGTTCAAAAATCAGCTTCATCCTTACTCAAAGGCTTTATTGTCAGCGATTCCATCCGTTGATATTCATAACCCTACAAAACGAATTGTTATCAAGGGAGAAATCGTATCACCGATCGACCCCAAACCAGGCTGCCGTTTTGCTGCCCGTTGTCCGTATGCCTGTGAGGCATGCAAAGAGCCGCAAAAGCTTGAAATGATAAGTACAGGACACTTTGTTTCCTGCTGCAGGGTTAAGGAAATCAATCAGCTGTCATAGACAGAATTTGCAGAAAACTGAAACTTAAAATAAGAATAATGGAGTTGACATATGAAAGGTTCTATGTGGCCGATACAAACGGCAAATAAAGCAAAACGCATTTTATGGGGGCCACCTCAAAATCAAATAAGCTGGGCATATATGAAGGAATTACGGGAACGGGACAAGACACAGAAAATATACGATTGTAACCCATATTATGAAGTATATCAGTTCGGAGAAAATCTATATGGAATATTTGCTAATAACTGTGACGGTATGGGCGATGTCTGGATGTATGTGATCATCGGACCTGAAAAGGCAATGTTGATTGATACGGCATTCGGACTGGGTGATATGAAAGCACTGATAGATGAGATCACCGGCGGTATGCCTTTGCTGGTCGTCAACACTCATTCAGGTCCGGATCATTGTCTTGGCAATGTACGTTTTGACAAAGTATACTGTCATGAATATGCAATCTACAACATACAGCAAAAATGCAAGCCGCATGCATGGGATTACCTGTTCAATAAGAACGGTGAAAACATCTGGCTGGAATTTGATCGCAGCGATATACCGGAATATAAGGATTATGAATTGATACCGGTGCAAAATCATCATGTTTTTGACCTGGGCGGAGGATATGAAGTGGAGCTTGTCTGGATGCCGGGACATGATTCAGGTCATGCCATGTTCTTAGACAGAAGCGGTAAAAGACTGATTGCCGGAGATGATGTCTGCAGTGATGTAATCGCCTGCGGCAGCGGCGGAAGACCAGACGACCCCTATGCAAAATACTGTACCATAGAAGCATATCGTGATGAACTTGAAAAACTATGTAAACGTCTTGAAGAATTCGACTACATTTTTCCCGGACACTTTATGGTAAATCTCGAAAATCATCTGCTGCTTGATATATTAGAGACCTTGAATCAGATTCTTTCTGACCCCGAAAACTATGACTATAAAATGGAATCAGTCAGCGGTAACGGAGGGGCGAAGCGCACCAGTCTTTACAAATATATCAAGGGATTCAGTGTTGTCTCTTACAGTGAAAAGGGAGTTTATACTCCTAAAGAATGACAGATTTACAGGAAAAAAAGTGACAAGGAATGAGGTACTTCATGATACAGATTTCAAATGACCAGATTGCTGTGGAGATCAGCTTGACAGGAGGCGAACTGCAGTCAATTCGTGACAGAGAAACAGGATTGGAATATTTATGGCAGGGTGATAAAAGCTACTGGGGAAAGCGGGCAATTAACCTTTTCCCCTTTGTCGGAAGACATTATAAGGAAACCTACATGATTCAGGGCAGGTCCTATCCTGCTCATATACACGGATTTCTTCCTCATGCCGAAATGGAGCTTGTATCCTCTGGCGGCAGCAACTGTATACTAATGCTTAAGGACAGCAATGAAACAAGAGAAGTATACCCCTATGCTTTTCATCTATACATGATTTATGAACTTGAGGGCAGATGTTTGAAGATAGAGTTCAAGGTAATCAATAACTCACAGGAGATCATGTATTTTGGAATGGGAGGACACCCGGGGTTTCGGCTGCCGCTTGAAGAAAATTTAAGCTTTGAGGACTATCGGATAGAGTTTTTGGAGGAGTGTATACCAAATCAGGTAGTATTCAGTCCGTCTGTGCTTGATACCGGAATCAGAAAAGCATATCCGCTGCTTGATAAAAAGTATCTGCCTCTGAAACATGAACTGTTTACTGCGGACGCCATTGTTTTTCAGGATATGCCAAGAAAAGTGGTATTATCCTCTGAAAAAGGCAGACGTAAGGTGCAGGTCGATTTTCCGCAGATGCCGTATGTCGGATTTTGGCATAAGCCTAATACCGATGCACCGTTTGTCTGTATAGAGCCCTGGGCCTGCCTGCCAGGAAGAGAAGGAATTACAGAGGAGCTTGGTACCATGAAAGATATGACAGCAGTGGAACCGGGCAGGATTACATCAAACAAATGGTCCATTACTGTCTGGTAAAGCTATTTGGCAGGGTCATTTCGTTAATTACAAGAGAAGGATGAAACATGAATACAAAATCTATACAGGAACAACCGGAACAGGTAACAAAGATATGGAATAAAACCTTTATCAGTGTTTTTATTGCCAATGCTCTTATGTATCTCAGCCAGCAGATGGTTAATACGCTGGTAGCCAAATATGCAGATCATATTGGTGCTACTGCAACAACGGTAGGTCTGGTCATGAGCATGTTCACTTATACTGCTTTGCTGCTGAAAGTGATATCGGCACCGGCTATTGATTCATTCAACCGGAAATATATATTGACAGGAGCCATGCTGGTCATGTCAGTTGCATACTTTGGCTATAGCGCATCAACAGGTATTCCGTTATTAATGGCTTCCAGACTGATACAGGGGGCAGGGCAGGCTTTCACCGCGACCTGTTGTCTGGCACTGGCAGCAGATGCGTTGCCGAAGGATAAAATGGGAGCCGGTATCGGTTTCTTTTCTCTGGCACAGGCAGCCTGTCAGGCTATCGGGCCGACCCTTGGACTGACTCTGGTAAAATACGTCGGATACCATATGACCTTTTTTATCGGTGCAATTCTAATGGTCATAGCAGCGATAGCAGCCTTAAGGGTAAAAGTCGAAAAAAGGCCGGCAAGGAAATTCGTTATATCACTGCATAGTATATTTGCCAAAGAAGCGGCTATACCGGCAGTCATTATGCTTTTACTTTCTCTGGCGTACTGTAATATCAATTCATTTCTTATTATTTATGCCGGAAAACAGGGGGTGGAGGGTATCGGTCTGTTCTTTACCGTATATGCTGTAACCCTGCTGTTTACAAGACCAATGGTCGGTAAACTGTCTGATCGTCTGGGGCTGGTTAAGGTACTGGTTCCGGCAATGTGCTTTTTTTCGATCGCCTTCTTGATCATCAGTTTTTCAACGAGCCTTCCTATGTTCCTGGTTGCCGCCTTTATATCTGCTTTCGGATATGGAGCCTGTCAGCCGGCTGTTCAGACACTCTGTATGAAATGTGTGCCTTCAGAACGAAGAGGAGCAGGAAGCTGTACAAACTATATAGGAACCGACTTAGGAAACCTCGCAGGACCAGTCATAGCAGGTGTTATCATTGAGAGCATGGGATATGCTTCTATGTGGCGCATCATGCTTCTGCCCGTTGCAGCCGCCATGCTCCTTGTGATTTTCTTCAGAAACAGAATCAAAAGTTCCTGCGCTGTGGCAGAAAGGTAAGGATTGGAAGAAAGATGGATATTCAGGGAAACATAATAGAGAACAGTGAACCAACAACGATCTGGAATAAAATGTTTGTTAGTATTTTCTTTGCCAACATGGCACTCAATCTTGGTCAGACAATGAGCAATTCGCTGCTTGCCAAGTATGCAGATTATCTTGGTGCTCCTGCGACACAGGTAGGAATGCTGATGAGCATGTTTGCTTTAACAGCACTTTTATTCAAGATAGTTTCTGCACCTGCGATGGATACCTTCAATAAGAAATACCTTGTTATGGGTGCCATGCTGATTATGTCGTTAGCTTATGTGGGATTTGGACTGTCACAGTCAATCTCCTCACTGATGGTATTCAGACTGTTCCAGGGATGCGGAAATGCATTCGGCAATGTCTGCTGCCTTGCTATCGTTGCAGAGGCGCTGCCTAAAGATAAGTTCAACACGGGAATGGGGTATTATTCTGTGGCACAGGTGGTTTCGCAGGCCATCGGGCCGACCATAGGGCTTGCCCTGGTAGATCTGATCGGTTATCATAAAACCTACTTTATCAATGCCTGTGTCATGGTGATCGCATTTCTGGTTGCCTCAAGGATTCAGTTGAATTTTACAAAAGTGAAAAAGTTCAGAATAAGAGTAGACAATATCATTGCAAAAGAAGCACTGCTGCCGGCTGCAGTGATATTCTTTATGGCAATAGGCTTTACAACGATTAATTCATTTTTAATAGTTTATGCAGGGAAGCAGGGAATATCGACCGGCATTGGCTTCTTCTTTACGATATATGCACTGACTCTAGTCTTTACCAGGCCCATGATAGGAAAGCTGACTGATAAATATGGTCTTGTTAAGATTGCGATACCGGCCATTATGATGACAGGGATATCCTTTTTTATCATTAGTATGGCGCACAGCCTGCCTATTTTTCTAATAGCAGCATTTGTCAATGCGTTCGGATACGGAGCTTGCCAGCCGGCGCTTCAGTCGCTGGCCATGAAAGCAGTTTCAAAGGAAAGGCGTGGTGTCGGAAGCAGTACAAATTATGTGGGAATGGACCTTGGTACACTTGCCGGACCCATTATAGCAGGTGCCATGGCTGAGAATTTTGGCTATGTTCCCATGTGGAGAGTGATGATGATTCCGTTTGTTATTGGTATGGCTTTCATCATTATATTTCGTAAAAATATAAAGAGTATTGAAGAGAAACACAAGAAAAATGTTTTACAGTAAACGGATAGAACGGATATAAAGTTATCCGATGAAGCAATATATTTCTTGTTAGCAGATATTGTGAGGGATATAATATAGGAATATAGAACTATCAGGAGGTTTTGATGTCACAGAATATAAAGACGGATAACTTAAAACGCAAACAAAAAGAATTATATGGTCTCATCGCAAGACAAGGCATGCTTTGTGCTGCCCTGACCCTGATCTACATAATAGCACATATGAATGGACAATTGGCGGCTCAGTTGCAGGTTCTGCGGGTTTTTGGTGATGCTTTGGTAATCTCAGCGGTTTTAGCCATAGAATACACCGGTATCTTGTGGCTGGATAAACGAGGTTACATAGACTGGGTCAGTTATTCCATTAAGCTTTCTGCCTATCTTTTGAAGCGAAATAAAAAAGACGAGGATTTTACTTCCTATAGTGATTATAAAATGCTGAGGGAGAGAAGTGTTCTGCCTTTGTGGCCCCGTTTTATTGTTTCGCTTATATGGCTTATTTTGGGAGTCCTGCTGAGTATCCTTTATGTAATGAATTCAATTTGAGCAAGTCTATATCCCATCCGGATGCTGTATTTATATACCATGAAGAACTAGTGAAGATTGTTGAAATATTTAATGACATAGCGGGGGCTGTGCATTAAATAAAGCAAAATGAGCAGTTAATAAAATGGAAAGGTAGCATTGCTGGAGAGGCTAAGTGCAAAGGTAGTAAAATTGAAAAAGTTATTTATGAGAGACAAGAACCGTGTACAGCTGGGGAATGAGCAGGAACTGTCAATAAGGAAGAGAAATAGTATAAAAAACAGGTTGATCGCTGCTTTTATGGTTTCTGTTATATTGATTATTCTGCTAGGCGTTTTATCTTACGAAAAAGCTGCTCAAGGATTGAATGAAAGCTATGAGAACGAGGCAAAGTCAACGGTATCATCCCTGGCACAGTATCTAGGATTTATACTGGATACTGCGGCACAGAAAGCGGACAGCCTGGCAGATAATGATATACTGAATTCATATTATTCAGGTAATTATGAGAAAGATGCAGATGAAGCATCGCGTTATACAGAAATCAGTTCGCTGGTCACCACAGAAATATTATCAGTCAAATACATTAATAATATCTATATACTTTCCGATTATGGAAGTAAATTCTCGGGCTCCGGTATGTATAATCAAAATCTTGTTTATTCAGATTTTGTAAGCAACCAGGAGGGACTCACACTTGCAGCAGTAGCACAGGGAGACGGTCTCTGGCTGGGCACGCACCCTTATCTGGATTCGCTGGCTGCCGTAGACTCGTCAAAATATGCAATCAGCTATCTGAAATCTTTTTATAATATCCTGAAAAAACCGATCGGCTGTATCGTAGTCAATATTTCTTCTGATTTTATTAACGCTGCACTGGCAGATACCAAGATGACAGAAGGCAGTTTTATATCTTTTGTTACCAGTGACAAAAGAGAGTTTACTTTTGGAGAGGTTCCAAATGGTTTTGTCCTGCATGACCAGACATATTATACCGATGCTGTTTCAAAAGCGAAAGCAGCTTTACAGAATACAGCTGCCGATACTCAGTCACGGGAAAATGAGAGCTATTATGTTAAAATCAACAAAACCAGTTATCTGTTTACCTGTGCTTATCTGGAAGGCAGCGACAGTATGCTTTGCTCATTAATACCAAAGAGCATTATTATCGCAAAAGCGAACGGTGTCAGAAACCTCACCATTCTCATGATTTTTATTGCCGGACTGATATCCTTTTTCCTTGGCAATCATATTGCCAGAGGGTACAGCAGAACATTACAGCAGGTCAATGCTGTGCTCCATAAAACAGAAAAAGGTGATTTGACAGGCAGGCTCGATATGAATCGCAAGGATGAGTTTTTAATTCTTGGAAATGCCATCAACGACGTAATCTTTGGTATGAAGGAACTGATTGTAAAAATGCAGAAGACCGGTAATACAGTTTCAGAATCTGCATTTTCAGTTTCAAACAGTTCCCTTGCACTTGTTGATGAGACCAAGAGCATATTCACCGCGGTAAATGATATCGAAAATGGTGTCAACCAGCAGGCGGTGGATGCTGAGAACTGCCTGCATCTTATGGCAGATCTGGCAAAACAGATTGAGGATATGAATCTTAGTACAGAGAATATACAAAAAATAAATACAGCTACACTGCAGATAACTGAAAAAGGAATGACCAGAATCCATGAATTAAGTGAAAAAGTGCTGAATACAACAGAGATAACCGGAAATGTCATCACGAACATAGAAAATCTGGAGCTCGAATCCAGAGCAATTGCGGGTATCATTGAGACCATTAATGGTATTGCGGAACAGACCAATCTCTTGTCCCTAAATGCATCCATAGAGGCAGCAAGGGCCGGTGAATTCGGAAGAGGTTTTGCGGTTGTGGCAGATGAGATCAGAAAGCTTGCAGACCAGTCACTTGCATCTTCTAATAAGATCGCAGAAATCATCAAGAG
>QKDK01000286.1 GCA_003252135.1 Clostridia bacterium
AAAAACAATATCTATGAAATGCAGGTGAAATGTGTCAAAAAAGAAGCAACAGCCGAGGATTACGAGAACTTCCGCTTTGTTTTCAAAGCTTATGTGACAGCAGTAGAACTTGCTCTTACATCATCAGAATCAGTTATTAAACCTGAATTTAGTTTTATGGAAAAAGAAGCAGAGCAATACCTGCATCTGATCAGTCAGTTATGCACCTATGATAATTACATGTATCAGTGTGTCCAGGAAGCAATGAATAACTATCCACGGCAGTATCAGATCACGGAGAATAATGGAAAAATAACCATAACCGGCACCTATCAGGAAATTGGAACCGGCAATGTTACCTTACCAAAAGATACAGCAGCCATCGCTGCCGGCTCGTTCATTACTACAGGTTCGTTCAATACTACAAGTTCGTTCATTACTACAGGTTCGTTCAATACTTTGGATATTCTCAATACTCTGGCTTTGAATGTTTCATCTGCTGTGGATTCTGATTTCTATATTCCTGTAACTTTGAGCGGCATTTTAATCATACCCAGTGAAATCAATGGGCAGCCTGTAACAAGTATACTTTCAGGTGCATTCTCTGGACGAACTGACATCAAAGGTATCGTTCTGCCTGACAGTATCACTGAAATCGGGGCAGGAGCATTTATGAACTGTACTAATCTTGAATATGTTCTGTTCGGAGACAATCAATCCATAATTACAGAAGGTTCCTTCGTTGGCTGTACCTCCCTGAACTTCGTCCAGCTGCCGGCAGCTCTTACAACCATTGAAGCAGACGCATTCAATGGCTGTACTGCCCTGACTTATCTTGTAATGCCTTCTGCTGATATCATAGTTAAGGATAATGCATTGCCCTCCATGATTTCGCTTACAACGGCAGACGGCACAATAATCATTCCCGATGCTTCTTCCTACTCACAGGACTCGTCCGAGAATGATACCTCATATCAGGATAGCACATCAGATGATTATACATCGGATGATTACAATTCTGACGATTATACAAGCTCCGGTTCATTATTATCTGACAGGACAAAAAAACTGTCACAGGCAGTGCTCCTCTTTGAAATTCTGACTGGTCTGTCGGTGCTCCTTGCAATAGTACTCAATAAGCTACATCAAAAATAAGTTTGCCATGCAGATGTACTTTAATCAACAGGATATGACACTGGTTATAATTTAATATTATAAGCGCATAATATTATATATCGCACAATATTATGTGTGTTATAACATGTGGCACAGTAAAGTATTTAATTCAATCAAAACAACTGCTCAATTGAGTACATCATACGAAATTAGCACATGATATCGCTTCCATATACCTGGCAATATCATGTGCTATTCTTTACTCTTTAGATAGTTTCAGGAAATCAGCTTCCGACAAAATCGGTATTCCTAGTTCCTTCGCTTTTTTATTTTTTGACGAATTCGATGTTGTGTCGTTGTTGATCAGATAATCTGTTTTTGTAGTTACAGAGCCTGTTGTTTTACCACCGTGTTTTTCTATATATTCTTTTAGTTCATCCCGATTGGCAAAATGTTCAACCGATCCGGTAATTACAAAAGTCTTTCCCTCAAGTGCTGAACTACCAATTATTGCATCCTCCTGAAAGGTCACTTCATGGCTAAGCTCTTCAACAAGCATTCTGTTCTCTTCCTTTTCAAAAAATGCAACCAATGAATCTGCTATCACACCGCCAATTCCGTCAATCGTCAGCATCTCTTCTGTAGATAAGTTGACGATTTCATTCAAATTGTTATTGCAGTGTCTGGAAATTAATTTTGCATTTGATAATCCGATATTTGCAATCCCCAGACTGTAAATCAACTTTGCTACAGTTGTAGTACGCGCAGATTTCACAGCATCCAAAAGGTTTTGAAATGATTTAACGCCAAATCCTTTGTACTCTTCCTTCTTATCTGACTTACGTTTACTCTCTTCTTCAATTTCTGATATATATCTGTCCAGGTGAAAAAGATCCGGAAGGGTATGAAGATAATGCAGATCGATGAGCTTCTCAATCGTTGCTTCCGAAAGTCCATCAATATTCATGGCATCTCTGGCAGCAAAGTGCGCAAAGGCTTTGATCTTCTTGACCGGACATTCTGTGTTTTGGCAAACAAGAACTTTCACATCATTTTCCTGAACTATTACTGCAGTCTGTCCGCATACAGGACAGCTGTCAGGTATCGGAAGCGTTGCGCTTTTAGTCAGATTGTCTGCAACCTGCGGTATGATCATGTTTGCTTTATAAACAGTAATTCTGTCACCAATACCAAGCTGTAATCCTTCAATGATACTTACATTATGAAGACTGGCTCTTGATACAGTGGTGCCCTCAAGTTCGACAGGTTCAAAGATAGCGACCGGATTGATCAGACCAGTGCGTGATGCACTCCACTCGACTTCCAGAAGGGATGTTTCCATAATCTCATCTGCCCATTTGTAAGCAATGGAGTGACGCGGGAACTTTGATGTCCTGCCCAGTGCCCTGCCATATGCAATATCATTAAAAGTAAGCACCAACCCATCCGATGGGAAATCATTTTCCGCGATTTTCGCCGCAAACATCGAAACAGCTTCTGCTATCGTATCCCTTGTTACTTTTACGGACTCAACCGTCTGAAATCCCAGTAAAGCAAGATATTTCATCTGTTCTTCTCTGGTTTCATATCCATCCAGTGCAGCTTCATTCATGATGGATCTGCCTGCTGTTAACATTTGTTCTGCTGAACTTGGTTCTGTTGAGCTTAATTCTGTTGAGCTTAATTCTGTTGAGCTTAATTCTGTTGAGCTTAATTCTGTTGAGTTTAATTCTGTTGAGCTTAATTCTGTTGAGTTTGATTCAATTGAATTTTGTTCTGCCGTATTTTGATCTGCTGCATCCATATCTTTGACTTGAATTAGGGAGAATGCAAAAAAGTTTACGCTTCTCTGTGCAGTAATCTCGCTGTTGAGCTGTCTTACCGCACCACTGCACAGATTTCTGGGGTTTTTATATTTTGCTCCTTCTTCAGGAATTCTTTTATTGATTGCTTCAAAATCGGAGTACCGGATCACCGCTTCACCACGCAGTACCAGTTCTCTTTTATCAGCTATCCTTGTTGGAAGATTTGCAAACACCCTTGCATTATTTGTGACAACTTCACCAACCTCACCATTTCCTCTTGTAACTGCACGAAACAGTTCTCCATTCTGATAGGTGAGAACTATAGTAAGACCATCCATTTTCCATGAAAGCAGACCTTCCATATCTCCTAACCAGTCAGCTAATGCGCCTGTATCTTTTGTCTTGTCAAGAGACAGCATCGGCGACTCATGACGAAATTTTGGAAGATCGCTGACGACTTCATATCCGGCGCGCTGTGTCGGACTGTTGCCAAGAATAGTTCCAGTCTCTTCTTCCAGCATTTTTAATCTGTCATAGAGCTCATCATACTCACGATTGCTTATGATTTCCCGGTTTTCCTCCTCGTAGGCTCTTAGTGCCATATTGAGTCTTACTACCAGTTCTTTCATTTCCTCTTGCTTTTCCTGCATCGCTTTGTTTACCTCTGTATTCATTCTTATGTTCACCAAACTGTCCTTTGTAATCCTGACGGTTTCCATGGGCATTCTTCATCTGATTTGTCGTTTCTCTCATTTCACCAGTGCCTGTTCTGCCATATGTCTTTTTATCTGTACCAGAGAAATCACTATTTGATTTATCAGAAAACTTTCTGGCATTTTCTGCTCCATACTTTCTGGCTCCGTCAGTTCCATATGTTCTCTGACTTTCTGCTCCATACTTTCTGGCTCCGTCAGTTCCATGTGTTCTCTGACTTTCCGCTCCATACTTTCTGGCTCCGTCAGTTCCTGCTCTCTTAGAGCTGCTGTTATATTGTTCAAAAGACCGACCTGCTGTCTGCTGATTTTCTTTTCGATCGCCTGCAACACCCCTTTGGCCAGCCGCTGCTTTCTTATTGCCAAATTTCTCTCTGTAGCTTTGATCGTTTTTTCTCTGACCTTGACTGGTTCCTTTTTGACCTTGACTGGTTCCTTTTTGACTTTGACTGGTTCCTTTTTGACCTTGAAACTTTCCTTTACCTGTACCTGCTATTCCTTTATGTATTCCAGTCTGAGTACCTGCTGCGCTTTTCTGATCAGATGTACTCTCACTCTCCAAAGAATTTCTGCTTTTGGAGGTACCTGTATTATATCTGTAGCTCTTTTTGTCAGACGTAGCATTTTTCTGTGCATGCCCTTTTTCCTGCTGTGTTTTTGTTTTCATGGTATGTCCGCTTTCTGCATGTATTTCTTCCTTCTTATCTGCTTTTTTTATGTGATTCGTCCAGTTCGACTGTACCGTTTTTGCCTTTGCCCTTCTCTCAAAAGCGTCCTTGGGCTGTTTCTTAATTGTACTGCAGTAAGAAGTATCACCAAAAGTTTCAACTTCTTTTTTATTCTGTGCTGCCGGATCATTGGATGACTCAGCAAGCTGAAATTTAAGCTCTTCAATCTCCCACTCTGTCAGGTTACGATAGTCTCCTACTTTTAAACGACCCATATTGACATTCATGATGCGAATGCGTTGCAGACTGGTAACCTTATAATCAAAATGCTCACACATCCGGCGGATCTGCCTGTTCAACCCCTGCTTCAGAACAATGCGAAATGACTGCTTATCCATCGCTTCTACAAAACATTTCTTTGTAACCGTTTCAAGGATCGGAACACCGTTTGCCATACCGCTGATAAATTCCGGTGTAATCGGCTTATTCACAGTTACCAGATATTCCTTTTCGTGGCTGTTCTCACCACGCAGGATCTTATTAACAATGTCACCGTCATTGGTAAGAAGCAGCAGCCCTTCAGAATCCTTATCGAGCCGCCCGATCGGGTAGATGCGTTTCCCGAAATTTAGAAAGTCAATAACATTCTCCGGTTCACGATGATCTGTAGTACAGACAATACCGCGAGGCTTATTCAGTGCGATTAGTATGAGAGAATCATCTCTGTTAATGCACTTTCCGTCAACACACACATCCTGCCCCTCACTGACTCTGCTTCCCATCTGCGCAACTACACCATCAATGGTCACTCTTCCATTCTCTATCATGCTGTCTGCCTCGCGTCTTGAGCAGATGCCGGCATCACCGATAAATTTATTTATTCGAATGCCCTCGTAATTACTGTCTTCTGTTTCAAATATCCGTTTTGATTTCTTTCCCATTTCTCTCCTCATTTCCTGATAATAAACGTGATCATCTGTCTTTTGATACGTTAATTTCTTGTAGTTTAAGTATTTACAAATCCGGTAAAAACCAGTATAATGTTCCTTGCGTCCCGGTATCATCCGGGTCGGTTCTCTTTATGCGTCTGTAGCGAAGTGGATATCGCAGTGGCTTCCGAAGCCAAAGGCCGTAGGTTCGAATCCTATCAGACGCATACCTTTATTACAAAATAAGGACTATATATCCGTGATCAAGATTCAATTGACAATCCCACGAGTATATAGTCTTTTTGTATGTTTGAAATCTGAATTGCTGCTTCATGGAATGAATAATCTGACTTTTCCATTGTTTGACTTTTCCATTGTTTGACTTTTCCATTGTCTGGCTTTTTCATTGTCTGGCTTCTCCAGGAAGCAGTTAAAATTGCGGAATGCCAGTCTGTAACTGTGATATACGAAATTTCCACACATCAAATCGAATTTTATCTATTATGCTATAGCAGAATAGTAAAAATCCATCTCGAACAGTTCAATCATTTTTTTACACATATCTGAAGCTTCTTCTTCGCTGTCAAATACCATTGCTTCTTCAACATCAGCTGTCAGTCCTGGCTGTTCCTCCCCTTGGACTACTTTCTTCTTCCCTGTAAAAAACAATGTTCCCATGTCTTGTAAGTCCAATTTGATAATATACATAACTGGTCCATCCTCTGCATGAATTTTATGTTTGGCTTATTATAGCATAATTCTATAAAAAAGAGAAGCTTGGTTTTCCTTTCTTTCAATTTTTGTGTAATTTTACGGAAAACTCCTGTTGCGTAAAACTTTTGTCGTATTAATGTAATACTTTCGTAACATTTAAAGATTTTTGTATTGATTTTTTTTTTATGTTCTGATAAAATGCTTAGTGTAGTTTGGGGTAGAGCGCTTATCGCTTTGGGAGAGAAGCCATTCATAAGGAGTCATAGATTATGAAGCAAGCAAGGAACTTTATTAATACAGCATCAAAAAGACTGCAGCAGGCATTATCGATCAGGAACAAGGAAGTTGCATTGATCATATCAATAAGCATTATGGCTGTTGGATTAACTGTTTTTTCATTTGAAAAACCTGTTTCATCGGCAGGCAACGAAACAACTCAGGATTATACCTTGAACCCTGGCTCAGCCGGTTCAGATATAAGCGGAAATGGCGGTAATGAAACTGACAAGGACAACACTGACATAACAGTAACCCCAACAGTTACATCTTCACCGACACCTTCGCCTTCGCCGACGCCAACACCTAATCCATTGGAAAAAGATGCTTATCAGGAAGTTAATGATCTTATATCCAGCTACTATCAGGCTAAGCTCGATTGCAATCTGGATGACTTCACAAGCCTGGTAACTGACACGACACAGGTCGATATTGAATATCTTCAGAAACAATATGAATTCGTAAACAGCTTTCAGAATATTACCTGTTATACCAAAAAAGGGATCGGTGATATTGCTTATGTTGTTTTTATCGGCTATGATTCTGAGATTGCCACCATCACAACACTTGTGCCAAGTCTTGACAGACTATGTCTGACTTATGCAGCGGACGGTACGCTGCGCGTCATGATGGAAGAACCGACGGAAGAAGAAAATGCTTACATTGACACACTGATGCATGAAGATGATGTTGTTGCATTATATAATGAAATTCTTGAGAAATTCAATGCTGCACTTGACAGTGATGAAGCACTCAAAGCATTATATGATCAGCTGAATACAAGTACCTCCGGAACAGAAGAATCGACTTCCGGTGAATAAACTGACAGGGTCATGATATTACCTGTTCAGCAATCTGAGAACGTATGCGTGCCAGAGTAAACTATTTATGTTACTCTGGCACGCTTTTTTGCATTGTAATTGCATCTGCTCCGACTCAGTTCCTGCTCATTTTTTTCCGTTTTCCAGGTAAAATGTATTCAAGACATGTTTAACCTTCGAATACAGGTAGACATGGTCCGACAGAATATCCTCTGCCGGGACCTGTGTACGGTTCACTTCTTCGACCATTGCTTCCAGATTCTCCTCACTCTCGAATGCAGGGACCAGAATAACTTCGTGTATACTGCTTGGGAGAATAAAAAAGTCTCCTTTCAGCTGTTTTTGAATGGCCTGTTGTATCCCAGGGTACAATAAACAGGAAGCACCATTAATGCCTTTCTGATTGGTAAGCACAAATACATGTGATGTGCAGCCTTGTCCCTGCATCATCATATTCGTCATCTCATCAATCATTGCTTCTTCAGTAATTTTATATTCTTCATCGTTTTCATTTTCTTCATAAATCCCATCTTCTTCAGAGCATCCCTGTCCGCAGATTCTGATCTCATTTTTCAGAATATCCCGCATTACTTCATCCATGGTTTTTAGTACCGGCGGAAACATCCTGGCTGTATTAAATATGGCGTCCTTCCACAGATCCAAAATCTCAATCTCCCAGCCCTGACAGTGGTCATTGGTGATCTGTACTGCGCCTATCCCACTTTTTTCCTCTTTGACAAGACAATGAAAGGTTATACATAGATCGAGAACTTCCATATAAGGTATCTTTGTTAATAAAGACTGGTTCATCTCTTTATTGACCAGTCTGAAGAAGACCTTATCCCTGATCAGTCTGTAATCATGCATAATATCATCACCAGCATATCGGGATCTGTTCTCCAGAAATGCATCCTGTATCGCTTCTCCAATTCTTGCTATCGCTTCCCCTTTTTGATACATTTCATAATAGGAATCAAGTCGAATGCTCTGCGCAATGTCCTCCTGTATTCCCTTCAATGTAATACAATCTGCTTTAATTCCGTTATTCTTATCGATCAGCTTGTGCTGAATCTCAAAAGAAGCACCGAGCATCTGACGCATCTGTTGCATCAGGCTTTTTAAAAAAATATCAAATTCTATACATGCTATATCGTTCATCTGCCTCCTGTATACCGATGACCCGCCCTTTTCTGCCCTCATGTACAGCCTAGCACATACACATAAAAATCGCAAATGATTTTTACATATTTACCCATATAAAAACGATCACTCATTTTGTCTAATTTGTCTTTATAATAAAATTATGCAAATCTTTCGTTAAAATATCCATATTATGTTGCTATTCACATAGTTCGTGCTTGTATTTCGATTTATCCACAAAAAAAGACCACAATCCACAATTGTAGTCTGATTTTTTTATACCTCAATTCTAAAACACACATAATTCTCGCTCTGGAACGACCGGTTTTCTACAGTGATATCACCTTTCCACTCTCTGATGATACGACGTGCATTATACAATCCTAACCCTCTGCGGCCTCTGTTGGACTTGGTCGAATACCCCTTTTCAAAGAAATGCATCAGCTGCGTGAGCGGTATCTTTTTATGTTCATTCATAACTTCAAAATCCAGTTTGTCATTAATGCTTGTCAGTAAAATCCTTATTCTATTCTTATCTTCCGTACATGCCTCGATGGCATTATCGATCAGCGTACCGATTACTTCAATCAATTCTGACTCCGGTATGCTTTTCATGATCTGCCTTGATCCAACCTCAATATCAAACTCAACATTCTTTTTAACAGATACAATCTTAGTATAAAGAAATCCCGCAAGTATTTTATCAGAAATGCGCAGCAGCGGTAAATAGCTGCTCTTTTTGTCATCGACTACACTGAATATATAGTCATGCTGGCTTTTCACCAGTTCATCATAGTTGTCGATCATGATATGCATGTTCAGAATAGCATTCAGATGATTGTCGAATTCATGCTGTCTGGCTCTCACCTCCCGCACAAGCTCTTCCATCGGCTTTGTATACATCCGGTACATCTGCAGTTCTTTCTCCTGCTTCTGATATACCTGATAGCTCCTTGTCAGCGTACCGAGTATCGCAAGTACCAGTATGCTGGTGAATATAATCATAAAGCATTGTGTTGTTGTAAAATAATGAAGTCCCAGACATAAGATCATCGTTATGGGTATGATCGTCAGACAGCACAATATCAATATTATATAAACACGTTTTCCATGCAGCAGCCAGCTGTTGCCCATGTAAACCTCCCATTATCCTTGCTGTTTAATGCTTACAGCCATTTTTTAATTGCAGTTTTATAGGTTATCCCGATCTCTACGGGCGAAGCCTGTCCTTTCAGCTGTATGAGCTGATTCACGGAATCCACATAATCAATGTAGTCCGTATTGATGATATACATTCTGTGACACTGTATAAATTCCGGGGAATCAATTTTTTCAAGAATATCCTTCAAGGTCAGATAACGGATATCCATTGTCTCTTTTCCCATATTGATTCTAACGCCGCGCAGAATCGCCTGGATAGAAATGATCTCGTTGGTTCTTATTCTGTAGTTTACCCCATCCTTTTTCACAACAATAGTCTTTTCCTGTCGTTCTTCCTGATGGCTGAGTACCTTTCGCACAATTTTTTCGACCTCGCTTTTGCGAAATGGCTTCGTAATATACGAATAGCACTGTGCCTCACGGAAGGAAGTAACCTCAAGATTTACCAGCGATGTTATAAAAACAATGGGTGTAAATTCATACTGCTTTTCGTTTCTGAGACTTTTTGCAAACTCCAGTCCGGATGTGTCTTCCGTCTTTCTCATATCCATATTGATATCCAGAAGAAATAATGCAAATGGAATAGTATCCTTTAGCAGCTCCTTTGCTTCCTCACAGGTGGCAGCCACCTCAACACTTATTTCGTCAGAAATGTTACTGATCAGCTCCTTTAATGCTCTTCTGCTTTCTCTGTTATCTTCCAATACCATGATTTTCATGACAAACCCTCATTTCTGCTTTTTGCTTCTCCTGATCTTTCTTTATTATTACATAGATTCATGATGAGGTAAACAAAAATCTGTCAAGCAAGAAGCCGCTAATCAAGCGGCTTCCTGCTTTCATTATTATGATTGCTTTTATCTCTTTCAATTACTTCACTGGCTTGGCATCTTCCTTTGCCACTTCGCCAATGCTTTTTACAAGACCGGCAAGGCTTTGAATCTCGGACGGAATAATGATCTTGGTAGCCTGACCGTTTGCTGCTTTACCAAATGCTTCAAGACTCTTTAAGTGCAGTACCTGCTGCGAAGGAGCTGACTTGTTCAGCATCTCGATACCGTCAGCATTTGCCTGCTGAATCTTAAGAATCGCTTCTGATTCACCTTCCGCTTCGCGGATGGTAGCTTCTTTTTTCGCCTGTGCACGAAGGATTGCAGATTCCTTTTCAGCTTCCGCATTCAGGATGACAGATGCTTTCTTACCTTCTGCCACAAGGACTGTTGCGGTCTTTTCACCTTCTGCACGAAGGATGGCTTCACGACGTTCACGTTCTGCCTTCATCTGTTTTTCCATGGCATCCTGAATGGCTGCCGGAGGAATAATGTTCTTTAATTCTACACGGTTTACTTTGATTCCCCAAGGGTCCGTTGCCACATCAAGGGCAACACGCATCTTGGTATTAATGACTTCTCTGGAAGTAAGGGTCTGGTCAAGTTCCAGATCACCGATGATGTTACGAAGGGTAGTTGCTGTCAGGTTCTCAATCGCGAGCAGCGGTTTTTCAACACCGTAGGCAAACATCTTCGGGTCAGTGATCTGGTAGAAAACAACGGTATCGATTCTCATTGTTACGTTATCTTTTGTAATAACCGGCTGAGGCGGAAAATCAGCTACCTGCTCCTTTAATAACACTCTTTTTGCCACCTTATCGATCAGCGGCATTTTAAAATGAAGACCAACACTCCAGGTTCCGTTGTAACCGCCAAGACGCTCAATTACAAAAGCATGTGCCTGAGGCACTATTTTGATACAGGACGCTAAAATCAATAAAATCAATAAACCAAGAATAATAAATAAATATCCAACTAATGGCATTTTTGATCCTCCTTATTTTTTTGTTATTTTTTTGTATCCATTCATTTCTTAACGCTTAATCTTTACTGATAAATTATTTACATTTTATTTGTTTTTTGCTCACTACTTTTAATGCGTTACTGTTCGTCTCTGTACTCCGTTACAATCAGCTTTACACCGGATACACTGACAACTTTGACCATCTTGCCAGGTTCAATCACCTTGTCATCTACTTCAGCTCTGGCTGTCCATTCCTGACCGTTGCACATGGCAGCTCCGGTTGCATTGAAATTATCGATCTTCTCAGTGACCTTTGCTGTCATACCAATGACGCCTTCATAATTTGTTTTCACACGCCTCTTATTCAGGTACTTTGTCGCAATCGGTCTCGTAAAGAAAAGAAGCAAAAGAGATACAAAAATAAAAATGATGATCTGAACAGGCAGGCTAGCTCCCAGATTTGCTGCTAAAAAGGCTATCAGTGCACCGCAGGCAAACCATATGGTCGTCAGCCCCAGCGTTACAATTTCAATCACAATCAATACAACTAATATAACCAGCCAATAGATTGCATCCATAACATGTTCTCCTTTCCCGAAATCATTATCTAAATTTCGCTATTTTAGCTGTTTCAAGCATACCGCAGCAGGTTTTGAAATGCAACTTTGGTTGTGTGAATATCCAATTTTGTGACTTGAATGCAGTACGCAATCTTGTCTTTTTATCATATTAATGATATGATTGCCTCAAAGACATATTCACCAACGCCAACATTCTTTTTAAATTACACAAAAGCAAATCCAAATAACACATATAATACACGTTTTGTAATATTGTAAGTATAAAAGAACTTCGATATTCTCGCAGAGGGCTTGAACGTCTTGTTTTTTACTTATTATATGTGATGCAAAAGACGCATCGTGTTTTGAAGTGCGGAAGAATCAGATGATTCTTTCACAAACAAATTTGTGACTCGCACGTCACTGCTCGTTCAAGCTTGATATGCGCAAAAATAAGCGCAGGAATGGGGAAAAAGATGAACAACCTGATACATTTACGCTATGCTATTGAAGTCGAAAAAACAGGATCCATATCCAAAGCAGCCGAGAACCTGTTCATGGCACAACCACATCTAAGCAAAGCCATCAGAGAGCTGGAAGATTCTCTGCAGATCACCATATTTAACAGAACCTCAAAAGGTGTTGTCCCGACAAAACGCGGTGCAGAATTCCTCTATCATGCAAGATCTATTCTGACCAAAGTCGATGAGATGGAATCCATCTTTTCTGCCTCTTCTGATACAGCACACATCATAGATGTCTGTGTTCCAAGAGCAAGCTATATATCCCACGCCTTTGCTGCCTATGTAAATTCACTGGATTGTTCAAAGAAAATCCTTCTGAATTATAAGGAAGCCAATTCCATTGATACCATATCGGGTGTCAGCGACAGTACTTTCAATCTTGGCATAATCAGATACCCTGTGATATATGAAAAGCAATACCTGAACCTGTTAAATGAAAATGACCTGAAATCGACACTTTTACTGGAGTTTACCGCCAGTGTCCTGATTTCAAAAAATCATCCGTTCTCTAAAAAAGAAGAGCTTAATAAGGAAGATCTAATCGATCTGCTTGAAATCACTCATGGTGATATTACAACACCATCTCTGCCTTCCTTTGCTTCCAGACAATACATGCAGAACCCAGCGCTATTGCACTCGATCTCTGTCTATGAACGGGCCAGCCAGCTTGAACTGCTGAGCACCATTCAAAATTCATATATGCTGGTTTCTCCGAT
>QKDK01000102.1 GCA_003252135.1 Clostridia bacterium
GTTATTTCACTTCCAGATATAGTCCTGCTTTTTTCAGAACCGGACGAAGTGCGTTGTAGATCAGCGTAGCAAAAAAGACCGATGTCAGTGCATTTACAAAGGTTGCAACTGCTGAAATCTTGGCAAGCGCTGCAGCCAGATCGACATCCAGCCCGAAAATATAGCGCTTATAGAAGTATCCCACCACAGGATCTGCCACAACGTTGAACAGCATGCCGCAGGCAGCTCCTGCGATACTCCATATCAGTATATATTTCTTGTTATGCTCTTTGCTAAGTTTCCCGATTTTATGAGCGACCAGACCGGCAATCAGACCAATGCAAAGCTTTAATACAAATGTTTCAGGTGCATATGTTGCATATCCTGAAGTCAGATCTGCAATCGACATACCGATGGCTCCGGCAAGTCCTCCATTAAGCCCTCCAAGCAGCAGTGCCGCAAGTACACAGAATGTATTGCCAAAGTGAATGGCTGTCTTCTCCGTACCGATTGGAATATCAAACCGGAAAAACTGAAAGCCGATATAGCAGAGTGCAGCTAGCAGCGCTGTCTGTGCAAGTCGGATCGTCTTCTGATTATTCTTCATAATTCCTCCCATTCCTGCGCTGTCTTTATGCGCACTTTTCTTTTCTCTCTTTACTATCTGACTGACAGGAACAAAAATCATACATGAAAGCCACGATAATAATCTATCATATTTTCCTGTTCATAATAACACCTGTCTGGATGTACGAAAACTACCAGATTGTATATTTTTAATAGAGCCAGATTGACAAAATGCATGTTCTGATATTATTTTCATGCATGTTCTGATATTATTTTCATGCATGATCTGATTCTGTTTTCATCCGTTATCTTGAAAAATCAGTTGCAAACAGCAGTTTATAGCTTATACTATGTCTGTCCATGAAAAAAACAAAGAGCACGGGCAGACATGCTGCCTAGCTCTATGGTAGTGAAAAGAAAGGAAAAATTATGGGACCATATGATTATGAAGTTGTTCTGATCCATGGAGATTATGCAGATTTAAAACGTACTGATATTGAAAGCGACGAGCTTCTTCTTGTAGCCTTAGCCCTGCTGCCTGCAGAGATCAATGAAGGAACCCGGCTGCATTATGAAATGTTCGAGTATACTGTCAAATAATCCACACTACCCTGCCTTTGTTCCATACAGACATTAATTTATCTTCAATGCACGCATGGAATTCAGGATTGCCAGTACAGCAACACCTACATCGGCGAAAACTGCCTGCCACATATTCGACATCCCGAATGCCACAAGAACCAGTACCCCTGCTTTAATGGCAAGCGCAAAAATAATGTTCTGTTTTACAATGCGTATTGTTTTTCGTGAAATCCTGATGGCCTGTGCAACCTTTGAAGGTTCATCTGTCATAATGACAATGTCTGCTGCTTCAATGGCAGCATCAGATCCGAAACCACCCATGGCTATTCCGATATCGGCACGTGCCAGTACCGGTGCATCATTGATTCCGTCACCAACATACAGAAGCTTCCCCTGTTTGTCTGCCATCAGGGCCTCCAGCTTTTCAACCTTGTCACCAGGAAGAAGCTCTGTATAGACCTTCGTCAGCTGCAGCTCCTTCGCGATCGCTTCGCCTGCTTCCTTTTTATCTCCGGTCAGCATGACAGTCTCGTGAACACCGCATCGTTGCAGCAGCCTGATGGCTTCTTTTGCATCCGGTTTGATTGTATCTGCCACTGCGATCGCACCGATGTATTGATTCTTATAGGCTATATGAACAATCGTTCCGGGCATGGAAAGCATGTCTGCAATGATTCCTTCCTGCTTCAGCAGCTTATCATTCCCGGCACAAAGCATACCGCCGTTCAGCTTCATCTTTATGCCAAACCCTGCAAGCTCTGTCTGCTCTGATTTTACTGCAGACATCTCCTGGCCAAGCACTTCTTTTGCTGCTTCCGTGCTCTTCTTAGCATCCATATCCTTATAAGCCCTGATGACAGAGCGGGCGATCGGATGATTAGAGTCGGCTTCTGCCTGTGCTGCAAGAAACAGCAGCTGCTCTTTTGTTCCAGTGGCAGGCACTATATCAGTCACTTCAAAGGTTCCTCTGGTCAGCGTTCCTGTTTTGTCAAATACTGCCGTTCTGACCCCTGCCAGTGCCTCCAGGTAATTGCTTCCCTTTACCAGAATACCGTTACGTGATGCTCCCCCGATACCGCCAAAAAAGCCAAGCGGGATAGAGATAACAAGGGCGCAGGGGCAAGAGACCACAAGGAAAGACAAGGCACGATAACCCCATACCGAAAAGGAAGCTTCTCTTAGGATAAGCGGAGGAACAATTGCCAGTAACACAGCAATAACTACTACTGCCGGTGTATAATATCGGGCAAACTTACTTATGAATTTTTCTGTTTTTGCTTTTTTGTTTCCGGCATTCTCTACCATTTCCAGAATCTTCGATACTGTTGATTCTTCAAATGCCTTTGTCACTTCTATTGTAAGTACTCCGCTAAGAGTAATACAGCCGCTGATGACTTCATCTCCTGCCATGACCTCTCTCGGCATCGATTCACCAGTCAGTGCACTTGTATCCAGCGATGAACTTCCCTGCAGTATATACCCATCCAGCGGAATCCTCTCCCCAGGCTTAACGAGGATCAGCTCCCCGACTCTCACCTGATCCGGATCAACTTCTTCTATCATCTGATTCTCGCTGTCACGAATGACAAATGCTTTGTCAGGTTTGATGTTCATCAGCTCTGCGATGGAATTTCTCGATCTGCCGACAGCATATGACTGAAATAGTTCCCCTGTCTGGTAGAACAGCATAACCGCAACTGCTTCCAGATAATCCCCGACAAAAAAAGCGCCAATGGTCGCTATCGTCATCAGAAAGTTCTCGTCAAAAACACTTCCCCTGATGACAGAGCGTGCAGCACTAATGACAACATCGCCGCCAATGGCTGCATAGATTACTATGTATATGCCAAGATAGACCACCGGATTCAGATTCTCCTTTAAAGGAAGTACTGCTGTAAGAAATGTTATACCAAGTATCATCAAAATTCGTATCAGGGCTCGTTTTTGTCTGTTCATAAATTCTCCGATCTTTTACAATTCAGCCAATCTGACTGCCGGGTCTACCTTTTTGATGACCTTTTGTGCTTTTTCCACGATTTCTTTAAGCTTTTGGTCATTTACTTCAACTACCATCTTTTGTGTCATGTAATTCACCGTTACACTCTCAACACCTTCTATCCTGCTGATGCCGTCTTCAATTTTTGCTGCGCAGTTCGCACAGTCAAGTTCATTCAGTTTATATGTTTTCTTTGTCATAATTTCCTCTCTTCTGCCGCGCTTTTCGGCTGTTAAAATACTGTGACAGTCCCTGGACGATAAAAAATTATGCATCAGGACTGGTCAGCTTAGATTTATTGATTAAACAATCGTTTAATCGTAATTCT
>QKDK01000236.1 GCA_003252135.1 Clostridia bacterium
GCTCTTCCTGACGATTCTGAAATGAATCCGGATAAAATTCGATTTTTTCATCTGCAATGGTAATCAGAGAGGTAATATCCTCGCCGGTAAGCGCTGCGCGGGCACGGCATACGGCATGGGTATATTCTGTACCAAGCAGGTCTGATAAGGAACGTTTTATATTATTCATAGGATACCTCTTATTCTAAATTAGAGTTGTACTAATGTTATGTGGCATAATTTGCAAAGCATCAAAAGTCTTGACATATGTTCGCCAAAAATAATAACTTCATGGTGCGTTCCGCCTTCTTCCAGCCACCTAGTCGCCATGGCTTCGATGCCGCTGTCGGGTGAGAAGAAGAGATAGGGCATGTCGCAGGCGGCCAGGGAATCATCAGGAAGTATGCTTCCTGGAACAGCCAGCAGCTTAAAGCTGTCAGCACTTTCATGAACCAGAGAAAGAACGCAGGCACGTCCGGGTGCGGGAGTAAAAATAGGCGTCGGAGGGTTTGACAGCCCACCTTCATTAAACACTCGGTTCATAAGATACGGTTTTTTTGAAGCGGTTTTCCAGTTACCTTCACCGGCATGGCAAAAAAGGATCGACTGCCGGGCAAAATCCATCATATACATTTCACTGAAGGTAAACAATCCGCATAAACGCTGCATGACAGCACCAAGAGCGGCGGTTGTGGCATCGCCTTCGGCAGCATAACCATAGCCTTCTGCCATCAGATGTGAGGCGGCTAAAAAGGGAAGCTGTGAAAAACGTCCGTCAGCACCGCATTCATCAAAATGCAGCGTGTAGCCATCATAGTTGTTCTTCTCCAGATAATGTTTGATACCAAGATAATATCTGGCAGCGGTTTCATGGACTTCTTTGGGCATGGTCTTGTCGATATCGAAAAGCCTGCGATCTTCATCAACAGCGGCTGCGATTTCCTCTGCGGTGATCAAAGCACATTCTTTTTGTACGGTACCGATAGAATCATAGATGAATTCAGGACCGAGCGTGCGGTAAAATGCCATGTCATCGGTGATAACATCACCCATACCGGGCAGCTTTCCGATGATACCTATTTTCATGGAACGCATGGCTGAATAAGTGGCTGCGGCTGCAGAAAAATCAGTCACAAAGTCTGTAAAACGCTTTGTGGTTCTGTCTCCGGCAAAATACAGGCAGGGAATCCCTGCTCGGCGCAGGCAGTTCGCATTATCCTGGCTGCCGTGAATGCCTTGATTTATGGTGTATTCCCACTCTCCAAAGGATGGAAGAGCAGTCTGATCAGGCTGGATCAGAGCCATGGCAAGCGGAAGATGATTCTGTTGCATCGCATGGATCAGATACTGTCCGGGAGAATAACTTAGCAGGAGTATCAGTATTCCGTCAAGCTGCTTTGTGTTGTAAAGGGCTGTGAGTTCTTCAATGTCGTTGCGGTTAACGGCTATTTTAGGAAACACAAATTCTATAGAAGAAGGCAGTGCGGTTATGACCTCCTCCACATAATTATGCTGTGCATCTGTAATGCCTGGAAAAATAGGTTCATAAGCTTCCAGTAGCAGACCTAAAACTCCAATTTTTGGTTTATTCTGTTTCATTTGCTGCCTCTCTTTCATATAAGGGTCTCATTGCTTGATATACATTGTGGAAAGATTTTCTCTGGTTGCGGTATGCTTTGAAAGCAGACGGCTGCGGCTGATAGATATTGGAATTGATAAGAGGCGGATAATAGTCTGTTGCAACTAATTTGGCACCTTGTGCTGCTAACAGGGCAGCACCTGTGCTGCTTGCCTGTGCACATTTGGGAACCAGAAAGGAGCGTTCACATATATCTGCTTTCATCTGCATCCAGAGAGAACTGCCGGCACCGCCGCCTAAGGAGAAAATGGTGTGACTTTTATAGCCCAGCGAGGCAAGCAGGTCAAGGAAATCAGCAGTCTGATAAGCGATACCTTCCATTATAGCCCGGATAAAATGTGCACGTGTTGAAGACAACGTGGCACCATAGAATACACCGGTTGCACTAGGAAGAAAATCAGGATCTACGCTGCCTGATAGATATGGCAGGAATAACAGCCCCTGGCAGCCGCAGGGAACAGAGGCGGCCAACAGATCCATCTTTTCATAGCGTTCGTTTTCGGCAAAGTCATTGCAGAATTCTTTGCCAAACCATTTGAGCGACATACCGGCAGTATTACTGATAGGAAGATATAGGTATTTACCTGCTATGGCATGTCGGTAGATGGTTATTCTTTTGTCGGAAGAAAAAAAAGGATTTTCGGTGCAGGCAGCCATTACAAGGGCGGTTCCGGTGGTTTCTGTGATAATGCCCTGCTGTACTCCGCCGGCAGCGAGTGCCGCAGCGGTCTGATCCATTGCACCGGTGATTATCAAAGCAGTCGGCGGCAGGTCAAGCTGCACGGCTCGTTCAGTAAGAAGCATGCCGACGGGCTGTCCGCATTCTAATAATTCGGGAAGTCTGTCTTTTTCTATCCCGGCTGCTGCCAGCGCAGTGGGCCAATAGGTATCCTTGCGGATATCGAACCAGCCGGTAGAGGTCTGCAGTGATTTTTCTGTCACGAAACGTCCCGTCAGCCAGAAGATGATGTAATCTTCAAGCAGCAGAAATTTGTGAGATTTCTCATACAGCTCAGGCATTTCCTCCAAAAACCAGAGAAGCTTTGCAAGCGGAAGGGCATCGCCTATTTCCGGAAGCCCGGTAGTTTCGTAAAAGAGATTTTCTGACAGCAGCTTTTTTAGCTTTTCTGCCTGGCTGCCTGCACGGTTGTCTAACCACACAATGGCTTTACTAAGAGGTGTTCCGTCCAAGGAAACGGGGATAAGGGTTTCACCCTGTGTTGTAATTCCTATCGCAGCTATCGTTTCTCTTCCTTTTAACTTTGCAATACTGCTTTCAATGGCATAAAGATATCGCTCGATTGGAACCTCGACCCTAGAGCCGTAACTATCCAGAGCATATTCTGTGGTGATACAGGAAAGCAGCTTCAGCTCGCAGGAATAAAGAGAGGTTTTCACCGAGGTCGTTCCTATATCAAGTGTTAGTATAGTTAAAGACATGAATTCAAGCCCTCCCTGCAGAGCAAAAGACATCGATCAGGTGCATCGTTTCCTTCATAATGCTTGCTGCTATGAGGGGCATCAGTTCAAAGGCTCCTGTTCTATCGGAATAATTCAAATAAGCCGTGCGTGCAGCGGTCAGATTGTTGTGGGTAAAGATATTTATTTTACTGATGCCCCCTTCGATGCATTCCTTAAAGGCAGCATCGCTCAGTCCGCTTCCGCCGTGCAGTACCAGCGGGAGCGTGCAGGATCTTGCAATTTCCTTAAGCACCTCAATGCTGAGTACAGGCTTTTCAGTATATACACCATGTGCAGTACCAATGGCAACCGCCAGGGCATCGCAGTTGCTTTCTGCGGCAAAACGAAGCGCATCCTCGGGGGTTGTGTAAACAGTTTTAGCGATACTTTCCTCTGCACTGCCGTTAGAGCCGACATGCCCTATCTCCGCTTCGAGGGAACAGCCCCTGCTGTGAGCATAGGCTGCCATTTTTCTTGTGTTTTCCACATTTTCTGAAAAAGGAAGCATGCTGCAGTCATACATCACGGAAGAAAAGCCCAGGTCGATCGCTTTTCTGACCAGCTCACTTGAAAAGCCGTGGTCAAAATGTACAGCTACAGGGACTTTCGCTCTTTTTGCGATACCAAGCATCATATCTGCGTATTCCTCGAGCGTAGCAGCCGGCAAAAGACTTTCAGCCGGACCAATGATTACCGGACTTCTTTTTTCTTCGGCAGCCATAATGATTCCCTTTGTCATTTCTAAGGTCACGCAGTTGAAGAGGCCGACTGCATACTTGTTTTTTCTTGTATCAGTTAAAATTTCCTGCAAAGTAACGAGCATTTTAATTGTCCTTTCGAATCAATAATATATAGATGATGCCGGGGGCAAAAAGGTATTTTGCCCCGTGATGAATCTTGATAAAGAATTAATAAAGGATAGGAAGCTGCTGGTTTGATAATGCGGATTTTTTTGCCGCAAGGCAAGCGGCTGCACTGGCAAGTCCTGCCGCCAGATCACTGGTCGGTTTAACTTTGTCCATCAATGCCATGAATTCGAGTGCCAGCATCTCATCACCGCCAAAGTGAGCTCCTTCTTTAAAATGAAAGCTGTGCTCCACTGTCTGAGGAGTAAAGTACCTGTCTTCCCGGATCAGTCCGGTATAAAAATCAAATTCTATGCTGGCATTGGTCCCTATGATTCGGCAGCCTCTTCTGGCAGCACTTTTTTTAACGGTAAAGATTTGATTATAGCTGATGATGAGACCGCTCGCGCAGGTAAATATGGCACTGGCAGCATCTTCGTTACCGGTATCGGTCGCAAAACAGCAGGCATCTCCCTGAACATCTTCTTTTAAGATATGCTCAACAACATAGCTGCTTTCGTTACAGGTCAGATATTCGTCACAGTCCTGACAATGAAGATTGGCTGGCTTGTTCCCTCTATAATGAAGCTTTGCAGTCTGGGCATAAACAGATACAGGAAGCTCGCCTGTCAGATAATTTATATAATCAATGTCATGTGTCGCTTTTTGCAGAAATAAGCCGCCGGTCTCTGACGGGTCACGATACCAGCTGTGATAATATACGCTTCCATAAGGAACATTATTGACTGCCTGTACCATCATGAGCTTACCAAGCATTCCACTGTCAATGATATGCTTTACTTCGGTGACAATGGGAGACAGACGCAGGGGAAAGGATACAACGACCAGCGAGGTTTTCCCTTTTGCTTCCTTTGAAAGCTCTTCATATTGCTTTTCGGTAATGCATACGGGCTTTTCGAGAAACAATGGCAGATCGGCTTTTAGCACCAGCCTGGCATATTCCGTATGCAGACTGCACCTTGTGCCGATGAACACCCCATCGAGAGCTTCTTTTTTTAACATATCCTTTACCGTATTATACCAGTGAACATCCGTGCATCTTTGATTACCTTCCATGCGTTTGGCTGCCTGTTCCTTCTGCGGATCGACCACGGCCGCCACACACATATCGGCATCCACATTAGAAAATGCCTGCATCATGGTTTCACTCCGCAATCCGTACCCTATGAAACCAACTTTTTTCATTGCTTTATCCTCCGTTTCCTTCTCACTATCAACCTAATAATAGTAAATAATAAAGTAGATTAGTAAGCGAAAAGATTTTTTAATGATGTTTTGCTCGTTACTAATAAGATGCATTTTATTAGTAACTATTAGAGCATTTAATTACTAAATATTATTTGGGTTTTTGCTTCAAAATCCTTGACATATTGCATTGTCTTTGCTATATTGATATTAAAATTTTAGATATTATGCACATTATGACATAGTTTTACTAAAGTGTCAATGTAAATGCAGATAATAATCTGCAAAATACAATTTTAATTACTAATAATTTTCAACTGAAAGGGTTATGCAAATGGCTTATAATGTTTATAAATGTAATTTGGGGGTCAGCATATGAAAGAAAAAAAGAAACAGAGGAAGCATAAAGCGCCTGACAGGCTTTTGCCGCACATACGAAAGCATTGGTTCATTTATATGCTGGTCCTGCCCGGCTTTTTGTTTATGCTGGTATTTAATTACGGACCTATGTATGGTATACAGCTCGCTTTTAAAGAATATCATCCGAACCTTGGCGTCTTTGGGTCTCCCTGGGTAGGACTTGATAACTTTCGTGAGATGGTAAGGGACCCCAACTTTATACGTGCATTAAAGAATACTGTCATTATTAATTTTTACAACCTTATATTTGGTTTTACCTTTAATGTATTTCTGGCATTAATGATCAATGAAATACGTCTGAAGTTTTTAAAAAGAGTTATTCAGACAAGTGTTTATCTGCCTTATTTTCTTTCCTGGGTCATCTTTGCGGGCCTAGTAAGTGTGTTTCTGGAATATCCGTCTTCCGGAGATGTAGGTGGAGTCTTGAATCAGATCATTGTTATGCTTGGCGGTGAGCCAGTGGATTTCTTAAAGTCTCCCGGATTGTTTCGAGCCGTGCTGGTCATTACCAACATTATAAAGACCGCCGGATATTCGACCATTGTATACATGGCTTCTCTGGCCGGTATAAATCCGAGCCTTTATGAGGCGGCGACTGTGGATGGCGCGAACCGTAAGGATCTGATGTTCCATATTACGCTTCCGCGTATATTACCAAGCATTATGATCATGATGATTTTACAGCTCTCCAGTTTGTTCATATCTAACTTTGATCAGGTCTATAACCTGTACAGCAATTATGTTCTAAGCACAGGAGATGTTCTCAGCACCTATATTTACAGGATTTCGCTCGGTGGGTCGGGAACCAACTTTGAACTTTCAACAGCAATGAACTTTATTCTTAATTTTGCTGGTATGATAATTGTCCTGTTTACGAACAGATTTGTTAAAAAGCTGGATGTTATGGGGATATTCTGATTGGAGAGGAGACAGGACCAATGTCTGACAGGAATAAGCAAAAAGAAAAGCTTTTTCATATGAAGAGGAAATTAGGGTTTAATTTTTATGATGTATTTGTTCTGCTGTTCTGCATCTTATTTGCTGTAGTCTGCTTTTATCCCTTATGGTATGTCTTTGTGGCTTCCATAACACCTTATGATGAATATATCAAAGGGGGACTGATGCTCTGGCCGACAACGGGGGTAGATTTACAGTATTATAAGGCTATTTTCAGCACAAAATCGTTTGTGAACAGTATGGGGATCTCTGTCTCAAAAACAGCTCTGGCAACACTGCTCAGTCTGCTGATCACTTCATCTATGGCATATGGGGTCAGTAAAGTTCATATTCGAGGTATGAAGGTCATTAATGCGCTGGTAGTATTCAATTTATTTTTTACGGGAGGTCTGATACCTGAATATATGCTCTACATGCAGTTGGGATTGCTGCATAATTACTGGGTCATGGTCATACCGAGTGCATTGAATATTACGTACTTTATTATAATGAGAAATTATTTCTATTATTCTGTATCTGTTGAACTGGAAGAGGCCGCAAGAATCGACGGCTGCAATGACATCGGTGTATTTGCACGGGTGGTCATGCCTTTGAGCCGTCCAATGCTGGCAGCGGTAGGTCTGTTCATTGCCGTAATCAACTGGAATGATTACTACAGCTATATGATGTTCATATCCAACAAGACCAGGCTGCAGCCATTTGCCTGGATACTTCGAAGGATGCTGACAGACCAGTCCATGATGAATCAGGTGCGTAACGGAGCAGTCTCTATTGGCTTGCAGCTTCCGCCGCCGATGGCGCTTCGTATGGCGACCATTATCTGTGCGATGCTGCCGATTATGTGCGTGTACCCATTTCTACAAAAGCATTTTACCAGCGGCATGACCTTGGGCGCTGTAAAAGAGTAGTCTTTGCTTGCAGCATAGATGAAGAATAAACAAAAAACAGGAGGAAAGTTATGAAAGCAAAAAAATTATTGTCACTTATTTTGGTTTTTGCACTTGCGTTAGCTACTCTGGCAGGATGCTCCAAGAACGCAGCATCCTCATCGTCAGATCAGACAGACACTGGTGCGGCCACCACGACCAATGCAGACCGAGAAAATGTTAATATCCGATTTGCACAGTTCGGTAACAGCGTTGATGATGTGGATGGTATGGAAAATGATCCAATTAAAGCAGCAATAGAGAGTGCTGTAAATGTATCCTTGGAATATGATACAGGTGCAGACGGCTTTGACGATCGTATGCAGACTGAGCTTTTTACAGGGGGAGCTCCTGATCTTTTTCCGACCTGGGGAGAGAGTGACAAAATATCAAAATGGGTTAGTGACGGACTTGTAGTAAATATCAGTGAGATTGTCAATGCAGATCCTGACCGTTATCCGACACTTTATAAAGTAATCAACTCAGAAGAGTATAAAGCTTACAACAAGCTGTATACAGGAGATGCCGATAATGCCTATGCAATTTACGGTGTGGCTGCTTTTGCTGAACCTTCCTTTGCAGGAGTATCGGTATATAATCAGGCAATTCTTGATGAAGTCAACAGCGGTGCAGTTCCGGCAACTGTAGATGAATTTCTTGCCTATGCCAGCGCTGCCGGACAGGCTGGTTATGTTGGTTGGTGGCCAAGAAATGATAAGCTGACCAACTGGAACGAAATCGATAAGACACTTGCAGCACCTCAGGGAACGACCATCATGGCACCAAGCGGTGATGCATGGACAGGCTTCATACCTTCTGGTACCCTTGGAACAGACGATGAGTACTGGACTCTGGCAACGACCTCTGAAAAGAGCAAGGAAGTTATCAAGCAGTTAGCACAGCTGTATGCTACAGGCGGACTTGATGCCAATATTGGTGTAAAAGGTGACTTCGATGATGCCTATGCTGATTTCGGAGCCGGAAAGATCGGTGCCGCTAACTTTGGTTTTGGATACCCGGGACAGTTCAAGGACTTCTATACAAGCTGCTGGCTTGCAGCAAATCCATCTGCACAGATGAGTGACCTGACTCTGGGTACAGCACTGACAGAGAACGGAACAACAGGTACTACTTATACAACGGGTACCTGGATCGGCAGTCATTACTTTATTCCTACCTCCTGTGAGAATCCGGATCGTGTACTTGATCTTGTAGAATATCTGGCATCCAGCGCAGGACAGGATCTCTTACAGAATACTGTTGATGGTGTGTTTGATACGAGTCATGGATCTGATTACTGGAATGATATCAACAAAGCTTATGGTTATGGTGATGACGGCCGCTGTAAATATGTCTGGTTCAGTTATATTTTCTGCGGAACAGAGTACAGAGTGGACTTTGAAAATAATGGATGGTGGGAGGCTGTATCCAATCCTTCCGATTACAGTGAGGAATGGGCTACAGAATCCGATCAGGCTCTGACAAGCTATGCGCAGGGCATCATTGATACTTTTGTTGACAGTGCTGTAACATCACTGCCTGCTTACTACAACCTGATCAGTCTGTCTTCAGACGCATCGGACATACGTACAAAGCTTAGCGATATTACGAACAGTTATCTGACACAGATGATTGGCGGACAGATGGATATCGATGCTAATTGGGATTCTTATGTATCTGAGTATGAAAATGCAGGAGCAGCAGATCTTGAGACAATGCTGAACGATGCAATTGCACAGGCAAGAAGCTTGCAGTAGTATATATATAAAGTTACAAAAAACTGGTTCCTCTTCCTGTTCATACAGGAAGGGGAACCTTAAATAAGAAAAAACAGTAGGACAAAGGGAAGGGACGGATGAATATGAAATATGGAGCTACGATTGATAAGGGTGCCAGTGAATGGCAGATTTTTCAGCAGGGAGAGGATGGTACAGCCTCCATTGCCTTATTCGGACATTGGAATCGTGTGCATATGTCATTTGAACTTCCCATTGTTTTTGAAGAAGTAAAGAACGGGAAACCAACCGTAAAAGCTCGTATAGCCGCAGAGGCAAGCGGAGAAAGTGTGCTTGCATGGAGGATATGTGAGACTTTTGATGACGGAACCTGGAAAGTGACATTTGATAAAGTACCGGCAGGCGGCTTATACCGGATCGAGACTTATATGGAGTATGAGGGCTGGGATGGACTTTCCTGTACCAGAGGTGATATGGTACATCATATCGGTGTCGGGGATATCTTTGTGGTCGCAGGGCAGAGCAATGCAGCCGGCCGCGCAAAGAATCCGGTCGAGGATGCTCCGCAGTTAGGAGTTCATCTGCTTCGTAACAGCGGAAAATGGTCACTGGCGACCCATCCGTTAGGAGAAACAACGGGAAGCATACATACAGGACATTTTGAAAATCATAATCCAGGGCATACACCCTGGCTGCATTTTGCTAAAATACTGATGCGTGAGCTGGGATATCCGATCGGTATCGTAATGTCTGCATACGGTGGAGCACCGCTTCGCTGGTATAACAGAGAGGAAAACGGAGCATTAACAGAGAACATGCTGGAACAATTAGCAGAATATCAGATCAGACCAAGAGCTGTGCTCTGGTGCCAGGGAGAAGCAGAAGGCTATGAAAAAAGCGCAGGAACTTATTTGGAGAGATTCACCTCATTTGTAAATGATGTACGTAATGCCCTGCAGTCAGCAGCCCTTCCTTTTATTACGGTGCAGATCAACAGATGTCTGACTGCATCGGATCTGGAGCTAGACAGACAGTGGGGAATGATCAGAGATGCACAGGCAGCAGCAATGGATACTATTCCGGGTGTATATACGATACCCTCCAATGATCTGGCAATGTATGACTTTATTCATAACAGTGCTCAGAGTAACTTAGTAACAGGTGAAAGATGTGCACGATGCGCCCTTGCTGTACTTTACAAAAGAGATCTGGAATGGCAGGCGCCAAGGGCAGTAAGCGCTGTTCTGTCAGCTCCTGATACAGTGGAAGTAACATTTAACAGAATATATAACTGGCTCAATCCATTTGATGTTCCTCCGGCAATGCTTCCCTTTGATGCAGAGGATGAAGAAGGACTTCTTTCTGCGATAAGCTATGAAACACACCAGGAAAGTCTGACACTGCATTTTCAAAGACCGCTGTTAGCACCTGCGGTACTGCATGGTGCATGGAGGGCGAATCCAGGGGCAGGCATCCCCTGTGATTGTATGAGAATGAGCATGCTGTCCTTTTATGGAATGAAAATAACACAGACACTGGAATAGGAGATTAGGATGTCAAAGGATGCATTTTGTTATACCTTCCGCTTCTGCTGTGATCCCGGATTTAATGATAAAGCAGAAAGTGAGTCGCTGCTGCGGTTCATTGAGGAAGCAGCTATTGATGATGTTGCGGTATTTGCTAATGTGGAAGAGCTGAACACCGGACATATGGACGAGGCGGAGCAGCTTATTTTTCTGGACCTTATGCGTGAACTTCAGCCAAAACTTGCAAAGCTCGATGTAACGCTTTCCGTAAACCACTGGCACAGCATTATGCATGCCGATCTAGGGAAGCAATTGCGTAAGGATCAGCATTTTCGCCGTATGGTCGATGTGGACGGACAGGAGGCAGCACTGTGTGTGTGCCCGATGGATGAGACGTGGCAGCAGTATATGGCAGACATGTATGCAAGATATGCAGTACTTCACCCTGAGATCGTATGGATAGAGGATGACTTCCGTTATCATAATCATGAGCCGCTGCACTGGGGCGGCTGTTTTTGCGAAGAACACATGAAGCTGTACAATGAAAGGCTTAATGAAACCTTTTCTCGTGAGGAATTTGTCAGAGAAGTACTCAAAAGCGGGGCCCCGACAAAAAGCCGATATATCTGGCTGGAGGCGTGCAACGAAGTACTTTGCAAGGCTGCCGCAGGAATCGAAAAAGCGGTACATCAGGTAAGTCCTGCCACCAGAGTAGGGCTAATGAGCAGTGCACCGCACATTCATGCCGCAGAAGGCCGCCGCTGGCATCAGCTGCTTACGTCTTTTGCAGGAGAGAACAGAATGGTTGACCGGATTCATCTGCCCGGTTATACGGAGGGAGCTGCCTGGAATTATCTGCAGAATTTTAATATGGTATCCATGTACTGTCGTGCACTCTTACCGAAAGACACCCTGGTATATCCGGAGCTTGAGAATTATCCGTATTCACGCTTTGCAAAATCCTGTCGATTTACAAGGTTTCAGCTTTTATCGGGCTTACCGTTAAATATGGCCGGTATTACCATTGATCTTTTTGATCTTAACGGAAACGGCATTGTTTTTGAGGAGGGATATCAGCACATCCTGCAGAAAACAAAGCCATATCTGAACAAAATGTCAAGCCTTGAGGTATTTTGTAAGGAAAAGAAGGGCGTCTGTGTTATGGTTAATGAAACAGCTTCTTACTTTCTTCACACCAAAAAAGGAAAGGATATGGAAGAGCTGTATCCGCAGGAGGTGTTTTTTGCAGGACTCCTTCCGGCGATGGGGATTCCGGTTAAATACTGTACGGATAGTAATATTCAAGGAGAAGTGGCAGCTGTTTGCGGGCAGTACTTCCGTAGTATGAAAAAAGAACAGATACAGCAGCTGTTCGAGAACAATTTTATAATCATGAATGCAGATGCAACAGAAACACTGCTTGAACTGGGATTGGGACATCTGGCAGGGATAGAAAGCTGCACCTGGCATCGGCAGAACATGGGAGATTACGCCTATGAACAGGTGGTCAACCAGCGAGAATACTGCGGGATAAGGACAGCTCGTGCGTCCGCAGTCATTTCCTGCAGTGATGTCATTGAAGTAAAGTATATGAATACTGAAAACGTAGACACGTATACGGCCTTTTATGATTCCTATAGAAGATTCGCTTTTTCTGGCCAGGTAGTCGTGAATGACAGGGCTCTGATATATCCGTTTGGCAATTTCAACCATTCTCTCGATATCCCGCAGATGCTGTTGAACAGTGTCAGACAGGCAATCCTGCAGGAGATTATAAGCAAAGTCAGAATTGATTTTCCTATGGTTGAGAAATCACCGTATCTGGAACCATATTGTACAGTGTCAGAGGGTAAATTGTATCTGTATCTGGTGAATGGAGCCAGTGATGATGTCACAGGGATACGCTTAAAAACAGGAAAGATGAATTTTCAAAAAGTTACAGTACATCCTTCCGATAATGATGAGTTTACACTGGAGTGCAGAATAGAAGATGAGGTCTGTGTTCTGCCGTTTGATATTCCGGCTCTGGAAACAGCACTGCTAACTTTTACGGAATGAAGGGCAAACTATGAGTTCTAATACAAAGGTCACTAAATATATCCGGCATGTAATCGGTGGGGATACACTTCATAAAGGGTATTATTTTTTTCTGCTGGTGCATACCAGTTTTCTGG
>QKDK01000381.1 GCA_003252135.1 Clostridia bacterium
AAGAATTTGAATCCAACATCTTCCACGATAAAATCATAATGAACTTCTTCGTTGTATCTGCCTCGTATAGGTTCTGTGGTAAAACTTACTTTATTCGAGCGCATCATCATCTTCGTGAATTGAATTTCATTATTCTGACTAAGTCTGTCCTTCCTGTCAAAGTCAAGACGCATATGGATCTTTTCTGTTACACCTATAAAGGTGTTCACGTCACGCACAACCGTCTCCTGAATTTCATTGAACTGCAGCTTTCCTTCAAAAAAGGTCACATATTCCTTCAGGTCAAAATTATTGGTCGCGTTGAACAGGCTGTACTCCGTTTCATTTCTGATGCCCTGAAGATAGTTCTTAACATACTCCAGATCTATGTTGGTGTCAAAGCTTTCCAGCCGGTTCCACTTGTTTATTGTGCGAAAGAATCTTTCATTCGTATCCAGGTTGTAAAATAATATGCCTACATTCACGTTCTCATTCGTTATGTCAGATGGATGGTAGCTCATGACAGAAAATTGAATCCGGTTCATTGTTATCCCCCTTTACCAAATATCTGCGAAATCTAAAGGTCAGATTCCGAAAGACTAAAAGCACCCGTGTATATTCCTCACAGGCTTTGTTCTGTTGCCTGTAACCTAATTTTACAACTCTTGCTCTGCATTTGCAAATTTATTTCTCTAATGAACTTCTAATATTTGATTTTGGTAATTCGCTTGACAGCGTAACATTGTTATGTTATATTCAATTTATCAAACAAAACATTGTTACGTTACGTGCCGAGATGGCGACTGTATTTTCAAAGGAAGCATTTCTCTGCACAGAAATGAATGAGGTATTCACATATGATGATTTCAAAAAAAGATCTTCTGGCTATGACCGGAATCTCTTACGGACAGCTGTATCGCTGGAAAAGAGAACGGCTGATACCGGAGGAGTGGTTCATTAAACAGTCCTCTTATACGGGGCAGGAAACATTTTTCCCAAGAGAACAGATCTTAAGCCGCATCCAGTCCATTCAGGATATGAAGGACAGGTACTCGTTGGAAGAGATGGCGAAGATCCTTTCTCCCGAAATTAAAGAAGTACTGGTTACATCTGATGACCTGGCAGAACTAAAGGAGCTGCAGGTATCTACCCTGGCGATTTTTCACAGTGTTATGGAAAAAGATTCTTTTACCCCGATGGAAGTCGTCATCATGGTGCTCCTTGCCAGGATGCAGAATGAAAAATCACTGGATGACAAGCAGACCGGCGAACTGCTGCTTGGTATAAAGAATACCATCAGCAGAATAAGAAGCGGCATGATGCTGACTCTTTTCCAAAGCCACGAGGAATACCACCTGCTGCTATCCCCTGAACAAGGCGACCTGCTTTTTGATGATGCCATAGAACTGCTTTGGTCTGCCAGAATTGATGAAACACTTAGCACATTGAAGGTCCAGTATAAAGGACTCTTTTAGAAATGAGGTATCATGTGTCAGAAAATAAAATTAAATGAAAGCAGTGAAATACGATCAAAAAAGCCGTCAATACTGTACTCAGCTTCAGGTCCATCCTGTTTATGCAGTTCGCAGGCTGAACAATGCGAAAACCATGAGGATAAAGACCGGGTTAAGCAAAGACTTATTAATGTGACCGTATCTATGCGGTAGATAAGGAGAGCAAATGAAAGATCTAAATTTTGAAGGAATCGGAACCATCAACAGCGGTGAATATAATGAAATAAACTGTGAGGGCGTGGTAAAATGCAAAGGAGATGTCAAAGCAGAGCGCATTCATATCGAAGGGGTCTTCAGCGCAAAGGGTAAAATTGAATCAAAGTATATGGAGTGCGAAGGAACCGGTACTTTTTCAGATAGCATCCGTGTTGACACCCTGGACATAGAAGGAGTAATGACCTTGAAAGAGAATGCTGCCATCGAAGCAAACAGGATAACCTGTGAAGGGGTTCTTACCTCAGACGGTGAAATATCTGCAGATTATTTTCATGCAGAAGGCTGCATAAAAGCGAAGGAAATTGTCGGAGACACCATTGAAATCCTGAACGCCAAAGGTAAGCACGGCCTGAACGGCCTTAAATTCAACATTGACCTTAATTTCCTTGGCGGATACAAAAAAACCGTCACACATTATGTTTCAAAAATTGATACCATAGAGGCAACCAACATTATCATTGAGGGTGTACGTGCCGTTAATGTCAATGGTGAGTCTGTTACCATCGGTCCTTACTGTGAAGTCGATAATGTTGACTGCTCCGGTACTTTAAAGGTCCATAATACAGCCATTGTTAAAAATATTCAGGGAGCAACGGAGGTACACTATGATTAATTTATCTCACATGTGCATATATAGAAGCCGTTTGTTTTAGAGTCATCTCAAAAGACCTCTGCGATTCCATCGCAGAGGTCTTTTTCTTAAAAGCTAAGTACACTTTCCCTTCCCTTATACAGGATCTCCTGACTTCCTTTTCCGACCACTTCAGCCTTAAAGGTCATTTCCTCTGGCATTTTAGCAAAAGATCCTTTCCTTGCTCCAATTGTCAGTGTCCTTTCAGCCTCCTTCCAGGTGAATTCTATGGTCGCATAGCTTCCCTTTTCATAATCATATCCATCCCCCTTGTCCTGATAGAAGGAAAAGCTGCCATCTGCTCCGGGATAGATCTTCAGCTCGATAACGGACTCATCCATAGTAGCCGTGCTTTCACAGGGACGTGCCATCGGCAGTATTGCACCTGCCTTTACATATACCGGAATGATATCTATCGGTGCCGCAGCCAGTATGGACTGCTTCCCCTGGTATGATCTGTCTGTCCAAAAATCATACCAGAGACTCGTTCCCGGCAGATATACAGTTCTATTCTTTGCTGTGCCCTCCACCGGTTCTGACTGAGCCTTATAATACATCGGTTCTGTCACCGGACAGATCATCAGGCTGTCCCCGAACATATACTGATCTGCTATATCATAGCAGGCCGTATCTTCCTTGAAATCAAAGGCAAGCAGGCGCATCATACTTTCGTCTTCCAGGTATACTTTGCCTGCCAGAGAATAAATGTATGGCATCAGCCGGTATCGAAGCTTTGTGAACTTTTCAATGACATCATAGAACATCGTACCTTTTTCACCGAACTGCCAGATCTCACGACGGGTATCTGTTCCATGGGAACGGAACACCGGTAAAAAGGCTCCGTATTGATACCATCTGGTATACAACTCACGGTATCCAAGGTCTTTATTGCCCTCTTCATAATCACCGTTCCAGAACCAGAGCTCTCCCTGCTTAACAAAAAATGCGCCTATATCCAGTGTCCAGTAAGGCATACCGCTGGCACAGAGATTTAGACCAGCCGGAATCTGTTTCTTTAACGTGCTCCATTTTGCCGTAATATCGCCAGACCAAAGAATGGTGCCATACTTTTGCTGTCCTGTATATCCGGCCCTGGTAAGATTTGTAACTCTTTTCTCGTCTGTAACGCCTCTCTGACCCTCATAGATCGCTTTTGCATGCAGCAGCGGATATGCGTTGGTATAAAGCTCATTCAGATAAGTCTTTGCTGATTCGTGAAATGCCATATAATTCTGGTCAGGCTCCGGTTTGATCTTATGACTCCATTCCGGTGTGTAGGGTTCACTGGAATCGCACCACCAGGAATCTATGCCGTATTGGAAAAGTCCATCATTGGCCTGTTTCCAGTATAACTTTCTGCCCTCTTCTCTGAAGGCATCATAGATTTCTGATCTTGGCAGCAGCGTTCCGGCTTCTTTCATTTCCTCATAATTCTTTGTTTTCCTGGACATGTTCGGCCAGATGGAGATCATCATCTTCGTCCCCAGCTCGTGCAGTCGCTTTGTCAGCTGACAAGGATCAGGGAATCTTGAAAAATCAAAGGTCTTTTGTCCCCACATGCCATCTTCCCATGAATTCCAGTCAAGCACGATGGAATCGATCGGTACGCCAAGTTCACGGTATTTTTCTACTGTTTCAATCATCTCCTGCTGTGTCTCATAGCGTTCCAGTGACTGCATAAAACCAAATGCCCATTTTGGGAGCATAGCCGCCTTGCCTGACAGCTTCCGATACCCTTTCATTCCATCTGCCAGAGTATCGCTTTTGATAAAGTAAAAATCAAGTGCCTCACAGGCTTCGTTATAGATATAGGTGCCATATTCATTATCATTGAAAATGAACGGTGAATAGGTGTTGAGCAGCAGACTATAACCATTCGTTGACATCATGAACGGCATGGCAATTTTTAAGTTCCCCTGATGCACATACTGCCTGGTACCGCGAAGGTTCAGTGTGCCCTCCTCCTGCTGGCCGAAACCATAGACTGCTTCTCCCAAAGTGAGCGCAAGCTCCATACGGCTGTGATAAAGCACTCTGTCGTAAAGCTTTTTTGCCTCTTTGATGATTTCCTTTTCCCCATCCGGTGTCTTGATTCTTTCCACCTTCAGCTCTTCTGTATAATCAATCGTAAAGGAGTCATATGGAATCAGGTACTTTCCGCCCTGCTCAGGTTCTGCTAGCAGTACCTTCCCTGTATTATCCTTGTAAACAAGACGCCCGTTATCCTTGGTGATCTCCAATATCAACCTGTCTGTGCTTAAACGTATCGTGGTGTTATCCTCAGCTGCAAAAAAAGCGCAGTCCTCTGTCTTTTCGCAGAGCCCATAGCTTTCTTTTGCCGGAAATTCCTTATCCAGTGTGTATACAATCCGAATAATATCAGAGGTTATCACTTCACATTTCATTCTTCCATGCTCTGTTTCAAGGATGATGCCTCTGGCTGTCTGCTGCATGGCAGTAATTTTGATTCTTTTTGGCTTAACTGCATTTAACATATCTTTATTCCTTTCCTTTCAATCCATGCTTTCATATGCTTTTTTTTGCGTAAGCTTGCATTGTATTAGCATGCTCTTCGTAAGCTTGCATTGTACGCGCTTGCTTTGTGTAAGCTAACCTTGTGTAAGCTTGTTTTCATTGACTCTTTGAGGGTATTTATGTTACTATCAGGTTCAGAAGGACCCTGCCTTCCTATGTTAATTATTATAACAGGTTACCATGCACAGACTATATGCTTTATTATCATAAAGTTGTCTGATCCGAACATTACGAGGTGCTATATGCCAAGTCAGAACCAGCCATATACCTATGAACACATTAAATTTCATAAACCTGATTTTCCTTTTGGTGCATTTGTCATTCCGGATTCCACGACCCTGCCGCACTGGCACAATCATACAGAGTTCGTGTATGCACAAAAAGGTGCTGTGGATGTCTATATCAACGGTTCGAAGTACCCCTGCCAGGAGAATGATATTTTGCTGATACCAGGCAACAGCCTTCACAGCATTATTCCTGTTTCCCAGGCGACCTATGTTGCCATTGTGATCGGCGATGAGCTGCTGAAGGAGCTTTTACATGACCCTCAGTTTGCGGCTGTGACAGCACCGCTGACTGGTAACAGCCGCTTAGACCCCTGCCACTTTTCAGGCAAAGCTCCTGTGCATGCAAAGCTGCAAAAGAATATTGTAAATATTATCAGCGAGGCACAAAATACGAGGCCCTACAGGGAATTATACATCAAGCTTGAAATCTGTCAGTTCATGGCAGTCTGGCTGCGGCAGTGCCCATCCTTTCATACTTCTTTTGAGAGCTCGGGCATCTCACACACCGCCGGTATGAAAGTTGCCCTTGAGTATCTTTCCAATCATTACAGTGAAAAAATTAACATAAAGGACATGGCAGCTCTGATGAATATGAGCGAACAGCATTTTTCAAGACTTTTCAAAGCTTATACCGGTAAGACCTTTGTGGAATATCTGACGCTGTACCGGCTGGAGCAGGCGAACAAGCTGCTGCATAAAAGTGATCTGCCCATAACACAGATTCCTGAACTGACCGGCTTTTGCAATCCCAACTACTTTTCCAGAGTCTATAGGAATCAGTACGGCTATGCTCCTTCCGCGGTAAGAAAGTAATTATTCTTCTTGACATCAAACCGTATCACTCATATAATACAGTTACACCGTATTATTCATGTAATACAGTTTGATGTTTTTTTGTTGTATTTATTTGATGTTTACTAGGTAAGTCATTGCAGAAATACACCCGTAATACCGCATCTTCTTTATACCGCAGGACAGGAGCAGTTTATGATATCATTTGAAAATTTCAAACCAGACGCATCTGCCCCGGTCTATCTGCAGATCATTCGGTTCATAAAACAAGGGATCATAGCAGGCAGCATAGTCGACCAGGATGAGATGCCCTCAAGGCGGATGCTGTCAGCTCTGCTTGGTGTAAATCCAAACACCATACAAAAAGCCTATCACCTGCTGGAAGAGGAAGGTATCATCACCTCCAGAAGCGGAGCCATCAGTTATGTAACTGCAGATGATATGCTGGCTGCCAGGCTGAACGAACAGCTATCCAAAGAAGAGATCAACGCCTTCATTCAGGCAATGAAACAGATGGGCATATCAAAGGAAGCAGCACTAACTCTGCTTGAATCCTCTTGGATTCAATAGCATAACAAGTTCATACAGGAGGCATTATGAAGCAACTGATATCCTTTACACAGATCGCATCTAACTATATATTTTACAAGCTCCTTGGCCTGCTTTTTCTCATGAGTGCCATTGAAGCAGCCTTGTTCCTGTGGAGGCTCAAAGAAAGTACATACCTTTTTCCGCTTGACCAGAGCACCATCTATCAGTCAGCTCATCTGACTCTTATCTTTGGTCTTTTTCTGATCCTGGTTCTGCTGCTTATTACCTTACAGGGTGTAGAAATATCCGGCAGTCACTTTCATTATACCATGATGCGGCTGCCTCATTCAGAACGCGTCCTCTCCCTTGCCTGGAGCGTTTATTACTTTCTCTGCCTGCTTTTACTGTTTCTGACACAGATCGGTTTGAATTTTATATTCAGCCTGCTCTATGTGAAGCATATGGATGCTGTCTATGTGAATGCACAGACCCTATTGATCAATACATATCGCATTCCGCTGCTGCACAGTCTGCTCCCGTTATCCGATCCTTTCGGACTTATCAGAAATCTGCTGCTTTTGCTCGCACTCTCACTGACTGCTGCCTGCTTTTCCTTTCGCAGCCGCCATGGAAAAAGAGATATACTGCATATCTTCTTATCAGTCAATGCTCTGGTGTTCCTGCCTGCAAGCGGTACAAGCACAGGTGCTTCCGTTTATCTTTTTCTGTTGTCAGCTGCTGCGCTTTTCTACGCAGCACATCAATTGTTCAGGGAGGTGATGCAAGATGAAGCATAAGCTGACTCTCTATATGCCTGTCGGGTTTCGATCCAAAGATGAAATAAACGCAATTTTATTTGTAATGACTGGTGCGACAATCGGCAGCCTGCGTTTTCTTCTTGATTATAAGAATGATTATTACAGGGTAGTTGAAAGGATGAACCTTACTTCCTTTCATGAGTCGTTAATGATGAGCTCCTTTGTTTCACTTTACGGCCACTCCATGATGGGTTTTTTGCTGGTCGCAGCAGCCATGCCGCTCCTGATGCTGCTCCACTATCTGTATCACTTTCAGGGAAGTAAGAGCATCTACCTGATGAAGCGGCTCCCAGACAGACTGGAGCTGCTGCGGCGCTGCTGCCTTGTACCGGTATGTGCCATGGCTGCCTGTCTGCTGCTTTGCCTTCTTTTGACTTTCACTTATTATGCCGTTTATATGCTGGTAACCCCTGATGAAGTACTGCCTCCTGATGCCGGCACACAGCTGCTCTTACTGCTTGAACGCCTGCTGCCCTTTCTGCGGGTAACGTAAAAGCGTGCAGGCCGCATACATTTTCTGTATGCTGCATTCGTTTTCTGTATGCTGCATTTCTTACTTCACTATATTTATGTTTTCAAAGAACTTACTAAACTTATTAATGCGTACCATCGTAGTAGAATAGGAGAATTTTATGCTGGAAATCAGGAATCTTGAAAAACGATATCAAGGCGTTCGGGCACTGCAGGATGTGTCGCTGACTCTGAAGAGGGGAGAAATCATCGGTCTATTCGGGGAAAATGGTGCCGGAAAAACCACACTGATGAAATGTATCCTGGGGCTTACCTCGGTGCAAGCCGGTGAAATCACGCTGGATGGTGAGAAGATAAGCAGAAAGAACATCACAAAGCTTTCCTTTGCCACCTGTGAGCATTCCTTTTTTCCGTCTCTGACACCGGCGGATCATGAAGTGTTTTATAAGGATCATTTTCTTTCCTTTCGAAAGAAACGCTTTGATGCTCTTCTTGACTTTTTTGAATTACCAAAGAACAGAGCACTGAAGACCTTTTCCTCCGGCCAGAAGAATCAGTTCGAAGTCATTCTGGCACTTTGTCAGGGCGCAGAATATATTCTGATGGATGAACCCTTTGCCGGCAACGATATCTTCAACAGAGAAGACTTTTATAAGGTACTTGCAGGAATACTGGAGCCGACTGAGACCATTCTGCTTTCCACGCATCTTCTGGAGGAAATCGAGAACTTTATCGGCCGGGCCATACTGCTTCGCAAGGGAAAGATAACAGGTGACATAACAACAATGGCATTGATGGAAGAAGAGAAGAGCCTTGTCGATTATGTCAAGGAGATATATCAGTACCAGCCAGACCGTGTTAGCAGATCGCTGTCCGCTCTGGCTGGAGATGACCGGCAGTCATGACACGGCAAAATGTTATGACACCATGTTATGACACCATGTCATGACATGGTGTCATGTAAACAGCAGCCATTTGCAGGAAGCACAGCTTTCTGACTTGAAAAGTATTGGAGAATATTATGAAAACATCCCTGTATGGTACACTGCTGCTTGTTGCTGTATTTTTAGCGGCGGGATTTTTTATTACACATAGCATTAATGAGAAGAAAGAAACTATAGCGATTGAAGATACGACTTTGTATGGGGACATTGCAGCCGCTGACGGACTGTCTGTCAGTTACCATGCCTCCTGTGCCTCCTTGCTCCACTGGGATACAGTGTACCCTATTGGAACAAAGAACAGTACCCACAGCACTTTCAGCTATGAAAAAAAGGCGGAAACAACTGTCAGCGACGAGCAGACAGACATCGGTCTTCACCTGAATTTTGGAATGAGTACAAGCGGCTCATTTGACCTGACATCCTCTGATGCCGCCAGTTCATATCCTGTTCTGCCTTTTCTGGATGTGGCTAAAAGAGCTGCATCTGGTTCAACATATTCTGAAGACGTTCTGCTGAACGATTACTATGAGTATATTCCTTTTTCCATTTCCTGTTTCGGCACCCTTAATAGCACCCTTTTGTTTGCTGATATTCCTGACGAAAATGGTGAAAGCTTATTCAGCCGCTTTTTCAGGCTTCCCTTTACTAAAGACCAGATGGTCCATATTGAAATCACAAAGGATGAAAGCGGAGATATCAATGCGCTCTCCATGAATGCAGATGATACAGCCACAAATAATGATATAATATTCTCATCCGCCTTCACTGACTCAAACAGTTTTTTAGCATTTCCCAGTATTCTTTCAGACAAAAGTCTGCAGGATACCACCAAAATGGGCGGTGCATATGGCATCTATACCTTCCTTTATACCTCTGCTGACGGCATTCGTTCTTATGATATCCCGGATGATTTTGACCTTGCAGGTCTTCAGATCGTAACCTTCTGCACCTTCGACCCTGCAAAAACAAGTATAACGAGCCTTGCACTAAATGAAGATAAAAGCGTTTTGTTCGCTCTGGCAGAGGAAAGCAATTCTTATGTCGTATACTGCATCGACACGAAAACCGGTCTTGTGCTGAACAAAATCGACCTGGGCCTCGAGCACCTGGAAGATATCTCTTTGTCACAATTTATGATCACGGATAATGCTGTGATGCTGTCCATGACTGACGACACACTGCTGGTTCTTTCGGACGAAGCTTCATCTCATTATCAGCTTGTTATGACCGCAGATCTTCGCGCTATAAAAACAACCGCAGCTGATTATCTAGATAGCAATGAGAATACCACTGCTTTTGATTTTCTGCGGCATGTTATAAGTCCAGCTTATACTGTATCTCCCAAAGATATAATATCTGCCATGAATACCTATCAGATCATTCCTTCCTATCATGACCACAAGCTTGCCATATATGTTTATGCTTATGGTTACCTCACAAGCTTTTGCCATTATCTGGCAGTGTTTGACGATAATGCGCTGACCTATCTTGGGTTCTATGATTACAAAGGCGATCATCAGGTAAATGCGAACTATACTGCCATGGTACGTCCTGTAAGTACTGACCCGGTTGCTCTTACCTGGCAGGATTAAGCAGGTCGGATGAAACAGACAGGATGAAACAGGCAGAATTAACAGTCGGAATGAAACAGGCAGAATCGACTGAACTCGTTATGACAAAGTCTTTGGTCTAGTAAGTGCTTCGTATTTCAGCCTTGTTCCTTTATAAAGGTCTGCACTGCTTTAAGCCCGGCGGCACCGGCACGTTCACCCATTTGTGTTACTGCCCTTGCTGCTGCATAATTCGCAAATTCTGCCGCCTGCCTTATTTCGCTTCCCTGCAGCGTGGCATATAAAAAAGAACTGCAGAAGGTGTCACCGGCACCGGTTACATCCTCCACCTTCACCCTGCAGCCTGGAATCGTAAAAGACTCTCCTCTGCTTTCATAAACAATGCAGCCATTTTCAGCCCGTGTCAGAACCAGCGTGCTGATGCCCATATCAAACAACCATTCTTGTAACGGCTCATCTGACATTTTTCGTGAGTTCTTTAACCTTTGCAGGTTCTCCTCTCCCTTTTCATTGAGAAACAAAGTATCAAAGTAAGCCAGAAATTCAAGCTCCTCCCCATTAATATCTGCAACATCAAGATCACACCAGATCTTACATCCGTTTTCCTTTAACTCCTTTAGTATATTTAGCGAATTCTTTCCCTGAAAGGTAAGCGGTTTACATTCACACAGATTGGTGTAGATATATTCTGCTTTTTTTAATGCTTCCATTGCATCAGGTGATACCTCCATCTTCTGCAGTCCAAGCGTCGGTATAAAGACTGTATGCTCATCCTCAGCCAGGATAATGATACATTTTGAATCTGGCAGGCTGTCGTCCCAGACCATAAAGGAAGTATCCAGCCCTGACTTTTCAAGGTCCTCACAGAGAATCTTCGATATGCTGCCGGAATTTAAGGCTGTCATAAAATAGGGCTTCTGCCGGCATCCGTAGCTTGCAAAGACACAGGCAGCATTGGCGATGGAGCCACCCATTTTAGGCGGCAGCGAATGAACGATGATTTTCTCTTTGATGGCAGGAAAATAGGGTGCCTGATAGTATTCATCCAGCGCAACATCTCCGATAAAAAAAACTCCCTGTTTCTGCATATGACCCTCCTTTTTATTTTTGAAGCATTCTTCATTAATCTGTCATTTTACCAAACGATCGTCTTCCGGTACTTCTTAACTTCGTCCATAAAAGCTGCCACATGCTCGGCGCAGACATCACCGGTGTCCTTATAAGTATCCTTAAAATAACTCCCTACCACTGCCCCGTCGGCAGTCCTTAGCTGCTCGGCAATATTCTCTCTGGTAGCACCGGCACAGACGAACAAAGGAAATTCCCCTATGATTTCACGAAATTCTGTAATCTTGTCCATGGATGTCTCCTGCCCTGTTCTGTCCTGTGTAACACAGATGGCATCGCATCTTTGCATTCCGGTAATCAGATCTTCCTGCAGTGATTTTTCTGATAGCACAGGCTGATACTTAAATCTTACCCCGCCCATCAGATACGCTTGACATTTTGCTCTAAATGACTTAAAAAATGCATCCAGAGTTTCCTCGTCTCTTGGCTTTACGTGGCCGACCACGGAATCTATCTGAAGATAGCTGCAGCCATACTTTGCCGCCAGCTCAAAGCCCATGGCATCCACATTGAGACAGTTCACCCCATAAGGAAGCCCGGGATCATTTATGGATAGTTCTTTTAAAATTCTCTCGACCTGATAGTAAGTGCCAAAATACGTCTCGATAAGTATTCCGTCGATTCCGTTCTGTTTATAGATATCTATCTCCTTCAAAGCTGTATGAAATACGTCTTCATCTCCTTGTCCCTTGGCATGGATGACGCCAATGACCGGCTTTATATTCTGAAAACAGGTCAAAATACTGCTCATATGTCTTCCCCCTTATTATTATGAATCTTTTCTCTTACCGCTTAGTTATTCCTTACCGCTTAGTAATCTCTTACCCTTCAAAAATCAATTACAGCTCTATAATCTCCATGTCATCCGGCACATAGACGTTGCCGCAGAATTTTTCTTTTGCTTCTGCCGTATACAGCTCTTTCCTGCTCGACAGATGGTCATCTTCCGTATGATAGAGCAGCAGATTCTTGATACCTAATGTCTGTGCCAGCTCTCCGGCATCCAATGCTGTGCTGTGATGCTTTTCATAAGGCTTGTACCGTTCTCTGTCCGCATACAGGCAAAAGCTTTCACACAGCAGCCAGTCAGCATCTCTTACAAATGCTTCATTTTTTTCATTAAAGGGTTCATCACCAAGGCAGATCAGCTTCCATTCTTTGCCCTGCTCCTGCGACGCATTGCTGCCGGCAATAGTAGTTGCTGCCTTCTTTACCATGAAGCCGAACTGCTTCATTTTTGAAGAGAACACATCAAAGAAGGTTATATCAACCCCTGCAAAGCTTCTTTCTTCTTTGTGCTCCACCACTTCGATGATAATCTGCTTTCCAATACAGGCATTCATTTTCCCTGTCAGCGTCCGCTCACAAAAAATCTGTAAGGTATCTGCAGTCTCTTTTTCACAATAGATATGAAATTCACCCTGGTATTTTCCTGCGTTGATCATTGT
>QKDK01000004.1 GCA_003252135.1 Clostridia bacterium
TTCTATTTGAACTGGCCATACGTGGTGCCATAGCTGATCTTACCGAGTTTGAAGGTTTTCAGGATGTTCTTAACCAGTATAGTCCGGGCCTGCATATTCCGGCGACCATAGATGACGGAATCTATGCAGTACCTGAGACAATGAACTTCTGGGTGCTTTTCTACAGAACAGATATTTTGGATAAGCTGGGACTTGAAGTTCCCGATACCATAGATGATGTTATCGATATGCTGCCGGAATTACAGATGAGAGGGCTTAACTTCTATTACCCAACGGCCGGTATGATCGCCATGAGAAATTTCCATGGAACAACACCGCTGCTATTCCAAAGCGGAGCCACACTTTACGGAACATATGCCGGTAATACAACACTGAACAGTGATAAAGCCATCGAAGGTTTCACACTGCTGACAGAGTTATTTACCATATACAATCTTGATGTTGATATTCCAAACTTCTATCAGCATTTCAGGAACGGAGATCTGCCGATTGGTATCGGCGATTACGGTGTATACAACCTGCTGAAGAATGCGGCACCGGAAATTGCAAATTCCTGGGCAATTGCAGAAGTTCCGGGAATTGAACAGGAAGACGGCACTGTTTTACGGTATACTGCAGGAGGTGCAGAAAGCACGGTAATGTTCAAGTCTACAGATGAGCGAGAGGCACAGGCCTGGGAGTTCATGAAATGGTGGTCATCCGCAGATGTACAGGCAGAATATGGGCAGACTTTGCAGATTTCCTATGGAACAGAATATATATGGCATACTGCCAATCTCGATGCATTCCAGGAGCTTCCATGGAGCACTGATGACAAAAAGGTAATACTGGAACAGGCGGAGTGGATACTGGAAGCACCAAGAATCCTTGGAACCTATATGCTGGAGCGTGAAATGAGCAATGCTTTCAATGCTATTGTGGTAGACGGAGAGCAGCTGAGAATAAGACTGGATAATGCCGTAAAAGATATAGACCGTGAAACAGAGCGAAAGCTGGAAGAGTTTGGTTATATAAAAGATGGTGTAACAGTCAAAGAATATGTGGTTCCGACCATTGATATTGTAAATGAAATCCTTGGGAATACGCAATAAGGAGCAGGTTGGGTATTTGTTCAACCGACAGATCTGTGTCTGCACCACAGAACTGAAAGAAAATACGTGCAGGCTTGAGGTGCGAGATGAAGAAAAAGACAAAAGTCGGAAGGCGCGAGAGCAGGAATACAACGGCATACTTCTTCCTGTTTCCGTACTGGCTGCTATTTATCGTATTTATTGTCATACCGATCGTAATAGCCATCGGTTTATCATTCACAAGTTTTAACGCCATTGAAAGACCTACTTTTGTTGGCTTTCTGAATTACATCAACCTGTTTACCAAAGATGCAGTATTCATGCAGTATGTTGTTCCCAAGACTGTGGCATTCGCACTGGTCGTAGGTCCCGGCGGGTATGTACTTTCCTTTCTGTTAGCCTGGGCATTATCGAGGCTGCACCGCATTCCGCGTACCATTTTGGCTCTGATCATGTACTCACCGACAATGACTTCCGGTGTTGCCATGACAGTATTGTGGAAGATCATGTTCGGCGGTGACCAGACAGGATATGTGAACAGCTGGCTGATACGACTTGGGATCATCAATGAACCCATTATCTGGCTGACAAATTCAACATATCTGCTTCCAATTGTAATAGGGATCGGATTATGGAGCAGCATGGGAGTTGGCTTCCTGGCAATACTTGCGGGCATCCTGAACGCAGATGAATCTCTCTATGAAGCGGCAGCGATCGACGGTGTGAAGAACAGCTTTCAGGAAATGTTCTATATTACCATTCCAACAATGAAATCGCAGATGCTGTTCGCGGCAGTCATGGCTATTGTAAATGCATTCCGTAATGGTACGATCAGTTCTTCTCTGGCAGGCAATCCTACACCCGGGTATGCGGCACAGCTTATGGTAAATCATATTGAAGATTATGGTTTTATCCGTTACGAGATGGGTTATGCAGCAGCAGTTTCTGTAGTGCTTTTGCTGATTATCTATGCATTTTCACTGATTTCAAGAAGAATGTTTTCAGAAGATTAGGGGGGATTTTGTATGGCTTATAAGGGGAATCGTGTTAACCCGGGCAAATTCACGGGAAGTCAGGTAAAAATCATACTGATCATCCTGCCGATTGCAATCATCATGGGACTTCCGATCGTATTTATCTTTTTCCACGCATTTAAACCGATGGATGAGCTATTTGCATATCCGCCGAAATTCTTTGTTACCAGACCGACACTGGATAATTTCACAAAGCTCTTCAAGGCCTCAAGAACAGCTGGAATTCCGATGAGCCGCTATGTTTTCAACAGCTTGATCGTAACGGTCACAGTCGTTATATCCTCTATCGTTTTTTCAACGCTGTCCGGTTTTGCATTGTCTAAACTGAAGTTCAAAGGAAAAAATGTTTTGTTCAATGTGAATACTCTCGCACTGATGTTTGTCAATGTTGCAGTCATGATACCGACCTATCTGACGGTCAACTTTCTGGGGATCACAGATACCTATCTGGCACACATACTTCCGCTGATTCCTTTACCGGTGTCCATGTTCCTTTTAAAACAGTTCATCGATGAAGTGCCGGACACGCTGATAGAAGCTGCCTATATTGACGGAGCATCGGAGCTAACCGTTTATCGGAGGATCATACTTCCGCTGATCAAACCGGCGATAGCCACGGCTGCCATTCTTGTTTTTCAGGTCGTTTGGGGAAACATGGAGACATCGAACTATTATGTCTCTGATGAAAGTCTGAAAACACTTACCTTCTATATGAATACACTGGCCAACACGAACAATACCGTAGCCGGACAGGGTATGTCGGCAGCAGCCATGCTGATTATGTTCGTACCAAACCTGATATTCTTTATACTGGTACAGAACAGCATCATGAATACCATGGCACATTCGGGAATCAAGTAAAGGAGAGGAGCAGCAAAATGCCAAAGAAAATAAAAATCTTTAAAGGTTTGCTTGTACTGCTTGCCGCATTTCTCCTTTTTGACTCGGGGCTTGGCAGCATCACTGCCTATGCAGAGGCACCATATAAAACATATACGATCGATGGCTACGGATTTGTTACGGAAACACAGACCGCTTATATGCCTTATATGACACTCAGTAAAATCGGTGATCTGGCATTAAAAACACCAAAAGATATGTGTATTTCATCAGACAAAACCTTGTATATAGCAGACACCGGAAACAAGAGGATCATAGTATCCGATCTTGACGGTAATCTGATCCGGGTCGTGGAATATGACGGAATGAAAAGCCCGAACGGAATTTATGTAACGGATGACAATATGCTTTATGTTGCTGATAATAAGGCAGAAAAAATCTTTGTATTCGATGAGACAGGAGCTCTTGTCAATGAATACGGCAAACC
>QKDK01000257.1 GCA_003252135.1 Clostridia bacterium
AAAAGAAACGGAAGGTGGATGAAATGATCGGATCTAATGCATTCAATTACATCAACGTATTGAACAAAGCAGCGGATGCTAGTTGGACAAGGAATGAAGTAATTGCCAACAATATAGCAAACAATGATACCCCGGATTATAAGCGCCAGGATGTTGTTTTTGAGTCTTATCTTGAGGATGCGCTGGATGGAGAAGGGTCATTGGACGAAAAAGTAACGAATGTTGATTTGAGCAGTCTTCGTTCGACTATTTATACGGATTTAGAGGAATTAAGTTACAGACAGGATGGAAATAATGTAGATATTTCAACAGAATCTGCTTATCTTGCAGAAAATCAAATCAAATATTACACCTTGCTGGATTCGATGACTCAGGAGTTCGATCGGATCAAAACGGCATTGACTGCGAAATAGTAAGGAGGAAAATATATGTCTGTTTTAAGCGCTCTTGGAATCAGTGCAAGCGGTATGACCGCACAGCAATTACGTCTTGATATAATATCACAGAATATTGCCAATGTTAATACAACAAGAGATGAAAACGGGGATGTGTACAGGAGACAGACTGTTGTTTTTGCAGAAAAAACATCCTCCGATTCTTTTCAAAGTGCACTAGCGAGCAAGACCAGTGATATATCCGAGTTCAGCGGAAGCGGCGTAAAAGTAACATCTATAGTTGAAGATCATGTAACTGAGATGACTAAGGTATATGATCCTTCACATCCAGATGCGGATGAGGATGGTTATGTTACTTATCCCAATGTTAATACTGTTACTGAGATGACGAATATGATCGATGCAACAAGGTCATATGAAGCAAATGTTACAGCATTTAATGCAACAAAGAACATGCTGCTCAAAGGACTGGAAGTTGGACAATAGGAGGAATAATAAATGGCTATTACAATAACCAGCGGTTTGAATGGAATAGTTAATGATATATCTGGAGTTTCAGGCATCTCAGGGGTTACCGGAACTTCTAACGGCATTAATCTTGTGTCATCTGCTGACGATACATCAGGCAGTGCATCTTTTGAATCCTTGCTGGAATCAGCCAAACAGATGATTCAGGAGACCAATGACTACTCAAATGCTGCTGAAGAAGCAGAGCTTAAGTATGCAATGGGAGAGCTGACAAGCACACATGAGCTTCAGGTCGCACAGCAGAAAGCAAATATTTCACTGCAGTATACAGTTGCAGTCAGAAATGCTGTGATGGATGCCTATTCAGAAATCATGCAATTGCAATTCTGATTATCAATTACAATCTTAACATCGATTTACAGGCAGGATGGTGATGAAGGCTGTGTCTGCATACATCATCGAATCACTTTGACAACCAAAGGGGTATAATATGTTAGACAGAATCAGGCAAATACCTGCACGTATGTTGGAATTGTGGAAAAAGTATACCAAAAAGCAGCGCACAATATTTTTAAGTATTGTGGGTACTGTTATTTTGATGCTGATCATTATGATTATGATATTCAGCAGGATCAATTATATTGATGTATATACCTTTGACACGACACAGTCAGCAGGAGCAGCTCTGGCATTATTGAAGGAAAACGGAATAGATACACGGATCGCTGATGACAAGCTTACAGTTCAGGCAGATTCAGATAAAGAGACAGAAGCATTAATTCTGATTGCAGCGTCTTATACTGATGAAAGCGAATTTACGCTTTCTGATGTATTATCCAATGATCTTACAACAACGAATTCGGACCGCAGATTAAAAAATGATTTGTTAATGAAAACAGAAATACAGGATATACTGAAAAGTGTCACAGGCATCGAGGATGCGAGTGTGATCTATTATCCTACAAGCACCAATACCAGTATCTTAACAAGCGATGAGAACATCAAGTGCGGTGTAACACTGACAATAAATGAATTCTTTAACAAGGCTAATGCGGAGAATATAGCCATTGTCATAGCTGCCAGCCTTGGTAATACCGGTACAGAAGATATAAAGATCATGGATCAGGATGGTACTCTTTTGTTTGGCGGAACAGTAGACGAAGAAGAACAGGCATCCTCTGCCAAGTTGCAGTATATTTCTGATGTTACTGAATTTTATTCTGAAATCATGAGACAGGCAGGTATCAAGAATCATTTTGATGATGCAGAAGTTTCTCTGCACCTTGATATCAATTATGACGAAGAAAATGTAGTTTACAAAGAATACCTTGCCGGTGATGGTCTGGAACAGGGCCTGTATTCGACTTATAACAAGATTTCATCAACCAATACCAGTTCATCCGGCGATATACCCGGTACAGACTCCAATTCATCGACAGACTATTATATTGCGGACACCTCATCCGGTGACAGTAGTTATGACGAAGTCGATATAACGTATATTCCAAGCGAAAGACTTACCAATACAGTTAAAGAACTGGTTGTTATTGACCCGTCTACTTCAACTGTTTCGGTTACACTGAATAAAGTTACTGTTGTTTATGAAAGTGACCTTCAGTTATTAGGCACTCTGAATAATATGACATTTGATCAGTATATTGCTCAGAACCGAGGGGTGAGGACCATGGATCCTACAGAATATGATTATCTGTATGATATTATGTATGCTGCATCCTCAATCCCTGTTGCCAATATTAGAATTGTTGCTTATGAGAGCTTTGATTTTGTTCCTATGGATACAACAGCATTCGACTGGGCAATGTTCTTTAGAATTCTTCTTGCAGTTGTTATATTTGGTCTGCTCGTATTTGTTGTGCTTCGAAGCATGGCACCGGAAAAAGTTGTCGAAATGGAGCCGGAGCTTTCTGTTGAGCAGCTGCTTGCAACTACAAAAGAGAACCAGACTCTGGAGGATATAGAATTTAGTGAGAAATCTGAAACAAGGCGATTGATAGAAAAGTTCGTTGATGAGAATCCGGAAGCGGTTGCGAATCTGATGCGCAACTGGCTTGGCGAAGATTAGAGACCGAAAGGAGCAGACTATGGCTTCACCAAAAACGCAGGAATTATCCGGAATACAAAAATCAGCTATTTTACTGATTACCTTAGGGCCGGAAAAGTCAGCTAAAATCTTTAAGCATTTAAAAGAAGATGAAATCGAAACCTTGACATTAGAAATAGCTAATACAAGAAGCATATCCCAGGCAACGAAGGATCAGGTTCTTGATGAGTTCTATGAGGTATGCCTTGCGCAGCAATTCATTGCGGAGGGCGGTATTGCATACGCAAAAGATCTGCTTGAAAAAGCACTCGGTGCTGAAAAAGCAATGGATGTTATTGGCAAGCTTACCGCATCCTTGCAGGTTCGTCCTTTTGAGTTCATCAGAAAAACAGATGCATCCCAGCTGTTGAACTTTATTCAGGACGAGCATCCGCAGACCATTGCACTTATTTTGTCATATCTGTCTTCCAATCAGGCATCCGTTATCATTTCTTCACTGCCGCCTGATAAACAGGCTGATGTAGCAAAGCGTATTGCCATGATGGACAGAACATCACCCGATGTCATTAAGTCGATTGAAAAAGTATTGGAAAGAAAGCTGGCGTCTCTGGTCAATCAGGATTATACCATTGCCGGCGGTGTTGATGCAGTTGTCGAGATTCTTAACACGGTTGACAGGGGTACAGAGAAGCATATTCTTGAAACTCTTGAGGTGGAAGAACCTGAACTTGCAGATGAAATCAGAAAGAAGATGTTCGTATTTGAAGATATACTTACGCTTGATGATAAATCCATCCAGAGGGTTCTGCGTGAGGTTGATAATAATGAACTTGCAGTTGCATTGAAATCAACGAATGAAGAAGTACAGAATGTTATCTTTAATAATATGTCAAAACGTCTTGCTGTTATGATCAAGGAAGATATGGACTTCATGGGACCGGTACGTATGAAAGATGTTGAAGAGGCTCAGCAGAAAATCGTTAATATCATACGTAAGCTCGAGGATTCAGGTGAGATCATAATTTCAAGAGGCGGAGGTGACGAAATCGTTGTCTAATGTGATAAAGGCATATAACATCCGTTATACTGATGAGAAGAAAAAACTTGATACCAACGCAAGAGCAGAAGAATTTCAGCGGCTATATATTGAAGGACTCCCTAAAATGATAGAAGTGGATGAACCGATGGAATATAAAATTGAAGAACATTATTTTAATGAAGATTCAATAGAAGAAGTTGAAAACAGCCAGCATTCGCAAAGTGCGGAAGGAACATTGCACCATAAGCATAAAAGCAGGACCGAAGATGCACGGGAAGAACTTGATCGGCTTGTGGAAGAAGCCAGACAGAATGCAGATGAACTAATGAGCAGTGCAAAAGAAAGATCCGAGCGTATGATCGAAGAGGCTGATGCAGAAATAGAAAAAATGAAAAGTACTGCTCTTTCACAGGCCAGGGAATCCGGCTACAAAGATGGTAAGCTAAAAGCTGAAAGTGAACTGGAACAGTTGAAAAATAAGCTGGAAAAGCAGATGAAAGATAATCAGCTGGCCTATGAAAAGCAGGTGGAGGAAATGGAACCTGCTTTTGTTGAAATTGTAACCACATTGATGAAGAAGCTTACCGGTGTGATACTTGATGACAGAAGAGACCTGATACTTCACGTAATACATCAGGGACTGGCAGGAATTGAGAACAGTAAAAGCTTTATAATACGGGTTTCCAAGGATGATTATGATTTTGTTAACTCAAGAAAAACTGATATTTTATATGAGCTTCAGGGTTCAATTGTTGAGATTATAACAGATCCTATCTTACAGAGAGCACAGTGTACCATAGAAACAGATACAAGGATTCTCGACTGCAGTCTTGATGTACAGTTAAAGAACCTGATTGCGGATCTGAAATTACTTGCAGGTATATTGTAGATGAGGTCATACTATATATGTTCGATATCGGTAAATATGAAAAATTATATGATAAGTCTTATGTAAGCCGGCTGGGGAAGGTGAGTAAGGTTGTTGGACTGACGGTTGAATCCATCGGTCCGGATGCGAACACACATGACCTCTGCCGAATTTTGTCTCCAGACAAAGCAACAGAGGTAATAGCTGAAGTTATAGGATTTAGGGATGGACGCCTTCTTCTTATGCCGTTTGAAGAAGTCTCTGATATAGGAATAGGCAGCACGGTTGAAAATTTACAGACTCTGCATGAAGTTAAGGTAGGAGAAGAACTGTTAGGTATGACACTGGACGGCCTTGGGAATCCGCTAGACGGCAGTGAACTGCATACAAAAAGAAATTATCCAGTCGAGATGGATCCGCCTGCACCGCTTGAAAGGGAACTGATCGAAGATGTGCTGTCGATCGGTGTTAAAGCAATTGACGGACTTCTGACGGTTGGAAAAGGGCAGAGAATCGGGATATTTTCAGGAAGCGGTGTCGGAAAAAGTACACTGCTTGGTATGATCGCAAGAAATACAAAGGCAGATATTAATGTCATAGCTTTAATTGGCGAGCGTGGCAGAGAAGTGCGGGAATTTATTGAAAGGGATCTTGGACCAGAGGGAATCAAACGGTCTGTAGTTGTTGTTGCAACATCTGACAAGCCTGCACTGATCAGAAAGAAAGCAGCGAAAACCGCAACATCGATTGCAGAATATTTCAGAGATCAGGGGAAGGATGTTCTTCTCATGATGGATTCACTGACACGTTTTTCCATGGCGCAAAGAGAAATCGGACTTGCTTCAGGAGAGCCTCCGGTTTCGCGCGGCTATCCGCCAAGTGTTTATTCCGAGATGCCAAAGCTTCTGGAACGAGCTGGTAATAATAAATCAGGTTCAATTACAGGCCTATATACAGTTCTTGTTGACGGCGATGATTTTAATGAGCCGATCACAGATACTGCCAGAGGTATTCTGGATGGACATGTTATTCTGACAAGAAAACTTGCCAACAAGAACCACTACCCGGCCATTGATGTTCTGCAGAGCGTATCCCGTGTAATGAGCAGCATTGTAGGGAAAAGTCATAAAACACTGGCGGGCCGTTTTAAAATGCTGCTGGCGACTTATTCTGACGCAGAAGACCTGATCAATATCGGAGCGTATAAGAAGGGATCCAATAAAGACATTGATTATGCCATCTCAAAGATCGATGCGATCAACAGATTCCTTACGCAGGATGTTGATTATGGGTGTACATATGAAGAAGCAGTTGCAGAGCTTGAGGCTATCTTTCAAGAGTAAGAAGGTGCAATATGAATAAATTTCAATATAGCATGCAGGGTATCCTGAATATTAAGAACAAGCTGGAAGCACAGGAAAAAATCGAGTTCCAGAATGCTGTGAACCAGCTGAATCATGAACTTGCTAAAATGGATGCACTGGTAAAACGGCAATATGATTATGAAATGGAACTTCGCTTTCTAATGAAGCAAAAGCTTGACCTTCTGCGAATCAGGCAGTGTGAAGAGGCAATTGAAATTGTTAAAGGATATATGAAAAAACAAAAGAAAGAGATAGAAAGAGCAGAAAGACAGGTAGATATAGCTAGAGAACGTCTAACAGAAGTCATGGTAGAAAGAAAAACACATGAAATATTAAAAGACAGGGCTTTTGAGCAATACCGGCGTGAGTATGAAAAATGGGAGAGCAGTGTAGTTGATGAAAATATCAGCTACAAGCACGCGAAGGAAGGGGATGAAAATCAATAATGGCAAAGAAGAATAAAGCAGGAGATGATGCTGAAAAGAAGGACAGCAGTAAGCTTGGTGCTGCAATTTTTATCATTGTGCTTCTTTTTATATGGATTACAGGATTTGCTTTACTGATAAAATTTGATGCGGGAAGTCTGGGTACGACACTTCGTCCTTTTTTAAAAGATGTACCGGTCCTTAATCTCATTTTGCCTGCTGTTTCTGAAGAACAGCTAGCATACGAAGAGAATTATCCATATACAACGATGGAAGAGGCAATTGCCAAGATTGATGAATTGCAGGCACAGATCGATGAACTGAGTGCAGCGAGCACAACTGATGCACAGACGATTGCTGATCAGGAAGCAGAGATAGCAAGATTAAAGGTGTTTGAGGATGATCAGCTGGCCTTTGAACAAAGAGTGGCTGAATTTGATCAGAATGTTGTATTTAATGATAAAGCTCCAGACGTATCTGAGTATCAGGCTTACTATGAAGCAATCGATCCTGCCAATGCAGAACGTATTTATCAGCTTGTACTGCAGCTTGAGCAATATGATGAAGGTATACAGGAGCAGGCAACTCTTTTTGCCAGTATGAAACCGCAGCAGGCAGCTGATACCATGACACAGATGACAGCTGATATCGGCTGGATCGTGAAAGTCCTGCTTGCTATGAAAACAGATCAGGCAACAGAGATCATGAATAAAATGGATCCGCTTTATGTTGCTAAGATCATGCAGAGAATGTCTGATATCAACGAAGAAAAGCTTCAGACTCTGTATGATGTATTAAATCAATAAAATCATCAGAATTCATACATTATATTGATATAAAAAACTATTTTCTGATTTGTTCTAACATTTTTTTCTGAATGGACGATATATAATTCGTATAGGCAATTCATGTCTGTATGAATGCCATATAATATGACAGGAAAGGAGGAGAATGGTTTGACAGTAAATGCAATAATGTCGAATGAACAGGTGGTTTTGGCAACGCCAAAAGGTATGAATACATCGGACACTTCGTTTCAGAGCATCTTAATGGCATCATCCGGTCAGGTATCGGAAGGTGATGTAAAGCCAGACGAAATAAAGCAGAATGATCAGAAAAATGATGTATCAAAATCAGATGAGGCAGCCAGTACAAAAACTTTAACTGATGAAAAGACAGACAATGCTAAGGCAGCAACTGAGGAAACGTCTGCGGATACTACAGAGGACACAGGAACAGGCAATGTCAGCAAAACGGATGATACAGCAGCTAAAACTGACAAAGAAGAAAGTAAAAATGCAGTAACTGCTGCGGGCGATGAACAGGAAGAAGTATCAGAAACAGAAGATGCTCAGAGTATTGACATGATCAACCAGGTTTTATCTGTAATTGAAGCAATCCTTGAAAAATTAAGCGATTTGCTTTCGATATCAGAAGAAGAGCTTCAAAATCAGTTATCAGATGCAGGGATAGAAGTGACACAGCTGACCGATAAGAATGTATTGCAGCAGCTTATCTTAAAAATGAATGGAAGTACCGATACATCTTTGTTCCTGACAGATGAAACACTTTCTAAAAGCCTGAAAGGTATTTTTGAAGAAGTCAGTCAGATTTTAGATCAGGCAGGAATATCACTTGAAGATTTTAATAAAGTAGTGAATACAGAAGATTTTCAGGAAATCATGAAACAGATCGTAGAGTTCTCGGATGAAAACGAGACAACCTTTACAGAAGCACTGCAGAGCCTGCAGGAATATATTCAGCAGCCGGAAGATGAGACAATACAGCCTGAAACTGTTACAGTGAAAGAACTGGTTCTACAAAATGAACCTGCTATGAGCAAAGGACAGACAGTAGTCGATTTGAGCAGTACAGGTGAAAATGAAACACAGCCGGTTCAAAATAACACAGGCGCAACAGAAAACAGGCAGGATTCTGGAACATCCGATGCAGGAACAGGCGAAAGCAATACAGCATTTGCAGATTTTGTTCAAAATCTGAGCAGTATAAAACAAACGGCAGAGTCTGGTACAGTGCAGAATGCTGGATATCAGGATTTAGCTGAAATAGCAAATCAGATCATCGAACAGGTCAAAGTGAAGATATCACCGGAACAGACAAGTATGGAACTGCAGCTGAATCCGGAAAGCCTTGGAAAAGTAACCTTACTGGTTTCTGCAAAAGAAGGTGTTATGACCGCACAGATGATGACGCAGAATCAGGTCGCAAAGGAAGCAATTGAAAGTCAGATAGGCTCATTATATGAAACACTGCAGCAGCAGGGATTGAAAGTCGATGCGATTGAAGTTACTGTGGCGGGCTTTGGCTTTAATATGAACAAAGAAACAAACAGCCAGCAGCAGGAACAGCAAAATTCAAAGAAGTCTGTATTTTCAACAGATGATGACGTATTCAATTCAGCAGACGACCAGGACTTATCAGAAATCTATCTTGGAAACAGTACAGTGAATTATGTAGCATAATCAGTTTGATTTAGTATTCGGAAAGGAGGAGATATCATGAGTGATTTGATAGCTCCGGTAGTGAATGGCATTGTCGACCAGACCGTATCAGCTACAACAGCAAGTGAAGAAGCAAGTAATTCTCTTGGCAAAGACGCTTTTCTACAGCTGCTCGTAACGCAGATGCAGAATCAGGATCCACTGGAACCGACGACAGATACAGAATTTGTTTCACAGCTTGCTACTTTTTCACAGCTCGAACAGCTTCAAAATCTGACCACGACATTTGAAAGCTCACAGGCTATGACCTTGGTCGGACAGAATGTTATTCTGGCAACAACAGATTCCAGTGACAACACGAATTACATCAGCGGTACTGTTGATTTCGTTAATGTTTCTGGCGACAAGGTTCAGCTGTCAGTTGGCGGTAATCTGTATGATATAGCTGATCTTTACAGTGTTATTGATCAGGATTATATTACAGAACAGGGACTTCCGACATTGCAGGATGATTATTCATTTACCTATGATGCAGATTCACCGCAGGATATCAGTTTTAAGGTCAATCTGGGCGATGGAGATACTGTGGCCTCACAGGTAGCCGTCTTTGTTAATAGTGAGATATTGGATACATCGCTGGTAACATTAACAGGAGATACCGTTAATATCGATTCGTCAGCATTATCCGGTCTGGCAAATGGTACATATAATGCTGTGGTTTTATTTAATGACAGCTTGTATACACAGGTCAGTGACGGACTGCAGATCAATGTCATAAATTCAGAAGCAACAGATGTTACAGAAACAACAGGTGATACAGAAGAAAGCAGCACATAATCAGTTACGTAATATTACTCTGAAAGTTCATATCAACAGAAGAATTTTACACTGTCATGGCGCAATTTAGGCTTAACATGGAGGTTTACAGCCCGTACTATAGGCAGATCGGAGTCTTTATGAGCAACAATATCAATAATAATTTTTCTTCCATTGAGCAGATGGCCAGTATGGTGCTTGGGAAAACAGCATCTGGTACTGCAAGTGATACCGACAGCAAAGTATCTTTTCAGGACATATTAAAAGAAGCACAGGCGCAGAATATATCAAAAAGTGTTACGCAAAGCAGCGAGCTGAAATTCTCAAGACATGCCAATGAAAGACTGCAGAGCAGGAACATAGATCTATCGGAATCACAGATGGAACGTTTGGAAAATGCCACAAAAAAAGCTGGCGAAAAAGGAATTCAGGAATCCCTGATCATGGTAGATGATCTTGCATTTATTGTGAACATAAAGAACAACACAGTAATCACTGCTGTAAATGACGGGGATGACAAAGTATTCACAAATATCGACGGTGCGGTTATTGTCTGAGAGACAATATCTGAAATACCCTGATTTAATGAGTATGGACACACGATGACACGATATTTGAGAACAGAGTAATTGCATGGAGAACCGCTGGACCTTTATGGAAGCGGGGCCGGATGACTGACAGATTCCGGCATTCATGAAAGCTAAGGAGGTCATTTCATTATGATGCGATCATTGTATTCCGGCGTGTCCGGATTAAAAGTCCATCAGACAAAGATGGACGTTATTGGTAATAACATTGCGAATGTTAATACCGTTGGTTTTAAAGCCAGTACAGTTACATTTTCAGACATTCTATATCAGACGACCAGCAGTGCATCCGGACCGGATACAGCATCCGGACAGGCTGGTATCAATGCAAAACAAATCGGTCTTGGTGCATCACTTTCTTCAATTTCTTCACAGATGAGCGTTGCCGGCGGATCACAGAGAACAGATAATCCTTTTGATATAATGATCGAAGGAGAAGGTTTCTTTGTTGTGAACAACGGTTCAGGCAATTGCTTTACAAAGGCTGGAGCGTTTACGGTCGACTCATCAGGGACACTATGTAATGCAAGCGGATATGCTTTGATGGGCTGGCAGGTCGATCCTACCGATCCGACAAAAGCTGTAGCAGATCAAGTCAGTGCTCTGAGAATTATGTCACCTGAGAATATGTATATTGAGCCGGAAGCAACGACAGCAGTATATGTTACCGGCAACATTGACAGTCAGGACACACAGGTGGCAAGTGAGACTGGTAAGACTGTCAGTATTTCATTTTATGATAATCTTGGTCAGAGCTATATGATGACTTTAAAGATTACACAGGATTCAGAATCGACAAGTACATATAATATTACACCGATCAATATTTTTGATGCTTCCGGTAAATCGGTTCTTGTTTCTGCTACGGAAGAGACTGACGGGACAGTTACCTATGATAATTCGTCCATAACAGAGTTTACCATAGGTGATATCACCTATACTGTAGATGTAGATACTGATACAGGAGAAGTTTCCTTTGGAGATCCGGCAGAAGCTAATCAGATGTTCTTTAATGGTTCAACTGGTGAATTCATGCAGTTAACGGATGCAACGGACCCGACATTGGATGCACTTGATTTTACAATTACAACGGATCCGAATCCATTTGAGACCATATCTATTGATTTCTCGACCATAACTATGTACGCTAACAGCGGAACATCGAATCTTGAAGCTGTTAAAGGCGGTCTGGATGGGCTTGGCGCAGGATGCCAGGCTGGTAATCTGACAGGTGTGAGCATTGATGCTTCGGGCATGATTTATGGTGTATATGATAACAGTGAGACAAAGCTGCTGGGACAGATCGCTGTTGCTACATTTGCTAATGCGTCAGGTCTTGAGGCGATCGGAAGCAATCTTTATGTAACGACACAGAACTCTGGAGATTTTGATGGTGTTGGGCAGTCTGTAACACAAGACGGAGGAACCTTTACTACCGGTGTTCTAGAGATGTCCAATGTTGACCTTGCTTCACAGTTCACTGATATGATAACTACACAAAGAGGTTTTCAGGCAAATTCAAGAATTATTACAACATCAGATACACTTCTAGAAGAATTGATCAATTTGAAACGATAATACAGGAGCGATAGGTCGGGGAGATAATTCTCCTCGATTTATCGCATAAACTGTTTTACCGGGTAAATCTGTGTAACATACCGCGATACAAAAGAGCATATTAGTATGAATACCCTGGTTATTACAGGAGGAAGCAAGGTGGGATATGATTGATATTACAAAGATCAATGGGCAGCCTATGACGATCAATGCCGAGCTGATTGAGACTATAGAAGAGGTCCCTGATACATTGATCACACTGACAACCGGCAAAAAAATAATAGTAAATGAAAGTAGACAAACCGTTAAAAGTCTAGTAAAATTATATAAAAAGGAAATATATCAGATAAATACTGGCGATAGCGAATAAGATGATGATATAACATGAATTATTACATATGAATCTTCTTTTTACAAAATAGAGGGAACAGACTGGAATTGTTACATAATTTTTGGGATTGGTAGGTGGAATTTTGTGGACATAACAACAATTGTTGGTTTAATAGCAGCATTGGCACTATGTATTTATGGTATCGTTGGTGAAGATGGTTTTTCTGCTATGGCAGGATTCTTAAATGCGCCATCAGCATTTATTACCTTTGGCGGTGCTTTTGCATGTGTTTTGGTTATGCAGCAAAGTCTGGGCAAATTTGTTAATGGATTTAAAAGCTTTGGATTGATTTTGAAACCGGTAAAAGTGAATGAAGAAGATACAATAACAAA
>QKDK01000192.1 GCA_003252135.1 Clostridia bacterium
ACCAGAGAACAGAAAAATACCTTCTTAGAGTTTGTGAAGACAGATAAGCATTATACGAAATATTACGATGCATTTTCTTTTTTGTTTGCAACTGGTCTTCGAATCTCTGAATTTTGTGGTTTGACGGTGAAAGATCTGGATTTTGAACATGGTAAGATCAATATCAATAAGCAGCTGCAACGGACACGCAATATGGAATATGTCATTGAAACAACCAAAACTTCTAGTGGTACAAGGCAACTTCCTATGACACCAGAAGTAAGAGCAATTTGTGAGCGGATGGTCAAGGATCGTAAGAAGCCAAAGGTGGAACCAATGATTAAAGGACATTCCAGATTCCTATTTTTTGACAAGAATGGAAAACCAATGGTAGCTTTGCATTGGGAAAAGTACATGAAACATGCACTGGATAAGTATAATCGAGAGCATCCAGTATTACTTCCTACCATTACACCACATATTTGCAGGCATACTTATTGTAGTGAGATGGCAAAGTCAGGGATGAATCCAAAGACACTCCAATATTTGATGGGACATTCAGAAATCAGTGTGACCTTGAATGTGTACACTCATTTAGGATTTGAAGATGCCAGGGAAGAAATCGAAAGATTATTTGTGGCAAATCAGTAAATAACATCCCAATATCGTCCCAAAAATGACCGAGAAAAGTTGGGATGTTGTTGGGATTTATGAAAAGTTACAAGAAAATGACTACTTCAACTTGATAGAACAAAAACCCTGAAACGCCCAGTATTAGAGGGCTTTCGAGAATATATAAGGAGACTTAAAAGAGTATGATAAAAGTTCTATTCGTCTGCCACGGCAACATCTGCCGTTCCCCTATGGCAGAATTCGTAATGAAAGACTTAGTAGCAAAACGCGGCCTCGAAGCCGACTTCTACATCGCCTCCGCGGCGACCAGCGGCGAGGAGATCGGCAATCCGGTGCACCACGGTACAAGGAATAAACTGAATTCTCTGGGCATCAGCACCAAAGGCAAATGCGCCATCCGCCTAACAAAAGAGGATTATAATAAGTACGACTATCTGATTGGAATGGACCGCTACAACATGACCAACATGCAGCGCATCGTCGGCATGAACAATATTGAAAAATTATCCTTACTGATGGACTACACCGACAGACCCGGCAGCATTGCAGATCCCTGGTACAGCGGTGACTTCGATGCGACCTATGAGGATGTACTTGCCGGATGTATCGGATTACTGGCACATCTTGGATATGCATGAAATTATAGTTTCATAGACAGGTAATACGATATGACAGGTAATACTATATAACAGGTAATACGATATAACACTTAGTGCAAAGAAACAGTCAAACTATAAAATTTTACTTTACAAAACAATAAAAATACGATATGGTTAGTTAGTAAATATTATTAACTAACTGGAGGAGCATCATGGTTGCAAATACACAGACTGATGTAAAAGTTAATAATCAAAAAGCAATACTTATGTTTTTGACAGAACACGGAGCGACCTCCAGGGCAGATATAGCAAAGGGTATATCATCCTCAAAACCAACGGTCTCAAAAAATGTCGAAGAGCTGATTGAAAAAGGGCTCCTTGTTGAAGTCGGCAAGGGTGACAACTCACTTGGGAAAAAAAGCTTGCTTTTAGATATCAATAAAGAATTTGCCTATGTTTTAGCGGTAGATCTTTCAAAGAATGCGATCCGCTTCCGACTTTGTGACCTTCAGGGCGGGGAAGAAGCTTTTATGAACTATCAGTATGATACTGAAGTTTCTGCATTGGAGATGGTAAATAACTTACTGTCAGCTGGTAAAATAAAAAGAGATTCCATCGGCAAGGTGGTGGTGGCGTATCCTGGTGTCATAGCGCACAACGGTCAGTATTATCTTTCTGCACAGAAGGAGCGGGAAACACTGCGTCAGGAATTGTTAACAGTCCTGCGTCAGACATTTGACTGCGCTGTCATAGTAAAGAATGACATAAACCTCGCCATTCTTGCAGAAAAAGCATACAATGAAGAGCTTAGGACAGAGAATCTGTATTACATGAGCTTTGATGCAGGTGTCGGTGCGGGGATCATGATACATGGCAGGCTTTATGAAGGCGACCGAAATGCTGCAGGCGAAGTGGGATTTATCTTAAGAAACCGATCGGACTCTGGAAATCAGAAGAGCTATCAGACACTGGAAGAGCTTGTGAGCATAAGCGCCATACTGGAACGTTACAAAGATGCTGCAGGAGAATCAGCTGCCTTTGATGAGATCGCAGATAAGCTTTGTCAGCGTGATAGCCGGACTGTGCAGCTGTATGAAGCAGTGATTGAGGATATCAGTGTTGCTATTAGTAATGTTACATCGGTACTGGATATTGAAACTGTTGTACTCGACGGAGCGGTTATGAAGCTTTCGAAAGACATGCACAGGGATATTGAAGAAAGGGTCAATGCGATGTCGCCGTTTCATACGACAGTGCTTCCCGCAGGAATCAATACCGCAGCCTTACGGGGCTGTAATTATTTTGGTATCCAGTTGTTTTTTGAGGAGTTATGGAAATAGAACCTGGGTACGAAAGGAAAGTAACATGAAGATCAAAATAGGAAATATAACAGTTTTTTTACTGGATTCATATGATATGATCAGTAAAAGAGCAGCAGCCATGGTTGCCTCCCAGGTAACTGTGAAACCTAAAAGTGTTCTGGGGCTTGCGACTGGCAGCACACCGGTCGGTATGTATCAGGAACTGGTAAAGATGTATCAAAAAGATGAGGTTGATTTTTCAGATATTCGAACCTTCAACCTGGACGAATATTTTCCGATTCAGCAGGACAATGAGCAGAGCTATGCATATTATATGAATCAAAACCTGTTCAGCCACATCAACATAAAGAAGGAATCCATTCATATTCCAAATGGTGCAACAAGTGATGTTGGGATAGAATGTGATGTTTATGATAAAGCGATGGAAGACGCAGGAGGGATTGATCTGCAGGTTCTTGGCATAGGCAACAACGGTCATATCGGATTCAACGAACCCAATCTGCATTTTGAAACAGGAACTCATGTGGTTGAGCTGGATGCTGGTACCATACAGGCTAATGCAAGATTTTTTCAGTCGGAGAGCGAAGTTCCCAGACAGGCGATCAGTATGGGAATCAGGAATATCATGAATGCAAAGAAGATCGTTCTTCTGGCGAACGGAGCAGCCAAAGCAGACATTATGGAGAAGATGCTGTATGGTGAGGTTTCACCACATGTTCCGGCATCTGTTCTGCAGCTCCATCGTGATGTTACTGTACTTCTCGATCAGGAAGCCGGGGCTAAGATTCGATCACATATAAAATAAACGGCATATTTGAAAATCGATTCATACTTTAACATCGATTAATATTTTAACAGGGCGTATCACAGGCATTATGCAGAACAGGCATCGTGCCTGTTTTGTTGTATCCATGATATTTTTCTAATGCGCGCCTGATTTTCAGGCGGAATAGAGAGTTCACTCTGCGTTTCTTTTTTAGGTTGCATAAAAGCATGAGGGTGAGGTATACTATCTAACTGAACAAGAATTACAAATATATATGCAGGAAACAAGAGATTGGAGAAAAAATGAGACGGATTTTTTGGGCAAGCGATTCAACAGTGAAGACCAACTTTTATACATCATACCCGCAGACTGGTATCGGGCAGGCATTTGACCGCTTTGTCAAACAGAATGTGTTGATTTATAATCATGCAGAGAATGCACGCAGCACCAGGACATTTCTTATGGAAGGAAGACTTGGAAGAATCGAAGAAGAGATCAGCAGAGGAGATTTTCTTTTTATTCAGTTTGGACATAATGATGAGAATAAAGCAGATCCCAGAAGGTATACAGAACCAGACGGAGAGTTCTATACGAACCTGTCCATTTATGCGGACACTGCGCGAAAATACGGAGCTTATCCGGTATTCATTACACCGCTGGAAAAAAGAGAGTTTGGTGAAGATGGCAGGCTGAAAGAGTCTATTCATAAGAATTATTATGAAGCGATAGTCAGGGCAGCAGGTGAATACAAGGTACCGCTTGTTGACCTTTGCAGGATGAGCAGAGAACGGTTGGAGGAGGCAGGGCCTGCTGCAACAAGGTCTTGGTTCATGAACCTGGAACCTGGGATATACGAAGCATATCCTGACGGAAAAGAGGATGATGTTCATCTTCAGTATCAGGGAGCTTTTGAATTTGCTAAGCTGATTGCAAAAGGCCTGAAGGAACTGAGTGGTATCTACCTTGATCTGCTGGAAACACCTGAAAAACTATAAAGGTGTGAGGGGAGCACGAAGTTAACATGCTAAAATCATGCATGGAAATCACCTTCACAAGATGTGAAGACCATATAAACAGGACACAGAATTATCAAACTTTTTACACAATATAGATTCATTTACCTCTTATAATCTATGTATGCTAAGTAATGAGAAGCACGGATTAAGGAGGAATTTATGAGAAACAGGAAATATGTATTGATTGGCGTTATAGCAGCAACAATGCTCGTATTCAACAGCTGCGGTAAAACAGACACAACAAATGCAACAGAAACAACCATAGCGACAGAAGAGGATGCACAAAGCAGTGACAGCAGTACAGCTGCTGATACAGCTGTTACTGCAGGACAGATTACAGCAATTGACGGAAACAATATTACAGTTTTAATGGGAACTGTTTCAGATCTTAGTGATATGTCTGGAAGAGATGACTCCGTTGGTTCAGGTGATTCGTTTGGAACAAGCGATGACTTTAGCAGCCTGACACCAGACAGCACTACCTCAGACAGTGCTACCTCAGACAGTACTACCTCAGATGGCACCACCGCGGATAGTTCAGCACCAGACAGCGCGGCGCAGGACAGTTCTGCTTTGGCAGGAGGCAGCATGCCTTCTGGCGGTATGGGAGGAGACAAACCTTCAGGTAACTCAAACGGTACAGCACCTTCAGGTGACTCAAACGGTACAGCACCTTCGGGCGACTCCAGTGGTACAGCACCTTCAGGTGATTCCAGTGGTACAGCACCTTCCGGATTTCCGTCGGATGGTGAGTTCCCGACAGACGGCAGTGACGGGTTTGGACATGGTTCCATGTCAGGCTCTGTTTTTATGGCAGGTGAAGAATCACAGACTATTGTGATCAGTGACGCAACAATGATATATCAGGAGAGTGATTCAGAGACTGATACTGAGAATACACAGGCTGCACTTTCTGATCTTCAGGTCGGAGATATCATCAGTTTTGAACAGAGTGAAACTGGTGAGTTTACCAGCATAACCATATTGAATGCATTTTCTTTCACAGATATGCAGCAGAACTGGGATGGTCAGGGAAATGGTGACCAAAGCACTGCACCAGGTGCAGATGGAACAGCGCCGGATAGTCAGGGAACTGGAGATACCGGGATGGGTATGCCTGGGAATTCATCTTCCGGTGTGGACAGCTATGCGGCAGTAACGACCTACACAGAAGATACTGTTGTGGATGGTGAGACTTTTATGTCACGAGATACAGATGAAAATGCAGTATTGATTCAAAACGGGGCTGCAGTAGATCTGAATGATATAACCATCTACAGAACTTCAGATGACAGCACTGGTGGTGATAATTCCAGCTTTTATGGTGTCGGAGCAGGACTTCTGGTCACAGACGGAACCGCCTATATTACAGATGGACATATAACAACAGATGCAGCAGGCGGCGCTGGTATTTTTGCTTACAATGATGGTGTTGCATATGTTAACGGAACTTCCATTACTACATCACAGAACACTTCCGGCGGAATTCATGTTGCCGGCGGCGGAACGCTGTATGCATGGGATGTCAATGCAGAGACAGACGGCGATTCGGCCGCGGCTGTCCGCAGTGACAGAGGCGGCGGAACGATGGTCATTGACGGCGGATCTTATACATCCAATGGAAATGGATCACCGGCTGTTTACTGTACAGCAGACATATCGATCAATGATGCCACACTGACTGCGACCGGCTCGGAGGCAGTCTGCATCGAAGGATTGAATACACTGCGCCTGTTCGATACCAAACTGACAGGAAATATGTCAGATGATGAACAGAATGACAGCACATGGACCGTTATATTATATCAGAGCATGTCAGGAGACTCAGAAGTTGGAAATTCTGAATTTGAAATGGTGGGAGGCAAGCTGATCAGTGAGAACGGCGGTGTCTTTTATACGACCAATACGGAATGTACGATAACATTACAGGACGTAGCAATTACAGCATCAGATGACAGTGAGTATTTTCTTATGTGTTCAGGCAACACCAATGCAAGAGGCTGGGGAACAGCCGGCAGCAATGGTTCTGACTGCTTATTCACAGCGATTGATCAGGAGATGAATGGAGATGTAATCTGGGATTCCATCAGCAAGCTCGATTTTTATATGACAGAAGGCAGCAGTCTGACAGGAGCATTTCTTGATGATGAAAGTTATGCAGGAAATGGCGGAGAGGGTTATTGCAGCCTGATCATCAGCGCAGATTCCAAATGGATCGTGACAGACAACAGTACAGTGACAAGTCTGGCTAACGAAGGAACTATCGTTGATGAGGATGGAAAAACAGTAAGCATCGTCGGCACAGACGGTACGGTATATGTTGCAGGTGACAGTGATCTGACAGTAACAGTATCAAAATATTTTGCTGCAGCTGATCTTTCAGGAGCTGGCAGTGTTGACAGTTTTTCAGATTATGCAGTGGAAATGCCAGCTGAACTTCAGTAATCATAAACAGGTATGTCAGACAGTTTTGAGTACAGGTGAGATTAGGTATAACTGCTGGTAAATAAAAGGTAAAAGAAGAGAAATGATCCGCCATGGATTGTTTCTCTTCTTTTTGTGATAGCAAAAGATATAAAAATAATAAAAAACATAAATATAGCAGAAAAAGAATAACAAAAAGAGATATAAGTTGAAAAACAACACGAAACGTGATATCATGATGAATAATAGGATACCAGTAAATATGTAAAATAAGAAAGGGGTGAAACAGATATGCTACCGGAATTACAAAAGCTCAAAGCAGCATTGGAACAGCAAAAAGCACTGATGAATGAAAATGAACTGCATGAAGTTCAACTGGAATTACTAAATGAACTGGCTTTTTTAGACTATATAAAAGAACCGGTCTTTGAGGAAGAAGATTTTACAAAAAGAGATATGAATGAGCTTGAGTTTGAAAGTATAGTCATGAAGGAACTAGGTGGAAGCGTTTCGTGCTGTCCATGCTGTAAAAGACCATTCTGATTAAGTTAAAAGCGGATTTAAGAAAGCGAGGCATGTATGCAGGGATATTTTATTGTAAGGCCGGATGTTTCTGACCGATACGGTGTTCTATGTGAGATTCTTTCAACACTTGCCAAAAATGAAATTCCGGAGGATCAGCAGAACCTGTATCTTGAAGTGGAGAAAACGAATGCAACCATTAAGTCATTGAAATATGCAAAGGAAGATCTGAAGTTCAAATATTTTCAACGTCTTCTGTCTATTGCGCAGGCTGGTCTTGTGGGTGAAGCTGCACAGCCGAAACTTGCCCAAAAGTCCATAGAAAAACTAAAGGAAGAAATGCTTTTGATCGAGGGGCCGCGTATAAAGAATGAATATATGAAGCGGCTTGGCATTACTGCGCTGATATTCGTCGTAGTATTAGCTGTTGCGGCATACCTGTCCAAAACATTTTTTGACAATTCCTTTGATATGTACTGCATAACGTTCATCGGTGCACTTTTTGGGACCTGGCTTTCGTACGGAGCCAGACAGATAACACTAAAGTTCCGGAATCTGAGCCTCATGGAAGATGATATGATGAATCCGGTAATTCGTCTCCTTTATATGGGGATATGCTCTGTAGTCTTGCTTGTTTTTTTGAAAACGAATATAATAACCATTGAAGTAGGCGGCATCTCAACTGAAAAAATCACCGGGTCTTTTGAACTGCAGTTTGCAATCGGAGCTGTGTGCGGACTTATAGAAAGCAAGATAGGCTCGAAGCTTTATAAAACAGCAAAGGCAGTATTTCCGGGAGATGAAGACGAGGAAAAGACCATAACGAACAATAATGTGAATCAGAAATCTCAGTCAGGCAGTTTTGCGAATGACGCAGAAAATGAAGCAGTGAGAAAATCAGAAGCTGCGCAGACAGAAACTAATCAGGCAGGAGCAAAACTGACCAGTGCAGATCAGATAGGAGCGATACAGGAAAATACTGACCAGGCGGATATAAAAAAGTCGAAGCATGTTTCGAAAGATACTGCTAAAGAAATGTCATCGGAGAAAACAAAGAATAAGACAAAAAATAAGACAAAAAAGAAATGAGGTTATCGTATGAAGAAACAAAAGATAAAACGGCGGATAGGCAAAGCAGGGAATCATTTTTCAAAAATGAAAGGTGTTGTCTTTAGCCTTTGCTGTTTTATTTTTATATTGATCGGCAGCGGATCCGATCAAGTCAGTCTGCAGCAATACACACCAGGACAGGCAGTGATCACAGTTTTTGCAGGGACAGCAGGGATAACAATGGCGCAGATCAATTATGTTTTACAGGATGGCGAAACTGCAGTCAACAGCTCATATACAGTTCCATACAATGAATCTGTTTTTGACACGACCTCATTTCAATATCAGAATGACTTGGCCATGATATCGCTTGGTGTGGCAGTAAGTGCTGGTAATGCAGCTGTTTCAGACCTTTTTGATAACTTTGTTTTTGATTCAGCGGACAACCTTCGTTCGGCTAATTGCAAAGAAACACTGAACAGTCTCGGGTTTACCAGCCTGTCTTTTTATCATTACGAGATACCGACTACAGATGCTTCCGACAAAGTTGCATTTGCTCTTGGCAGTAAAGTGATCTCAGAGGATGGTAAAGAGGTGCTGCTCGTTGTGGCGGCGCTGCGTGGTATCGGGTACGGCAGTGAATGGGCAAGTAATTTTAATGTTGGAACGGGAACAGAACATCAGGGCTTCCTGGCTGCCGCAAACGATGTCAAGCTCGCACTTGATGCTTATGTCGATCAGCAAAAAACCAGCACAGGCGCAGAAGACGTGAAGATATGGATCACCGGATACAGCAGAGCAGGAGCAGTAGCCAATCTGGCAGCGGCAAGACTGGACGAAGACAGCTCCTATTCGAAAGAGAATATATATGCATACACATTCTCTGCACCAAATACAGTGAGAGATTCTGGAACAGCAAAGGATGATTACGGTAATATCTTTAATCTGAAAAATGCAGAGGATCTTGTGACAACACTGCCATTTCCTGCATGGGGCTATACATGCTACGGAAATGACTGTACTTTTCCATTACTGCTGGAAGGGTATGATTCAGGTCTATGGGTGAATACTGTCATTGCATCAGGAACCGGACTGGCAGCTGTCGGAACGATGGATGACCTGCTGCTGAAGCTGTATCCAACTGTTGATGTATACGCTGCAGGCTTGCAGCAGCAGCTGATGGATCAGATCGCACAGGGCAGTACGGAATCGGAGTCAATATTTGATGTTATGAATCAATCGATGGAGAGCACAGGTATGGGAGCAGTATCTGACCAGTTGTTTTCCGGCATGGATTCCGCCATGGTCGCTGCAGCCCATGGGCCGGACTGCTATATGGCATGGTTTGCAGCGGGTACAAATGAGGAGACTTTTTCGCTGGCTTCCTACCACAGATTTCTGATCGATACAACTGCGGATCTTACGATCTATGGCGCTGACAATACCATACTTTTTCAAAGTATTGACGGTACCGCTGTAACATCACTGCTTCCTTCTTCTGTCAGTTTTGGACGTTTTGCAGTGTATCTCTATGGAGATACAGATTTTACTTTTGAAATCACAGGAGATGGTACGGCAGGTTTTCATATAGAAGAATACAAAGCATTGCAGGCATGCAGCAGGGTAGTGGCATTTGACCTGCTTGAATTATCGGACATACCGTGGAAAGGTACATGCCGATACGATATGGCTGAACCGCAGGATTATGCACTTTTTCAGGAAGGAAGTGCAGATTATCTGCCGGAGCACGATTCAGGAGAGATCAAGCCAAGCCAGTATCTGGCTTATGCATCGTTTGAAGACAGTACAGTATCTGATATGAATAATGGAAGTAAAACAGATAGCACTAGTACTGCTGTTATAGCAGGTGATGACTTGTTACAAAACAGCGCAGCATCCGGCAGTAACAGTCAGAGTGGAACAGGAATGGCTGACACCACGGGCAATGACAGCATGGCAGCTGATGAAGCACAGAACGAAGAAGCTCAGGCTTCACCGGGAGCAGCGCTTACTCAGACTCCTGATGGACAGTTCGCAGGCAGCACGGTAGAAGATGAGAACAGTACAGCAGGTGACGAAAATTCATCTGGTCAGGAAAGTGGTGACAATTCAAAGCGCGGTCTCCTTTATGGTATTCTCGGCAGCGCTGTGATGCTTATGGCAGCTGGTTTTTTACAGATATGGATACGTAAAAGAAAAGGAAAAAATTCGGATTATGAGCGGTAATATGTGGAAAACGCACAAAACAAATGGAAGCTTTGTGCGTTTTTTTGTTGACAAGGCAGAGGCGTCTGCCTATAATGTAGTTAGTTTAACTAACTAAAGAGAGGTCCGTGTATGAGTGAATTTGCGAATCATCTGAACAGCATACTGGTAGAAACATATCACAACATAGTCAGGGTAGAGGAAGATTTTCTGCGGAACAATCACAAAATCAATCTGTCGATACGGGAGATGCATCTTGTCGAATGTGTCGGAATGGATAAAGAGAATGGGAAAACCATCAGTGAGATCGCAGAATATCTGAAAGTGGCAAAACCATCTGTAACAGTGGCAGTCATGAAGCTGGTCAAAAAAGGGTACCTTGTAAAAGAAGGTTCTGACAGCGACGGCCGTGTTGTCAGGGTAATGCTGACCAAAGCCGGCCGTGTTGTTGAAGCCTATCACCATATGTACCATATCGGTATGGTGCAGGAAATCGAAAAAGGATTTCAGGATGAAGAGCAGGAGATACTGATCCGCGCGATTAAAAAGTTGAATGAATTCTTTAAACGAAGTATTGGAGAAGAGTAATGAACTTTGAAGTTATCGGAACCGGTCATTACGCACCGGAAAATGTAGTAACGAATGATGATCTGGCTAAATTCCTGGACACTTCGGACGAATGGATTTCAACCAGAGTAGGTGTAAAGGAAAGAAGGATATGCACCACAGAGACAACAGCGGATCTTGCATATCAGGCAGCCATGAACGCAATTACCATGGCTGACATCAGTCCCCAAGAGCTGGATTTGATTCTGTGCGCTACCATCAGTGCTGATGATGTTTCACCATCGCTTGCCTGTACACTGCAAAAGAGGATCGGCGCAGATTGTCCTGCCATGGATATCAATGCTGCCTGTTCAGGATTCATCTATATGCTGGAAACAGCCGCAGGATTCTTTGAGCGGGGAACTGTTAAAAAAGCACTGGTCATAGGTGCTGAACGTATGAGCCGTCTGCTGAACTGGAATGACAGGAGCACCTGTGTGATCTTTGGTGACGGCGCCGGTGCGATGGTTCTTTCAACAGGGAATTCCTATCTTTCATCAAAGGTATTTGCAAAAGGCAACACCGATGTAATCAGAATTCCGCAGATGCATGGCATGTCTCCCTTTTATAAGAACGAAGCAGAAGAACCTTATCTGCTGATGAACGGGCAGGAAACATTTAAGTTCGCTGTGAATGCCATGACAAAGGATGTACAGGAAGTCGTTGAAAAAGCGGGCTTGCAGGAAGAGGATATCGCTTTTGTCGTACCGCACCAGGCAAATTTAAGAATCATTGATTCAGCTAAACGGAAGCTGTCCATTGCACCGGAACGTTTCTGCAGCAATATTGAGCGTTATGGCAACACCTCGGCAGCCAGTATACCGATCCTGGTCGATGAACTGAACAGGGATGGAAAATTGAAGGACAAAGATAAAGTAGTTCTATGCAGCTTTGGCGGCGGATTATCAAGTGCTGCCTGTGTTCTTGAATGGAAAGTTAGATAGACTAACTATATACCATAAAAATGTAACAAATCTGCTGATTCTGTCAGATACAGGGCCATAATCTGAAAGAAATGCAGATATGATTTTGCAGCAAGGCGGGTTTCATATTCCGCTTTGACATAGAATATAATGAAAATAATATAAAAAACGGAGGACAAAAAAATGGTATTCGAAAAATTAGCAGCACTGGTAGCAGATCATCTTGGATGTGAGGTAGAAAAAATCACAAGAGAGACAACCTTTGAATCTCTGGGAATTGACTCCCTTGACACCGTGGAGATGGTAATGGAACTGGAAGAACAGCTTGGTATCACCATCGCGCTGGAAGAAAAGATGGCTACTGTTGGGGAGCTTGCTGACTATATTGAATCCCTGACCTGATAAAGTGCCAGGTTGTACCTGTGAAATATTATGAAAATAATGCAGACGCATCAATTGAGGTAGAATAATGATTAAATCACCAATATGTGAATTACTCGGAATTGAATATCCGATTCTTCAGGGGGGTATGGCATGGATCGCTGACGGTAAGCTCGCAGCAGCTGTATCAAATGGAGGAGGACTAGGAATCATATCTGCAATGAATGCCAATGCCGAATATCTGCAGAAGCAGATAGCTGTTGTGCGAGAGCTTACAGATAAGCCTTTTGGGGTTAATATCATGCTGATGAGTCCTTTTGCCGACGAAG
>QKDK01000337.1 GCA_003252135.1 Clostridia bacterium
TCAGGTCGGGCTTTCCTGAAGTCGTTTTCAGCAGCGGTAAGAGTGATGAGCATTTTAAAAATATAATTTTAAAACTATATGAGCATGACGGGGAAGTTCTTGCGACAAGAGCTACAGAGCATCAATTTGAGCTTGTCAGACATCTGATTCCGGATTTGACTTTTGATGCGGTGTCTCATATTCTGAAGGCAGAAAAACAAAGAAAAAAGAAGACAGGGAAGATTGCAGTATGTACTGCAGGAACTGCAGACATTCCTGTTGCGGAAGAGGCAGCACAGACTGCTGAGTACTTTGGAAGCCATGTGGAAAGAATCTATGATGTCGGTGTCAGCGGCCTGCACAGACTATTTTCACATCTTGATACTATTCAGTCAGCAAACTGTGTTGTGGCAGTAGCGGGAATGGAAGGAGCATTGGCCAGTGTTATCGGAGGACTAGTCGATAAACCAGTGATTGCCGTACCGACATCAATCGGATACGGAGCAAATCTGAACGGGCTTTCAGCCCTTCTGACCATGATCAATTCCTGCGCGAACGGGATATCAGTTGTGAATATAGATAACGGATACGGAGCGGGTTATATTGCTACGCAGATCAATCGTCTGGGAACAAGGAAGGGGCAGGGTGAAAATAATGAATAATCTGTATTTAGAATGTTTTTCCGGTATCAGCGGTGATATGTTCGTGGCAGCCATGCTTGATCTTGGAGCTGACAGGGAGGTACTTTTAACCGCTATAAAATCCATACCGGTACAAGGGTTCCATGTGAAGATAACCAATGTAAAAAAAGCAGGACTGGAGATGTGTGATTTTGATGTGATTCTGGAGGAAGCTTATGAAAACCATGATCATGACATGGAATATCTGATGGGACACGAAGACTCGCATCATGCTCACAGTCATGACCATGACCAGGAGCACAGTCATGACCATGACCAGGAGCACAGTCATGACCATGACCAGGAGCACAGCCAGCATCATACTCACAGCCATGATCATGACGACCATAGTCATGAACACAAGGGGCTGGCTGAGGTTCTGCATATAATCGACCATACAGACATGACAGATAAGGCGAAGATGCTCGCTGTCCGCATATTTACGATACTTGGAGAAGCTGAGGCTAAGGCACATGGAACAACGCTTGAGCAGGTTCATTTTCATGAGGTCGGCGCAATAGATTCTATCGTGGATATCATTGCAGCAGCAGTGTGCTTTGATAATCTGGGAGTGAAGGAGGTCATCCTTCCGGTGCTGTATGAGGGACAGGGAAAAATCCGCTGCCAGCATGGGCTGCTGCCGGTACCGGTTCCCGCTGTTGCCGGTATTATAGCAGCACATCAGCTGCCGCTTCACATCATTGATATGCAGAGCGAGCTTGTAACGCCGACCGGTGCAGCAATTGCGGCAGCGATTCGGACAAAAGACAAACTGCCAAAGGCGATGATCATCCAAAAGATCGGAATTGGAGCCGGAAAACGCAAGTATGAAAATCCAAGCTTTCTGAGAGCAATGCTGATAAAAGATACAGAAGCAAAGGAAAGTACATCGGACAGGATCTTCAAGCTGGAAAGTAATATCGATGACTGCAGCGGCGAAGCACTGGGGTATTGCATGGAGCAGCTGTTGAAGGCAGGAGCCAGAGACGTGAATTATATGCCGGTCTATATGAAAAAGAACAGACCGGCATATCAGCTGAATGTTATTTGTGAAGAAGAAAAATGTAAGGAACTGGAGCAGATTATCTTTAGCGAAACAACGACCATTGGTATCAGGCGCATACACTGTGAACGCAGCATTTTAGAGCGACGCAGCCGGGAAATCGATACATCGCTCGGAAAGGCAATGGTCAAGATATGCGAGCTGGAAAATGAAATCAGAGTATATCCCGAATATGACAGTGTCGTACAGCTTTGCAGACAGAGCGGCAAATCATTTCAGGAAGTATTCCGTCTTGTGGAAAGAGAATGTTATGGAAGAATTTAGCGAGAAGAAAAATAAGCTGAAGGAGCTTCTGCACCAATATACAAAAGAAGATTGCATCGTTGCTTTTTCAGGAGGCGTGGACAGTACTCTTTTGCTGAAGGCAGCCTGTGAACAGGCTGCCAGAAATCATACAAAAGTATATGCGTTTACCATACACACAGCACTGCATCCCATGAAGGAAATAGAACTGACGAAAAAACTGGCGGCAGAAATTGGTGCAGAGCATAGAATATTATATGTCGATGAACTGAAGGAAGCAGGGATAGAGAACAACCCAACGAACCGGTGCTATCTTTGCAAGAGATATATGTTCCAAAAGCTGCGGCAGGAAGCTGAAATTCTGGGAATCTCAAAGATACTGGAAGGGACCAACCTGGACGATACACTGGTATACAGGCCAGGGATAAAGGCTTTACAGGAGCTTGCAATCATCAGTCCGCTCATGGAAGCTTGTTTTACAAAAAATAACGTCAGGATGCTGGCAGCTGAATATTCCATACCGGTACACAATAAACCGGCGGCTCCCTGTATGGCAACAAGATTTCCATATGATACACCGCTTGACTATGAGATAATGGAAAGAGCAGAGCTGGCAGAAGAACATATCAGAGAACTCGGGTTCTACAATGTCAGAGCAAGAGTTCACGGGCTGCTGATCAGGATAGAAGTTGACAGGGAAGATATTGAAAAACTGCTGCAATACAGAGAAGACCTGATCGGTTTTATCAAAGCACTTGATTTTGAATATGTCAGCATAGATCTGGAAGGTTTTCGATCAGGCAGTCAGGACAGCAGACTGCCAAAAAAATAGTAATATATTGGAAAAATTATAAATAAAAAATAAAAAGCAGAATTCGTATTGACAAGTAAGCTAACGGGGTATATTATTAACACCGTTAGCTAATTTGTTTTTACAGTCATAAATAATCAGGAAGGTGATGATATGGATTATACAGATTTGGCGCGTGACCTGCTGTACTCGATGAACCAATTACGCAAAAAGAATATTCAAAAAAGGATAAGTGATTCCATGCACGGGGAACCGATCGTTCTGTTCTATATCTCAAAGTGCGAGGGTGATGTGATCCCCAGCGAGATCAGCAATGAAATGGGCATCAGCACTGCCAGAGTAGCGGTAACACTGAACAGTCTTGAAAGCAAGGGACTGATTACAAGACGAATTGATAAGAATGACAGAAGAAGAATTCTGGTCGAGATTACACCGGCCGGAGAAGAGAGAGTTAACGAGCATGGAAAGATGATGCTTGAGAACATGAAGAATATGCTGACCTTTCTTGGGGAGCATGATGCATTCGAATATGCCAGGATCATGAAGAGGCTGGCAGAAAGACCGGCTGATAAATCAGAGGATGGGTGCCGGATGTAATTTCACCAGTAGTTTAAAAGCCAGCAGAGCT
>QKDK01000078.1 GCA_003252135.1 Clostridia bacterium
GGTGAGACATATGAATGTCCGGAATGTGGTGAGAAAGCAGAAGTATACAGCCGTATAACTGGTTATTATCGTCCGGTTCAGAACTGGAATGACGGTAAGCTTCAGGAATATAAAAATCGTACAGAGTATGAAAAAGTCGGATCACAGAGAATTGATATGTCCATGGGCATGAAAAAGCACACACCAAGTATGAATGATAAGATTTTGACAGAAATGGATGCTGTGGTGATAACAAAGCAGCAGGACGGAAATTATCTTTTTACCACAGTGACATGTCCGAACTGTAAGCTGGCAAAGGATTTTTTAAAGGATATACCTTATGAAGTGATTGACGCTGAAAAGAATGAAGATCTTGTAGGCGAATTTTCTATCATGCAGGCACCGACTCTTGTGACAATACGGAATGGTCAGGTCATAAAGTATGTCAATGCATCCAATATTAAGAAATTCGTGGATGATGAATTGACGATTGGTATAAATGCATAAGAAGGTATCATAATTACTTGCATCATAATACTTTGTTATTAACATCATACTATATTTAACGGCCAAACAAGAACTGCTGCATATGACGATCATATGCAGCAGTTCTTGTTTGGGGGTTTTTCTATAAAATCCAAGTTTGGACAGTTGAAAAGGTTAATTAAATGAAAGCTCAATGCTTCCGATTCCGCAGTCGATTGCAAACTGGTTATCCTGATTATTATTGATGTTAAGAGAGGTGTTCGTGATATTGGACCGGTTGCCGATCTTAACTTCGCCAAGTCCGCAGTCGATAGAATAATTATAATCTGATTCATCAGCGTCAAGGCTCATATCGATTTCACCAACACCGCAGTGTATCGTGTTATCACCTGTTATATTTCCTGTAATATTAATACTTCCGACACCACAGTCGAATCTGGTATCTTCGGCAGTCAGGTCATATATTTCAAGTTCACCGGCACCTACCGTAAAGGAGGCGTAATCGGATACCTGTACTGTATCTGCATCCATACTGCCTGCACCTATTTCAACGACAAGATTGTCTGCTGTCAGTTTTTTTGCTTCCAGTGTACCAGCACCTAATTCGAGTGTCAGATCTTCTGCATGAAAATCCTTTGGAACGGTAATGGTTATTTTCATATCCTTGCAAACTGATGAGTGGTGAAGCGGAATATGAAAACCAAAGATACGAAGATAGGATGAGCTTTCGGAATCGACTTCGATGGTCCAGATGCCGTTCTCGACAGTGCTTGTAAAACTGTCTTCAGGTACATTCTGGGCATCAACATGAAATTCATTACCCTCACGAATGGTTATTTTACCGGCATCAATATTCATTTCGACAGATGTGATATTTTCAACAGTGTCATCATAGGATGCAGTTTCGGTATTATCCTCTATGAACCAAAAATGAAAAAGAAGCGCAGAAGCTACGATGCCAATAACTACGAGTGAACAGACAGCGGTTGCAAGACCAAGCCCTGTTTTTAATAAGATATGCATAATAAATCCCTCCCTGAATAATGAACAAGAATACGTCTTTGCTTCGTTATTTAGTATTGATGACGTTTCTGAAATGTTTTATCCATCTGCATAGTAACGTAAGTTTTAAGCCGGGTCAATATACTTAATCTTATTCTAATAATTCTAATTCTGTTATGATTTTAAGTGTATTCTTTTGAGCAAAGAAATGAAATTACGTTGTAAAAAAGCAGAAAATTTGCTACTATGGTCAAGGATATGTTGAAGGAAAACATCCTCAAGGATATGTTGTATCTTCAACAGGAAAGTTTGTAAAACCACAAACTTTTGATATGCGCAGAGAGCATGCGCAGAAAAGAGGATAAGTTGAAGAGAAAACATCTTCAACAGGAAAGTTTGTAAAACCACAAACTTTTGATATGCGCAGAGAGCATGCGCAGAAAAGAGGAAAAATGAAAAAAGGCGAGATTTACAGTGGAATTGTGGAAAGAGTTGAGTTCCCCAACAAGGGAATTATACATACAGAAAATGGTGATATACGAATAAAGGGCTGCCTGCCGGGTCAGACAGTTCAGTGTGTGATCAAAAGCAAAAAGAGTGGGAAAGCAGAAGGTTCTTTGCAGGAAGTGATAAAAACATCACCGCTTGAAACAGAAGAACCTGTCTGTCATCTGTTTGGTGTGTGCGGTGGTTGTTCTTACCAGACACTTCCTTATAAGGAACAGTTAAAACTAAAGGAACAGCAGGTGAAAAAGCTTCTGGATGCGGTTATTAAGGAGCCATATGAATGGGATCCTGTGCAAGGCAGCCCTGAAAGTCTGCAGTATAGAAATAAGATGGAATATTCTTTTGGTGATGAAAGAAAAGATGGCCCATTGACACTTGGTCTTCATAAACTGGGGAGTTTCTACGATATTCTGACAACGGATGACTGTAAAATCGTTGATGAAGATTTTAATCTAATTGTATCAGCAGTGCTTCAATTATGCAGCAGTTTTAAGATACCATATTATCATAAAATGACGCAGAAGGGATTTTTGCGCCACCTTGTTATCAGAAGGACTAAAAAGCAGGGCGAGATTCTGGTTCATCTGGTAACGACATCACAGTATGAAGGTATTAGCGATGGTGAAGATACTTTTTTGGAAATGTTTAAGAATACAGTTCTTAAACTGCAGCTTGGGGGGACTGTCACTGGGATATTGCATTCTGTGAACGATGGGCTGGCAGATATGGTACGAAGCGATGATACAAGCATTCTATACGGAAGGGATGCAATTTATGAGGAACTGCTCGGACTATGTTTTAAAATTACGACATTTTCCTTTTTTCAGACGAATTCTCTCGGGGCAGAAGTGCTGTATGGAAAAGCGCGTGATTATATCGGTGATACAAAGGATAAGGTTCTTTTTGACCTGTACAGCGGAACCGGCACGATCGCACAGTTGATGGCAGCGGTAGCAAAAAAGGTAGTTGGCGTAGAAATCGTCGAGGAAGCAGTGGAAGCAGCCAGAGAAAATGCTGCATTGAATCATCTGGATAATTGTGAGTTCATTGCCGGGGACGTGCTGAAGGTTCTTGATATCATCGAAGAAAAACCAGATCTGATTCTTTTAGATCAGCCAAGAGACGGTATCAATCCGAAAGCACTGAACAAGATTATTGAGTATAATGTGGACAGGATGGTATATATATCCTGTAAGCCGACTTCACTTGCGAGAGATCTGGAAGTATTGCAGGAGAGAGGGTATAAGGTAATAAAAGCCGGGTGCGTGGATATGTTCCCACAGACGGTGCACGTCGAGACAATAGTTGCACTACATCGGAAAGATACGTAAAAATCCTTGATTTTAGGCACTTTGAGAGACATTTCATGTTTTCTCAAGGAGACCGAAAAGAGAAGAAAAAAGCAATTTCTGATGGTGTGAACGTG
>QKDK01000260.1 GCA_003252135.1 Clostridia bacterium
CATAACGAATACCTGGCACTACCTGATGCCCTTGAAAAACACAAGGCATATATTGAGCATGTTTATCGTTTTTTTAATTATGGATTCTGGGGCATCTATCTGATCGAATCTGATAAACTGATTGGTCGATGCGGTCTTCAGAATCTAGTACTGGACGATATCGCTGAAGTTGAACTGGGTTATCTTCTAGATGTAAATTATCAAGGATATGGCTACGCATCAGAGAGTGCTGAAATCGCTCTTAGTTATGGCTTTCATGCGCTTGAACTGCCTCGTATCGTTGCATTGATTGAGCCGGATAATACACCATCACTCCTGCTCGCAGAACATATTGGAATGCATTATATAAAAACAGTCCAGCGGGAAAGTATTATCTGTTCATTATATCAGATAACAGCACAGCAATATTTTTCACACCACTCTTAGTTTATTACTGAAACTCTGTCATATGCTTTCTATAATGCAGTCTCAGCATATTCCTCTGTAATTTTTTGTTTTCACGCGCTTCAATGGATATACTCTTAAAAAAGATCTTCCACATCGACTGATAAGCAGCTTCATCTGTAGATCTATTCATCAGATAAGTCATCTGTTCCTTCGACAGATAAGACATATACCAGCCGTTCCCTGCTTCATGAATTGCAGCACAGTTTCTGAGCAGATCCAGGATAATCATGTTTTCATCAGGAAATCTCTCCGCAAAATGCGGCATAAGTGCTTCTGTAATATTTGACTTTGGTTCATACTTCGCAACAAGAAGGTTCGTATCTGCTTCCTCAAACCGCAAAAACCCTGTAAAATAATGGACTTCATTTTTAACGTATCTGTTTATTTCAAACAGCTTCATGACCTCCTGATTCCCAAGCTGACTGATCACTGATTGACCTTTTTGAAAAGCCAGGATAAGAAAACGATAAATAGCATCTGCTTTATCAGGGAAAAACGAGATTGCTGCATGTGTTACCATCAGAAACGCTTCTTCTGATATCTTTCTTTTAATTGATCTCGCGACCTTGCCTGCTTTCTCACCATCGGCAGCGACCATAATATATTCAGCAAAAAGTTCCAGATTATATAGCTCTCCCTCAGTGCCAATGACCTCAAGCCTGACATTGCTATGACCGCAGCCCGAGGCCCACGCATCGTAAATTCCTGTAAATATGGAATCAATTGTATCTTCGCAACGATAAACTTTCATAATGTACTCCGATCTGCTCACATCTGCTCACAATTAATTAATTAATGTCAAAAAAGCTGAGCTTTTTTATATAGAACAAACAGTTAGCTGTGTGTCAGAACAGCGAAAGCTGCTGATATTTCATTCCTGATGAAGCGACCTGTTTTGCTATGCTTTCCTCAACACCGATCAGCTGCGAGGTTATAAAGCTCTCTTCCATGCGTATCTGGTACATCATCTTTCCATAACATGTAATAAAATACATTGCCCTTTTTAAAACAACACCCATCTTTTTTAAATCCTTATAATCAAGCTTTGCAGTTTTTCTTGATCTTACAATTCGCTGTGCAGACTTTGGTCCAATACCAGGAACACGAAGAAGTGTAAAGTAATCAGCTTCTGTTACCTCTACTGGAAATGATTCCAGATGTCCCAATGCCCAGTTGCACTTTGGATCAATCAGTACATTAAAGTCCGGTCTTTTCTCAGATAATAGTTCATTGGCAGCAAAACCATAAAATCGAAGCAGAAAGTCAGCCTGATACAGTCTGTGCTCGCGCAGCAAAGGCGGACCACCCGGAATAATAGGCAGATTGCTGTCATCATTGACCCTTACAAAGGCAGAATAAAAAACACGCTTCAGATCGAACTTCTGATATAGTGCTTCTGCCACAGAAATAATCTGATAATCGTTCTCGGCCGTTGCTCCGACTATCATCTGTGTGCTTTGTCCTGCAGGTACAAATCCTCTTTTTTCTGCATCCTTAGGACGCAGCAGCAATGAAGCCGGCTGATGTATGATCGGTTTGTTCTCAAAAGATATACCATCAGCCTGATTATATTGCGGAAATTCATACTCCTTATAAATTTCCCGTGTTCGGTTAAACTGCTGACTGTTCTTAGCCTGACTATTCTTAGCCTGACTGTTCTTATAACTGCTGCTTAATAAATCAGCATCTTCCCATTGGCTGTCTTCTGCAGTATCCGACCTATACAGCTTTCTTTTTGAATTCACCTGAATGCCTGCTGATATAGTGCTCTGTCCTTGTTTATTCACTGAAAACAGCGGATCCTTCTCAAGCCAGTCATTACCTGTACCTAATCTTTCTTTTCGATCCTGCTCAACCGCTTCTATACCACCGGAAAATTCTTTGTAATTTCCTTTTTTCCTTTGTGTCGTATACCAATATGCACCTTTATTACCGCCTGTCATCCCAAGCAGTGCATGGCTCTGCGCAATTTGGTCCTGTATCTGTCGCAATGGCTGCAGAATATTAGCCCTGCTTTTATGCGGTGCCAGCTGCCGAAGACCTTCTGCCGTCGGAAGTTCCAGATTTACACTCATTCTGTCAGCATACCACCCACACATCTCAATCAAGGAAGGATCGGCTCCCGGAATAGCTTTGCAATGAATATATCCGTTAAAATGGTACTGCAGCCGCAGCATCTGCAATGCTTTGCAGATCTGTTCCATCGTGTCATTCGGGGTATGCAGAATGCCTGAGCTTAAAAACAGCCCTTCAATGTAATTTCTCCTATAGAACCCAATTGTCAGTTCGCAAAGTTCTTCCGGAGTAAAGGAGGTTCTGACAATATCGTTGGATGACCGATTAATGCAATACTTGCAATCATAAATGCATTCGTTCGTATATAATACTTTTAAAAGTGATATGCACCGACCATCGGCAGAAAAGCTGTGACAAATTCCACCAGCGACAGAGCTGCCGATCGAACCACTCTTACCTTCTCGATTAACACCGCTTGATGTGCAGGCCACATCATATTTTGCAGCATCCGCCAGAATACCCAGTTTTTGCTCAATTGTCAGCGATTCAGAAATCCTCATGTTACACCCCATTCTAAACACAGAAGGAACATATGTTTGTATATATTGTAACACCTTTAACTGCAGAACGCAAGAGCAATAAGAACATTTGTTCTTATTGCTCTTGCAGGACATAAAAAACCCTGTTCCACTCAAAGTTCACACTTTGGCAGAACAGGGTCATATACTTTATGACTAGTATTTATCTTCTTACATCAAAACCTTCTTTTACAAGAGCACTTACAACTTTTTCAAAATTATCACTTTCTATTCTTAAAAACATTTCATGCAGTCCCATTGTATCTGTGTTCGTTACCACGGTGTTCTTAATGTTTCCGCCTGCTTTTGCAATAATAGTGGCAACTCTGGCAAGAGTGCCATG
>QKDK01000276.1 GCA_003252135.1 Clostridia bacterium
AAGCACAGTCTGCATGTAATCCCGACACCAGTTGTTATTGACGGAAAAGACTACTTTGACGGTGAAACGATTCTTCCGGAAAATTTCTACAATATACTTCGTACAGGCAGTGATGTTAAAACATATCATATTAATCAGTATATGTTCCGTCAAAACTTTGAACCCTATGCCAAAAATCATGACAGTCTTATTTATTTCTGCTTTTCAACAGGTATTGCAGGAACCTTCAATGCTGCCAATCTTGCAAAGCAGGAGCTGATTGAAGAATATCCGGACTTTGATCTGACCATCATTGATTCCAAATGTGCCTCCATCGGGTTTGGTCTTGCTGTTGCTTATCTGGTTCAATATTACGAAGCCGGTGCTTCAAGGGATCAGATCATTGAAGCTGCAGAATATTATTTTGATCATATGGAACACATTTTTACTGTAGAGACCCTGGATTATCTGTTCAAAGGCGGCAGGTTAAGTAAAACCTCTGCTATAGCAGGTACCATCCTTGATATAAAACCAATCATAGAAGTTACTGATTCAGGCAGTCTGGTCGCATTTGAAAAGGTTCGCGGCCGTCATAAGTCACTGAAGCGGGTCGTCGAATTAGCGGGAGAACGCGGCTTTGATCTTTCCAGCCAGACGATAGGTATCGTACATGGTGACTGTCCTGATATCCTGCAGCAAGTTAAAGAAATGCTCCAGAATAGCTATGGCTGCACTAAATTCCTTGAAAACTATGTCGGATGTGCCATAGGTGCACATACCGGTCCCGGGATCATCGGGATAACCTTTCTAAATGAAAAAGATCCTTTTCAGGATCCTCTCAATAGCTGACTATAAACTAAAAAAATAATATTAATGATTCGTAAAATACCTCAGTTGTTCTGAAAACGCCGGCCAGATCTTATCTCGATCAGACAATACAGGCATCGTTCCTTCCAAGATCGGCCATTGTATCTTCAGCGTGCTGTCATTATAAGGCAGGCCGCCTTCATCCCCCGGATGATAAAAATCTGTACACTTATAGGTAATCTCAGCCCATTCCGAACAGACATAAAAACCATGAGCAAAGCCCTCCGGTATATAGAGCTGCTTATGGTTTTCTTTTGACAGCTCTGCTCCGAACCATAGGCCGAACGTTTTAGAATCTCTGCGTAAATCAACTACCGCATCATAAATAACTCCCTGCAGAACACGTATCAGCTTTCCCTGCGGGTGATCGACCTGGAAATGCATCCCGCGAAGAACACCTTTTCCTGAAGCAGACTGATTGTCCTGAACAAATTTCATGGTCAGCCCCGCATCAAAAAACTGCTGCTGATGATAGGTTTCCATAAAATATCCGCGGTGATCGCCGAATACCTCCGGTTCAACAATATAGAGGCCTTCTATAATCTGATTCGTTGCTGCACTGATACATTTTGTTACTGTTATTTTCCCCACAGCGGCAACTCCCTTTCAAAATAATAATCTCTAACAAAGTACTTCATATCTTGCTTTTCTTTACATACTGTGAAAGCTCTGGTCGTTTTATGACAGTCGCTCCTTATACATCTCATCAAAATACCTGCGGTATTCACCGCTGATAGTCGCTTCCCACCATTCCCTATTGTCAACATACCATTGAATGGTCTGCAAAATACCCGTTTCAAAATGATACACCGGCTTCCAGCCCAGCTCTCTTTCAATCTTATCAGGATTTATGGCATAACGCAGATCATGTCCCGGTCTGTCCGTAACATAAGATATCAGACTTTCAGGCTTTTGCAGCGTTTTGAGGATCATCTTGATGACTTCCAGATTGGTTTTTTCGTTATGTCCGCCTATATTATACACTTCTCCGGCTTTTCCGTTTCTAAGGATCAGATCGATAGCCGAGCAATGATCATAGACATGGAGCCAGTCACGCACATTCAGACCATCCCCATACAAAGGAAGCTGCTCATCTGCCAGCGCTCGGCTGATCATTAATGGAATCATCTTTTCCGGGAACTGATAAGGACCATAATTATTCGAGCATCTAGATATCGTAGCAGGCACCTGATATGTTCTAAAGTAAGCCAACACATACATATCGGCACTGGCCTTGCTCGCAGAATACGGACTTGAAGTGTGCAGCGGTGTTTCCTCTGTGAACAGAAGGTCAGGACGGTCAAGCGGTAAATCTCCGTATACCTCATCGGTAGATACCTGATGATACCGTTTTATTCCGTAGGTTCTGCATGCATCCAGCAGCACCTGCGTTCCAAATACATTCGAACGCAAGAAAATCTCAGGATCCGTAACAGAACGGTCAACATGTGTTTCTGCCGCAAAATTAATTACAGCGTCAAATGTCTCTTTTGCAAACAGCTCCATGATAAAGGTTCTGTCAGCAATATCTCCCTTTACAAAGCGATACCTCTTATGTGTTTCAAGTGCTTTCAGATTCAGCAGATTTCCTGCATAAGTCAGAAGGTCAAGGCATACAATTTCATCTTCCGGATGCTCCTGTGCAATGTAACTTGCAAAGTTCGCTCCGATAAAACCTGCCGCACCTGTTATCAGTAATTTCATATTTTCCTCTTTCCTGCGCTGATCTTTGCGCATATCAAGTTTGAACGAGCGGTGACACGAGAGGAACAAACTTGTTTGTGAAAGAATTATCTAATTCTTTCACTTTTCCTCTTTCTATATCTTACAATTCTTACAATTCCTTCATTGCTTTATAATTCTTCCTGGTTATGATCCATGCTTACAGTATTGTCTATGTACTTTCCATCGACAATATCCTTCAGATAAGCACCATACTGGTTCTTTTTATATGTTTCATAAATCTCCATAAGACGCTTCTTATCGATCCATCCATTCAGATATGCAATCTCCTCAAGACATGCTATCTTCCTGTGCTGATGATTTTCTACTGTTTTTACAAACTCAGTGGCTTCTGCAAGAGATTCATGGGTTCCTGTATCAAGCCAGGTGTAACCCTGTCCGAGCAGAACAACATCAAGCTTATTTTTCTCAAGATAAATCCGGTTAAGATCTGTAATCTCCAGTTCTCCTCTGGCTGATGGCCGCAGAGATTTCGCATACTCCACAACATGATTGTCATAAAAGTACAATCCTGTCACGCAGTAATTGGATTTTGGTCTTTCAGGCTTTTCTTCGATAGAAACTGCATGGCCTGTATTATCGAACTCAACAATACCAAAGCGCTCCGGGTCGTCTACAAAATATCCAAAAATAGTAGCACGGTCTTTCTTTTTGGCTGCTTCCAGAAGTCTTCCTGTCAGACCGTGTCCGTGAAATATATTGTCTCCGAGAACCATCGCAACACTGTCATTACCAATAAATGATTCGCCGATCAGAAAAGCCTGCGCCAGTCCGTCAGGTGATGGCTGAAC
>QKDK01000342.1 GCA_003252135.1 Clostridia bacterium
CCTCAGAACTTACATTGAAAAAGTGTTGATTTTCCCTGACCGTATAGAAGTCTACACGGACAGGGGTTTGAGCTATGGAGCTGAGGGGAATCGAACCCCTGTCCGAAAACCCATCCATTGCAGCATCTCCCATCACAGCTTAGTATTTGACATTCCCTCCGTCTCCCGTTAGTAAGCAAACTGAAGACTTTAGTAGCTTCATATTTTCTTTTACCGCCTCAAAGCTTTGGCGGCAAAGTGCCTTACCTAAATGATGCCGGGATCTGAAGCAGTAAGCGACTTCAGGCCGACAGCAGCCCTTAGGCTGCGAACGCTAAATTATCGTTTGCGTTTAAATTTAATCCGAGTTTTAACGTGATCCCGGACCACGGATGGCTTCCGCAACTTCAAAATCCCCGTCGAAACCAGTACAACCCCTGGTTTTAACGATAATATCTTATTATACCCGCATGAGATTACAATGTCAAGTAACTGAATAACCTCATGATAAACATCAACGTAGTTATATTAATTTTACTTTATCCTCATACTAAAACAGCTTTCCATCCTCAACTGCACGAATCAGTAAATGAACGATATCTGTATCGATTTTCCCCTGTTCTGCCATATTACTCAATAAACCCAATGCTTCTTCCATTGCCATAGGATCTTTATATGGTCTGTCCATAGAAATCAGAGAGTCAAAGATATCCATGACGACCAGGATTCTGGCATCCCTTGGCATATCCTCTCCGCGTAGATGATTCGGGTAACCGGAACCATCCAGAAATTCATGATGCGCACTGGCCAGTTTTGGTACATTCTGATAAGACTTTCCAAAATGTATCTGGTCAAGCATCTTTGATGTCATGATTACATGGTTCTGCATGATGCTGCGTTCAAATGCCGATAAGGTTCCTTTTCTGATAGACAGATTCTGCCTTTCACTTGCCGTAAGATACTCGATTTTATTGCCATTGCGCTCGTAGTAAACACATTTACCAAGGGTATCAATTCTCTGAATATCCACATCCTCTAAAAAGGATGCTTTATTTGCATCTTTGATCAGGATTTCTGCCTCTTCTAACTCAGCAACCCGATCCTGATACTCCTCCCGTGTCAGTTTATTCTCCAGCCAGTCGATCGTAAGCTTTGCTTCTATCAGTTCAAATCGCCGCAGGATCGGTTCCAGCCCCTGATGCCCAAGGCGTGTTGACTTATTCATGACTCCGGTCGGAGTTGTTAGTTTACCAATATCATGCACCAGCGCTGCCATAATTACTTCTTCTTTGCGCTCATCACTATACCATTCCGTATCTTCACCTTTTTCATGCAGCTCATTGCTGAATTCCATCAGCAGCTCCGCGTAATTGGCCACCTTCATGGTGTGATTCGTATTATATGGCGAACGTTCATCAATCGCTGTTGTAAACACCCGCACAAGAGAATGCAGCAACAGCTTCATTTCCTCAAGATGCTTCATATTGGCAAGTGTTGCTGATGCCTGGGCAGCCAGTGAGCATAATACAGGCTCATACTTACTGTCAAATGGAATCAAAGTCCCATCTTCTGCTTTTGCATTGGACAGTTTCAGTACGCCCAGAGTCTCATCCTCATGACTGAACAAAGGAATCGTCAATACAGACTTTGTGTGATAACTAGTGATTGCATCCTCTGTCAGTTCCTGATGATAGGTAAATTGTGGACATTGGTATATATCCGGTATATTGCATACGACTTTACTTTTTGCAGACTGAATACAGGCAGTATTCTTATCATACGGAAGCAAAAGCAGAGGGATACGGTCTCCTTGTGCCCCTTTATAAAAACCGGTCGTGTTGTTCTTAAGTACAATGGCACGGAGACCGTCCTGAGTTGCCGCATAGACACAGCCTGCATCACAGTTTGTGATCTCCATAGACGCAAGTAACAGCCGGTCCATCAGTCTATGATAATCCGTCTCATTCATTAAAGAAATCCCGATGTTAAGAATTCTGCTCAGATCTTTTGTTAATTCCATGACTGCATCCTTTTAGTTTATGATAGGTTCCTTATTTTGAAATCACGCTCAGCTTCACGTTTTTGATCATTTTTTGCTATAACTTCACGTTTATCATAAAGCTTTTTCCCTCTTGCAAGACCAACTTCGACCTTTACCAAACTACCTTTTAAATACACCTGCAAAGGAACAATAGTATAACCTTTCTGCGTCACTTTGCCCAGCATCTTATTAATTTCATATTTATGCATCAGCAGTTTTCTTGGCCGCAAAGGATCTCTGTTGAAAATATTCCCTTTTTCATATGGGCTGACATGCATATTCGTAATGATAAGTTCCCTGTTCGTGATGGTGATGAACGACTCTTTGATACTGCACTTGCCCATGCGCATTGACTTGACTTCTGTTCCGACAAGGGAAATGCCTGCTTCGAATTTTTCCTCAATAAAATAATCATGGTATGCTTTTTTATTATTTGCGATTAATTTTACAGCATTTTTATCTGCTTTTGCCATACCTTTTCACCTCAATTTTGTTTACTAAATCTGGTTTTCTTTATCATATCATTCTTCCGGAATAAAGTCGATAGTATGAAGGACAGAATCTACAGCAGAAACACGAATTTTTATTGGCTGACCAAGCTTAAAGCTCCTTTTACTGTGCTCTCCGATCATCATATAATGCGCCTCATCAAAGATATAATAATCATCTGTCAGGTCGCTGACGCGTATCATGCCCTCCACTGTATTGGGGAGCTCGACAAACATTCCCCATGAGGTCACCCCGGAGATCACACCATCGAACACCTGCCCGATGAACTGCTTCATATACTCAGCTTTTTTCATCTTATCAACCATACGTTCCGCTTCGTCTGCACGTCGCTCCGTCCTGCTGGCCTGCGACGCAACTATTGGAAGTATGGTTTCATAATGTGAAATCCGCTTTTTTGTAAGCCTGCCATGAATGTTTTCTTTCATGATCCTGTGTATCTGCAAATCCGGATATCTTCTGATCGGCGAGGTGAAATGACAGTAGTACTTTGCTGCAAGCCCAAAATGCCCCTCACAGGTCGTTGTATACTTCGCCTGTTTCATGGAACGCAGTGTAAGTCTGCTGATCAGTGCTTCTTCTTTGGTATTTTCGATCTTTGACAGAAGCTTTTGCAGTTCCTTTGGATGGACCTCATCACCGCCAAGATGAATGGAGTAGCCAAAGTTATTAATAAAAGTGTTCAGTTTGAGCATACGTTCTGCATCCGGAACATCATGCGAGCGGTAAACGAAAGGAATCTCCTGCCAGAAGTAATCCTCAGCTATTGTTTCATTGGCGACCAGCATAAAATCTTCAATCAGTTTTGTTGCACTGTTTCGCT
>QKDK01000116.1 GCA_003252135.1 Clostridia bacterium
TAATAATTTTCTGAAGCCTGCTGCTGACCAGATATCTGTGGATCAAAGGTCTCTTGGATGCATCAACATTATGTAATAACCCATAGAGAGCATCTGTAAGCTCATCAATGCGCTGATTTGCCTGCCTGCCATTATATACATTGCTCTCTTTCATGATCTTAGCCTGTTCGTCATCTGCCTTTTGCAATGCATCGAACCAGCTTTTATTCTCAGTTACAGGAAGCTCTTTAGCATCCATCCGTATCTGACGGTCGGTTTTCTTTTGTGCTCTGTCAAAAGCTTCTTTGTATGAAACTGTATCGTTCCAGGTCCAGGCTTCCTGCATCGATAGCTCCGAAACAATATCAGTAAATCTTCCTGACATATCACCATATTCAATGAAAGATATCTTCTTGTTGATGTCTTGTTTATCTTCCTGCTTCAGATTCCATGAAAATGCTGCTCCATAGATCAGCCCAGGTATTGAAAAATCCGGATCACTGACATGCCCGTAATCACCCCAGTCTGTGTTAAGCACTCCGGCAGCATTATACTGATGGGCATATCTGCACATCCTAGTTACATTCTCATAGGCAAGGTCAAGTCTATTTATTAAATGTCTCCAGCCATGAACACCGGGGCACAGATATTGACAAGCACCTGCTTCATACATCTTTCTGGCATTGTCTGCGGTCTCAATCTCCGAATACCCCCAGTTCAGACAGATAACATCTTCAGGCAGCTCTCTGATAAGCTCAGGGCTCTCTAAAATGATATCTCCCCAGAACATGGGCTGTTTCCCGCGCTCTCTGATATACGAACAGATCCTTAGTATAATGGATACATACAGTTCATGAAGTCCGGTTTTATCAGCCAGCGCTTTACTTCGTCCCTTTCCAAGATCAAAGGTCTCATCTCCGTTGATATTAAAATAGTGTGAACGAAATAAAGGAATAAATTCATCCAGCATGGACAAAACCAGCAGAAAACTTTCCTCATTGCTGACATCCAGTGTATGATGCTGCATCCTGCCTTCAAAAGTAAATATATCCAGGTCCGCATTTTCCAGTTCACACAGTTTTGAAAAGCTTTTTGTTTTCAGCACTTTATCGAGATGGCCAAAACTTGCCAGAGACGGAATCAGATCAATCCCCAGTTCTGCGCAGTACGAGTCAAGCTCCATGATATCTTCCGGTGTCAGCGGTGTATCATCTCTGCATACCTCACTGAAGTTCTCAAAAAGATAGGTATGCTCAACATATAGCTGAAGTTGATTCAGTTTATAAAAGGCAGCCGTTTCTGCCAGCTGCTTGTATCTGGATAAATGCTGTATCCTTCCCCTGGTCGCATCATGAAAAAAACCGCGGTTACAGATATCCGGATAATCGCTGATCCGCAAGCAGGGTAAAATTGCTGCTTCCTGCCGTATAATCTGACGAAGTGTCTGCACCCCGTACAGAATAGCTGCATCCTCTTGCGCTGCAATAACAATACCTTCAGAATCAATCGTAAGCTCATACTCCTGCGGATGCTGCATTTCCCTGTAAATAAATGCTATCTGCCCCTTTTCCGGAGTAAAACTCCTCTTGATTTTTTGAGTATAACCAAGCCTGGTACTGATTTCCTTTTGCAGCAGACTAGCAGCATTGTATGCAACATCCTTCATGCCATACGAAAGCATTATCTCACTGTCATACGGCAGGAGAAAATTGCTATCATTAAGCAGCAGGTGCTTTGGTTCCGGTAGTATATACATGATATCCCCTTTCTGACATTGCTGCATGGTAATTAGTCAACTTTGTTTACAAACTACCCTTGTAGATACTATACTATAAACCTCGATAACATTCAAGATACTTATGAAGCGAGTATATTACTCAAAACAAAAAGGATATACCATGATTTTGATACATCCTTTTCTTATATCGTATATTATGATATCACAGGTTTATGGTGATATCCCTGTCTATTGTTTCGAAGAAATGATCATCTCTAACAGCTTTGCTGCTGCTTTTGATATTGGCACTTTTTTGCTCGTTATGATACAGAAATTTCTTTTTGGAATCGGTTCTGAAAACTTTAATTCAAAAAGTTCACCGGATGCCAGGTATTCACTGGCAAATTCTCTGACTACTGCGCCAACGCCTAGATTACGCAATGTAAATTGTACGATCATGTCACTGGTCGCGAGTTCAAATTCAGGCTGCAGAATAACATGATTGTTATACAGAAGAGAATCAATATACTTTCTTGTGCTTGTATTTCTCTCCAGACAGATGACCGGGAGCTTCTCAAGAACCGAAAAATCATGCACCTGATCCTTTAGCTGTTTAAAATGTTCCCCTGCAACAAAGACATCCTGAATCCTTCTTACTTCTGCCGCATCGATTTCTTCCATCTTTTCAAGCGGTCCGCTGACAATTCCAAAATCTATTTTGCCCTTTTTTAAATACTGTATCGTCTCAGGAGTAGGTCCATTGGTCACATTCACTTTGACTTTTGGATATTCTTTATGAAATGCTTCAAGAAACGGAAGCAGATGATATTTTAGAGTCATGTCGCTGGCTCCGATCCTGATTTCGCCCTGTTCAAGATTCAGCATGCTGTTCAGAACCGTTTCTCCCTGCAGTATGGTCTCATACCCCTTTTTTACATAACCATACAGAGCTTCTCCTTCTGCTGTCAGCTTCATACCTTTTGGCATACGCAGAAACAGCTTTGCTCCCAGTGTATCCTCCAGCTGTTTGATGGACTGGCTGACAGCGGGTTGTGAGATGTTCAGAATATCTGCTGCAGCCGTTATGCTTCCTTCCTGCGCCACATAATAAAATATCCTATAATACTCCAGATGAACATTCATAAGCTTCTCCTTTGAAAGAAAGGTCATTTTATCCGTGCAGTATCTGAGTCATACAATTCTGATTCGTTTTGTATATTTATGTCATAATGATTCCTTTATACAGTAATATCAGCTTTCAGTCCCAGCAGCTTTGCATTATCATCAAGAATCGGCCGAATTGTTTCCCGAAGGAACTCTTCTGTCTGTTCTTTGGCACGTCCGGTATATAGTGCCGGATTCATGGATGCCTGTAATTCTTCCAGGCTTAAGTTGAAAGCAGGATCAGCAGCAATCAGTTCCAGAAGATTGTTTTCTTTCCCAAGTTCTTTAACATTCCTGCCGGCTTCCATTGACAGTGTTCTGATTTTTTCATGGAGTTCCTGTCGATCGCCGCCTGCTTTCACGGCATCCATCATGATATTTTCTGTAGCCATAAAGGGAAGCTCTGCCATCATGTGTTTTTCTATGACCTTTGGATATACGACCAGCCCATCTGCAACATTAAGGTACAGATCAAGTATACCGTCCACAGCAAGAAATGCCTCCGGAACTGAGAGCCGCTTGTTGGCAGAGTCATCCAGTGTTCTTTCGAACCACTGTGTTGAGGAGGTAATAGCAGGATTCAAGGCATCGACCATCACATATCTTGATAATGAAGCAATTCTTTCACTTCTCATCGGATTTCTTTTGTATGCCATGGCAGAAGAACCTATCTGTGATTTTTCAAATGGTTCCTCGATTTCTTTCAGGTGCTGTAAAAGCCTGATATCATTGGAGAATTTCTGTGCACTGGCAGCGATTCCTGCGAGCACATTCACTACTCTGGTATCGACTTTACGTGAATAAGTCTGCCCGGAAACCGGATAACATCCTTGAAAGCCCATCTTTTCCGCAATCAGCTGATCGACCTTTTTTACTTTTTCATGATCACCTTCAAACAGCTCAAGAAAACTCGCCTGCGTTCCTGTTGTGCCTTTAGAGCCAAGCAGTTTCATGGACGAAAGACAATAGTCCAGATCTTCCAGATCAAGAAGCAGTTCCATCAGCCACAAGGTTGCTCTTTTCCCAACTGTTGTTGGCTGTGCCGGTTGAAAATGTGTGAATGCAAGTGTGGGAAGGGCTTTATATTCTTCTGCAAAATCAGCCAGTCTGGCAATCACATTCAGCAGTTTCTTTCGTATAACCTGGAGTGCTTTTGTCATAATGATCAGATCTGTATTGTCTCCAACATAACAAGAGGTTGCTCCAAGATGAATGATACCTTTTGCTTTTGGACACTGCTCACCATACGCATAAACGTGAGACATAACATCATGCCGAACAACAGCTTCTCTTTGCTTCGCAGTTTCATAATTTATGTCATCCATGTGCTCTTTCAGTTCATCAATCTGTTCCTGCGTTACTGATAAGCCTAATTCGTGCTCCGCTTCTGCAAGTGCTACCCATAATTTTCGCCAGGTACGAAACTTCATATCCGGTGAAAAGATAAACTGCATTTCCTTACTTGCATATCGTTCTGACAGGGGGCTTGTATACTTGTCTTCGCTCATTTCAATCCTCATTTCCGCAATGTGCTTATATTTATTGATAAGGTTTCGAAGCCTTATTTCTACTATTGGTTCATTATGGCCTCTGCCATAGATAAATTCCGTGTTCAACTACGAATATATTACATGTTCTGCTTCAGATTTTATTAAAGCACATCCCCATTATACCCTATAAGACCGGTATGTTCAATTTGAATTACGCATTCTGATACATGGATGCGTAAAATCCTTTTTTACTTAGTAACTCTTCATGTGTTCCCTGCTCTATGATCGAACCATCTTTCATGACCAGAATGCAGTCAGCTTCTTTGATCGTTGTCAGCCGGTGCGCAACGACAAAGCTGGTCCTTCCTTTCATCAGACTGGCAAAAGCTTTTTGGATCCTGACTTCTGTCATGGTATCTATGGAGGAGGTTGCTTCATCCAGAATCAATAATGGCGGCAGCAAAAGCATGATCCTTGCAATACAGAGCAGCTGCTTCTGTCCCTGAGATATATTCTGCAAATCGTCAGAAACAACAGTATCATATCCGTGCGGAAGCTGTAATATGGTATGCTCCATATAAGCAGCCCTTGCAGCCTGCCTGATTTCTTCTTCTGATGCATCCGGCTTTCCGTACGCTATGTTCTCGCGTATGGTTCCTGTTTTCAGCCAGGTATCCTGTAATACCATGCCATAGGAGGCTCTCAGGCTCTTTCTTGTCATATCTCTGATAGATACAGAATCCATCATGATCTCTCCGCTGTCTGTGTCATAAAACCTCATCAAAAGGTTGATCAACGTAGTTTTTCCACATCCTGTCGGCCCAACTATGGCAATTCTCTGCCCGGCAGAAACCTTCAGATTCAGATTCTGAATCAGTGCTTTATCTTTAGTGTAGGAAAATGCTGCCCTGTTCAATTCTATACGGCCAGAAGCATTGTCATATTCGTACTCACCTTCTGCAATCTCCTCTTCTTCATCTAAAAGCTCAAACACGCGCTGTGCACAGGCTGCTGCATTCTGCAGCTCGGCCATGACACCGGAAATCTCATTAAACGGCTTGGTATACTGGTTCGCATATGCCAGAAAGCTCGATAACTGACCTATGGACATTACACCCTTCATTACAGCAAATGCACCTGAGATACCGACTCCGGCATAAATCAGTCCATTAATAAATCGAGTGGAAGGGTTCACTATGGAAGAAAAAAAAGTCGCTTTCAATCCGCTGCTTCTTAGCTGTTCATTGACAGTCTCAAATTCCTGCTGCGCAGGAACTTCATGTGAAAAAGCCTGAACCAGCTTCTGATTACCGATCATTTCTTCAATATAAGCTGTTAAGTCTCCTCTGAATTTCGCCTGCTGCTTTGACATTGCAAATGTTTTCTTTGCTATGAAGCCCGCTGCTAAAAGTGACAGTGGTGTTAAAACAACAACGATCAATGCAATAAAAAGGTTAATGGATACCATAAAGAACAGCGTTCCAATAATCATCAGTATTCCGGTCAAAAGCTGTGCTGCGCCAAGCATCAATCCGTCTGATATCACTTCGATATCGGTTGTTATCCTGCTGATGGTGTCTCCGTATCGTTTGGCATCAAGATAGCGCAGCGGAAGATGTTCTAAATGAGAGAATACAGAAGTTCTGATATCACGGACCGTTCCATATGCTGCTTTGTTCGTACACAGGCTCATAAGCCACTGTGTCACAGAAAAGATACCGATGGTCACTGCAAGCTTGATCAGAACAGGCAGCAGTCTTTTCATGTCTGTATTTCCCTGCCCGACCAGACAATCTACTCCATTCCCGATCTGAATCGGTATGGACAGTGAGGCGATTGAACTGATGACAGCAAAAAATAATGCGATCCACAGATATAATCTGTAAGGCTTTGCAAACTGCAATATCCTTTTACTGATTTCCATAAGACTCTGTTTATCTTTTTCCATGGGTTCCTCATTTCTGTAATCAATCTTACTTGCTTTGCGAAAGCTGTATTTATTGCTGGGAGCGATAAATCTCCTGATAGACCGGACAGGTAAGCAGCAGCTGTTCATGAGTATCAAAGCCTGCCATTCTGCCTTCCTCCAGTACGAGTATCTTTGCAGCATTCTGAACTGAGACTACACGTTGCGAAATCATAAGCGTAACTCTTTTTTCTTTCCCTTGCTGCAGGCTTTCCCGCAATCTTGCATCCGTTGCATAATCCAGTGCAGAAGAACAGTCATCCAAAAGAAGCACCGGTGATTTTCTGATCAATGCCCTGGCTATGGATAATCTTTGCCTCTGTCCTCCTGAAAAATTGCTGCCTCCCTGTGAAACCGGACTGTCAATACCACTTGGAAGTTTATCAACAAATTCCTTTGCCTGCGCAAGCATCATCGCTTCGTCAATGTCTTTATCTGTTGCCTGTTCATTTCCCCAAAGAAGATTGCTCCTGATTGTACCTTGAAACAATACTGCTTTTTGCGGAGCTATCCCTATGATCTCACGTAGCTGATGTTTTTCGGATAGACTGCTGTCCTGGCCATTGATTAAAATAACCCCTTCTGTAATATCATAAAATCGAGGAATCAGATTCAAGAGTGTTGTCTTTCCTGAGCCGGTGCTCCCAATAATTCCGATTGTCTCTCCGGAAAATGCCTGAAAACTGATATCTGTCAAAGCATTTGTTTCTGCTCCCTGATATCTGAAGCCGACATGTTCAAAGCTGATGAACGGTACATTTTTGCTGCTCTCTGGTACAGGCAGACTGGTTTCCTGCAGCTGTTCCTGTCTTTTGTTTCTTATATCAAAGATCTCATTGACGCGTTCGGCGGATGCTGCCGCTTTTGTATAAGCAACAATCAGAACTGATAAAGCAACCAGAGCCAGCAGAATCTGCGTCAGGTAATTTACAAGAGCTATGATCTCTCCCTGTGATATTGCTCCGCTGTTCACTCTAAAGGATCCGTAATACAATATGGCAATAATGCCAGAATTGACAACAATATTGGTGACCGGTGACATAAGAGACGATATCCTGCCAGCCATCTGCTGCAGTCTGTTCATCTCATCACAGTTTTTTTTGAACTCTTCCTCTTCTTTTTCCTGTCTCGAAAATGCGCGGATAACCCTGACTCCCTTCAGATTCTCACGTGTCTGAAGCGAAACTTTATCCAGTGTTTTCTGTACAAGCTTAAAAACCGGAAGATTCTTATGGATGATCAGATATATTATGAAAGAAAGCAGCACTGATATAATAAGGAAAATCACTGTCAGTCTGCTGTCGATCGTAAATGCCATAATAACAGCTCCGACTGCAATAAAAGGGGACCGCAAAAACAAGCGCAGAACCAGGTTTACCCCTGTCTGCGCCTGCAAAATATCACCGGTCATTCTGGTAATCAGTGTAGGTGCTCCAAACTTGTCCTGTTCAGTATAACTAAAGCTCTGTATCAGTGAGAACATATCGTTACGAAGTGCGGTACCAAACCCAAGTGCTGCTTTTGCCGCAAAATACTGAGCTGTCAGTGAACAGGTGAGACCTAAAGTACCAAGAAAGAACAGCAACAATCCTTTTTTCAGAATATAACTGCTGTCACTTTGTGCAATTCCATAATCAATCATATCTGCCATGACCAGAGGCACTGCAAGTTCAAAGCATGCCTCCAGTAATTTGAACAATGGTCCTATTATGCTTTCCTTTTTATAATCACGCAAGTATCTTATTAATTGAAACATTGTGCTCTTCCTTTTTATTCATCATATAAAGCATCTTCTGTATAAACGACTGCCGCATTCCAAAGCAGCCATTCAGTCACACCATTATCATACAGTGCATTGATTTCCGTACGGACAGCTTCCGCATCATAGACCATATGATGCGACAGATAGGTTGCAGTGAAATCCTGCAGCCATGGACGGACAATTGCTTTATGCTGATAGCTTGGTATTAATGCGATCTTTTTATCAGAAGCCTGAACTGCCCATTTTATAATGGTATATGGTTCAAGATCCGGATAATCGATCCCGCCGTATCCATAACCATAATGAGACGGATATATCATTGGACAGATATAGTCAAGGTATCTTGCCATAGCACCATAATCCTGCCCGACTGCTGCCGCATCGATAGAACTGTTGATTACAGTTGCGTAGACATCTGCTGATACATAAATTCCATATGGCCGCAGCGTTTCACATATATATTTTACAAAAGCAGTTATGGCATCAGTCTTAGACATCGTATCGGATTCTGCATAAACGACATTTGATACACCATCGGTCGGGAATCTGATATAGTCAAAGTTTATCTCGTTGAAACCTATGGCAGCACACTGAATGCCCACCTCAGCAAGATATTCCCATACCTCCTGCTTATACGGGCTGACCCATTTGGTGCCCTGATTATCCACATAATAAGATCCGTCACTGTTATATACTGCAAGATCAGGTCTGTTCTTGGCAAGCATCGGATCCTTAAATGCGACCACGCGGGCCACAGCATAAATATTGTGCTCCTTCAGCTTTGCCATCAATGCACTGATATTAGATATCTCATTGGTGGTTGCTCCCATTGCTTTTGCTGTCTCACTGTCCATGGAATATACTATATACCCAGTATCTGCTTTAATATCTATAATTACCGTATTCAGCTCGGTCCTATCAAGCAGATCTATGATATCATCCATACCGCTGCCTTTGGCGACTTCAGCCGTAACATAAATACCCTTGGCATTGACCGGTTCTCTGGTATCAACAAAATCTTCCATCCAGATCTCCTCATTTTCAGGAACCTCGACATAAGGAGTTGGTGTTGCAGTCGGTTCCAATATACCAAATGGGCCGGCTGCCACAGTAGAAAGCACAGGAGACGGTGTAACAGAACCCTGAACTGTATCATCGTTCTCTGCCAGAGCCTCTGGTGTCGGTGTAGCTGTAACGGTTGGCTTTTGTGTGACAGTGTTTTCACTTCCAGCATCCGCTCCCTGGCTGGTATCTTTCGCCAGCACCAGTGCCGTACCACAGACAGCAACAGAAAGCAGGCAGAAAACAAACAGTGCCAATAGCCTTCTTCTTCCTGCTTTTCTTTTCCTGTTTTCAAATCGTCTCATTTTCGAAGCATTACTGCTGTACCATTCTTTATCGTCCATAAAGTTCCCCATTTCTAACCTGCTGTTTCTTTCTCCCCTGCATTACTATCCTGCATTATTATCCTGTATTTCTCCCCTGCATTACTATCCTGCATTACTTTCCTGCATTACTTTCCGTTCATTTTAACTGCCTTTGTACCTTGTTCAGCACATCCATAATATCGGGATCAAAGCTTATACCTGCTTTTTGGTTCAGAATCTCCACTGCTTCTTCATGCGAACAGGGTCCTCTGAAGTTCAGCGGTCCTGTCAGTATATCATACTCATCCAGTATAGATGTGATTCTTGCCGACAGCGGAATTTCTTTTCCTTTTAATCTTGCAGGAAAGCCTGTACCATCCCACTTTTCATGATGATTCAGCGCAATTTCCGCTGCCATCTTTACAAAATAATTATTTTTATTTTTATCGAATATCTCCATCAAGAGCTCATATCCTTCAAACACATGCTGATCCAGTATGATACTTTCTTCAGTATTCAAAGGGCCCCTCTTCGATACGATAGCATCCGGTATCGCACTTTTGCCTATATCGCATAAGGGTGCTGCAACTTCTATGGCCTCCACAAATTCATTGGGAATCAGTTTGGTGAACTTAGGCGAAAACTGCAGTGACATAGAAAGCATTCTTGCATTCTTTCCAAGACTATCCATATGGTTTTTCACAAAGCTGTTGCGTCTGGATACCAGCCGGGTAAGTGCAAAGGTTATAATTTTCTGCTCATCGGCAATCTTTCGGACCTGTTCATTGACCATACGCTGCAGATGCTTGTTATACTCCTCAAGCTCCTGCTGCATTCGATACAGCTTGATATGCGTATTGACTCTCAGATACACTTCCTGTTCGTCAAAGGGCTTTACGATAAAATCAACAGCACCCAGACTAAAACCTTTAGCCTTACTTTCCGGAGTTGTCATGGCTGAAATAAAGATGACCGGTATATCGCGGGTTCTGACATCCTTCTTTAACATGGAGCAATATTCAAACCCATCGATTTCAGGCATCGTTATATCAAGCAGAATCAGGTTCGGCGGAAGTGCCATGATTGCGTCCATTGCCTGATGGACGCTCGTGACAGGCCGTGCAACATAACCTGCTTTCTTTATTATTTCTGTCAGTATAATAAGATTTGCTATGACATCATCAACAATTAGTACATTTACGCCTTGTTTTTCGTTAATCTTCATTGTTTCTCTCATTCCTGCGCTGATCTTTGCGCATATTAAGTTTGAACGAGCGATGATACGCGAGGTACAAACTTGTTTGTGAAAGAATTATCTAGTTCTTTTACACAAAGTTGTTTTACATGCATGATTTACACATGTTTACTTCGTGTTTCCTTCACGCTTACAACTATGATAAAAGCTCATCCAGTTCATCACCCAGCTGTTTGGCCAGCTCAAGTGTCTTATCACTGTCTTCTTTTCTTACGGATAGCTCAAGACGAAAAGCTTTTTTCCAGAGCTCACCTTCGTTCTCATGAAGCATGTTCTTCACAATTCCTGCAAATTCCTCTGCTTTTTCCCATGTACCCAGTTCAGAGCACAGAACAAGCTTCTCCAGTGCTTCCCTGGCCGTTTTCAGATTGGCAGTTTTATCGAACAGTTCATTGGTATCTTTTAGCATCTGAAAGCTGCCAAAAGCCTTGTCTTCCTGTTTTCCTCGATAAACAAAACGGCCGCTCGGATAATCAATGGTCTCCTCTGTATCCGGTTCGGCAACTAACATATGAACGGAGAAAGAGAATGTGCTTCCTTTGTTCTTCTCACTTTCCACGTGTATGGAGCCTCCCATCAGTTCGACCAGGCTTTTACAGATTGAAAGCCCGAGACCTGTTCCGCCAAAGCGCCTGGTTATGGAGCCATCGACCTGTGAGAAGCTCTTGAACAGCTTATCCAGATCGTCCTTGTTCATACCGATTCCCGTATCCATGACCATAAAGAACAGATCTATCTGTGTTTCAGTGATCTCATTGATCACAATGTCAAGTGCAATATATCCCACTGATGTGAACTTGATCGCATTCGAAATAAGATTATTAATGACCTGTCCAAGACGTAATTCGTCTCCGATGAGATAGGTCGGTATATTGGGTGCCACATTTACAATCAGCTTCAGGCCCTTTTCGTTGATTCTGACATGATTAAATGCCATGATATCATCCAGAAATAGCTTAAAATTAAACCTTCTCTGTTCCAGCATCAACTTTCCTGCTTCGAGCTTTGTCATATCCAGAATATCATTGATCAGCTTGCTCATCGTATTACAGCAGCGAATGATGATGTTCACTGTTTCCTGCTGGATCGGTGTAAGTGAGGTGTCAAGCAGATTCTCTGCCATTCCTTTCATCCCATTCACCGGGGTTCTCAGTTCATGTGTTATATTGGCCATAAGCTCTGTTCTTTGCTTGTCAGATTCTTCCATGTCGGCCATGATTGATTTTAAGCGACGGATTCCATCCTTGCGTTCTGTAAAGTTCGCAGTGAAGATCATCCCGCCGATACCGTCTTCTGTTTTCTTTATGATACCTGCTTTTACAGGATAGCAGGTCTTATTCTTCCGATATGCGGAAGTTTCAATTGATTCATCACTTTCTGACAAGAGCCAGTCCAGTTTTCCCTTTTCATATTGTAAAATGGTAGGGAAAATCTCATAGATCGGTATATCCGAAAGCTCCTCGCCATACCCTGTCTCAGTTCTGGCCAGTTCATTGCCATACACGATTTTTCCTGCCTCATCGAATATGAACACTGCCTGCAGAGATCTTTCCGTGATTTCAAAAAAGCATTGAAGATACTTCTGATTATCCTTGATATATTCATATTCACCCATTGTGAACCTACTCCTTTTCATCAAAAAACGGGTCGCAAAAACTATTTATATCATACGTTACCCATATATTTTTGTCAATGAAAACGGTCACTACATCCCACATGTTCACAGAATACAACCTGT
>QKDK01000059.1 GCA_003252135.1 Clostridia bacterium
AGCAAACTTCTGCAGTAAAGCATTATATGCAGATTTAAAATTGGATTTTGTTTCCTGTCGGACCGCCTTTCCATATGATGGAGCTAATCTAATAGCAAGTCCTGTAAATACTGCCTCCTGAGCTGAATCAGGAAGGTATGTTTCATCATCTTGATTAGAATCATTAGGGCCTGAAGATAAAGGATATCCAAGTCCTATGCCTAAAGCCGCCCATTCTCCCATCATAGAATCCAGCCTCCGGATATCCCGTTCCAACTGTTCAGGGATAACATCAAAATCATAATCAGCAATACCAAGCTCAGATAATGCCTCATGAACAATATCTCCCTTTGTCCATCCCATTATTTACCTGCCTTTGTAACCTTTTCCATTCTGGCAATTCTTTTTTTTGCTTCACTTTTTGCTCGTCGGAGTCTTGCTCTATCTGCTTTAATTTCCTCGGCATCGGCAAGGGTCATAGCGTCTCTTTCAGATTGCCATTGCAGTTCTTCTGTCATCCTTGAACTGGAAGAAGTTGATTTGCTTTTATCTTTGGCCTGTGATTTTTTTGCAAGGGCTTTTTTCTTAGGCATAGACTTATATTTAGACTGCTTTGAATTATTTTTTCTTGGCATTTATCTCCCCTTTTCTCTTGGCTTTCTTTTTTGCCTTTCGCGCTATATCCATGGCAATAGCAATAGCCTGCTTCTGAGATTTCCCAGCAGCCATTTCCCGCTTAATGTTTTCAGAAATTGACTTTTTGCTATAACCATGAATAAGAGGCATTATTCATCGCCTTCTGATTCTGCTAATAGCTGAAGCAGTTCTTCTTTTTTTGCTGATGGGTTGAACTTTATACCTTCATCCTGAAGTGCTTTCATTACTTCGGCTTTTGTTGGTTCCTTGGCTTTTGTTGGTTTCTCAAAAAGAACTTCATTCAGGTTATCGGAATACCCTTCTTTTTTAAGGACCTGACATTCTGTTTCGTCTTTAGCAAGCTCTCTTGCGTAAGACTTTTTCTTCCCCCATTTAATAGGGCCGTCTGCTTTGTACATCCAACATGGATAATTCATCTTTCCTCCTAATTATAAAAGCGGGCAACACTCCCGCTATAATTTTATCCTATCCGATACGTTATAAACGTATCAGCAGCAGTTTTTCTGGTCCGGAATATTGCAGAGGTTACAGTTGCAACCGCACCAACTCCTACAACCGTGTGGCCAGTAGCAGCTGCAGTAACAGTAAATGTATCTGGTCCGGTATTTATTACAGACCAATCAAAAGACTCTCCGATCTCCATCTGTAATGCTGCATCCATTACTGCTCCAGTATCTAGTGTAGCGACAACCGCCGCCGCAGTAGTAGAAGTAACAATACCGGATTCAATCAATGCAGCGGTAAGTGTTCCGGTTGCATTAAGAGTTCCAGGGGCACCCTGCCCTCGCTGGCCTCTTCTTTCTGTTATTACAGGAGCAGTCCCCGCAGCATAGAATACCTCTGCCCCTCCTGCCTCAATTCTTAATTCAGTTTCTACAGTAAAAGCTGATGAAAGATATTCTGTTTCAGCTACTATATCCTGTAGCAATACCCACTGTGAAGGATGGCTTTCATAAGTTGTATATTTGAATACCTTCACTCTGTCTTTTGAAAATACGGTCAGTTTATCGCTGGCCGCAATTGTTATTAAGACAGTCCCGTTTTCATGAAGTCTTGTAGACATTACTCAATCTCCTTATTACGGAATCTGACTAAAAATAAGGATGCCGGACATTTCCGGAGCCTTATTTACCACACCGAATCTTGTATCAAGACGGAAGAAAGTCTTCATTGTCTGGATATCGTACTGCTTAGACATTACAACCTCAATACCTGAATCAGTCTTGCCTCTCATTACAGAAGCGCCGGAGTTCTCAGGGACAGCATATCTTCCGGGAAGAATCTCAAGAGCATCTTTCTGCCAGAACGGGTTTATTGCCGCAGGATCAATGTTCAGCCATGTGAATGCGGAATTTGCCGCCTTTGTATTGATAACGCAGTTCTGATACTGAACTTCAGCTTCAGATGCGCCCTGAGCAGTTATCATCGGAGGAGTAATCTTCAGGGTTGTTCCGTCCACAACTTCTACAACACGGAATGTTTTAAGCTGTCCGGTATCTTCTTTTGTAATCTGATGTACAGCATTGAGATCAGCAATGGTGAAACAATCGCCAGCAACAACATTTGCAGTTGCCGATACAGTAATATTCTGGAACCGGTTGTCAACATTAGATATCTCTCCGGTTGTTGCGGTCGAAGTTGCTGCAGGGACATGGTAATTAGTCGCCCCATCAAGGGTAGACATTGTAATAGCACCACCAGCAGCAGCAAGAATTCGCCTTGAATAATCAAGCTTGAAAGTGTCAAAAGACGCAATTCTTCCCACATAAGCCCTTTCATAAGCTGATAAAGCTTTTCCGGTAAGCGTTTCACGATCCGCAAGATTTCCGGCCATGCCATTATAATCTCTTGTAGAAAGCGCAAGAATGCGATCCCAGTCAGGAACGCCCTGTTCATTCATTATTGCTTCACATTTTGCTACATCATCAAATCCTGAAGCAGCCGCAGCAATAGGAACAACCAATGAACCCTGAAGAGCTGCAATATTAAGGATTGCAACATTGATGTCCGATGCAAGTTTCTGTTTTGCTCCGTCTCCCAACCTGTTCTCCTGAAGTGCATCACGCAGCTCAGTAGCTGACATTGTCCAAGGAACTGATTTCTCGATATTTATCGAAGCCGGCACAGAAAGCTGTGTTTTATCATTAAAGTTACCGGTCTGATCCTGCCCGTCGAATGAATTCATAATATAAGGCTGAGGCCTCCATATAGTATCATTCGATCTTTCCATCATCTGCTGGTCTGTGCTGAATTTGGCAACATTCCGAGCCATTACTTCTGCATCCTGGAATCCTTCCAGAATATTTTCAAACGCTACACGTTCTTCTTTATTAAAAGCATTAGCCATTTAGCTTACCTCTTAGTTTTAAGTTTTTGTTTATACTGCCGAACCTTTGTAAAATCTCCAGTCTTAGCAGCTTCTTCTCTAAGGCGCTCAAGAGTAGAGTCTACGGCTCCGGCAGAACTTCCGCTTTTTAACTTTCTTTCCGGTGCCGGTATATCGTTTCTCTTTGTCACTTTTAACTGCGCCTCCATCTTCGCTATTGCAAAAGCAAATTGTATAGGGTCTTTAATCGTGGCAAGTTCTTTTGCCCTCTTATCATTTTTGCCAAGAGCATAAACAACAAGAGCAGGATTTTCAGATCCATATAAAATTATATTTTGCTGTATTTCATTAAGATTATCAGTT
>QKDK01000014.1 GCA_003252135.1 Clostridia bacterium
ATATATATTCCCATATGGCTTATATCCGGCAAAGTAATATTCATTGTCAATGAAGTAAAAAATAACTCCTTCATATACCAACTCCATGATTCCAACATACTGGTTCCTCCACGCAAGATCCATATAAAAATGAGTCTTATACTGCATCTTTGAGCGGTATTCTTCCGGAATAGCCAAGTACTTTGGCACTATGATACGGACATCAAAATTCTCTTTGTCAATATATTTTGGAAGAGATCCCACAACATCGGCCAAACCTCCCGTTTTAATAAACGGAACACACTCCGATGCCGCAAACAAAACATTCGTCTTCATCCCTATTCCTCCGGTAATTCAAGTCTGACATGCATAGTCTTATTTATTATACACTAAAATACTTTATTAGAAAAGAAAAAAGCAAAATGTTAATAATATCAGTTCATTTTCTTATTTTTTTCTTCACATCATCAGCCAGACACAGCATCTCTTTCGCATTATTCCTGACTGATTCTGTTATTTCTGCCCCGCCAAGCATACGGGCGATCTCGTCAACACTCTCATGCGCTGCAAGATGTCTGATCAGTGTTGTGGTCTTATTTTGTGCTACGGTCTTTTCTATCAGATAATGAGTATCTGCCATAGATGCAATCTGTGGTAAATGAGTAATGCACAGGACCTGATGATTCTTTGCGATAATGCTCAGACGCTCTGATACCTTTTGTGCTGTTCTGCCGCTGATTCCGGTATCGATCTCATCAAATATCAGAGTTTCGATAGCATCCTTATCTGCCATGACTGATTTTATGGCCAGCATGATTCTGGAAAGCTCCCCGCCGGAGGCTACTTTACCAAGCGGCTGTACTTCTTCCCCTGGATTCAGTGAAATCATATATTCTGCCTCATCACAGCCATTGGATCCAAATGATGCTGTTTCAAACTTAATCTGGAATCTGACTTCCAAAAAATTAAGCTCCTTCAGGGCTTCAGTTATGGCAGTTTCAAGTCTGGCAGCCGTCTTCTTTCGAATGTCAGAAAGTCTGAATGAACATTCATGCAGCCTTTTTTCATTTTCTTCTGTCTGCTTCTGCAGCCGAATCAGATAAGCATCATAATCCAGATAATGCTCCAGTTTCTCACTGGCTTCTTTTTCAAATTGCAGGATGTCTTCGATGGTTCTTCCGTACTTTGCTTCCAGTGAATGGATCAGATCCAGTCTTTCAGCAGTGACTGCTAATTCCTCCTGGCTGTCCTCTATTTCTTCCATATATTCGGCAACAAAACGATTCAGATCGTCAAGCAATGATTCAATATCTCTGATCTGTGATTCGAACGAAGCCACATCCTGATCAAATTCTGCAGCTCTTGCAAGCTGTTTCACTGCTTTACCGATCAGGTAAGCAGCAGATTCATTATCTCCGCCAATTGCATTATATGCAGCGCCAACCGCTTCTTGTATGATCTTTGAATTTGAAAGTTTTCTATACGCATTCTCCAGACTAGATTCTTCACCACTAATAAGTCTGGCTGCATTGATCTCGTTCACTTCATAGGAAAGCAGGTCGATCTCCCGTCTTCGCTTATCCTCATCGACAGTTTCATGGTCCAGCTCTTTTTTGCTCTTACTATAGGCTGTATAAGCTTCTCTGACCTCATTTTTACATTCTGTCAGACTTTCTTTGCCAAAGCGGTCCAGAATTTCAAGATGATTTTTTTTGTATAATAATGACTGATGTTCATGCTGTCCGTGAATATCAAGAAGCAGTGCGGCAAGCTCTTGAACAGCACCAAGAGAAGCCATCTCTCCATTGATTTTCATAACGCTTCTGCCATTTGACATGATCTTTCTTGAGAATAGAATGGAGGAATCTTCTATATTCAGATCAAGCTCTTTCATCTTATCAAAGACCATCGGATTCGTGGTTTCAAATAAAAGATCGATCAGTGCGTACTCCGCATCTTTTCTTACCATTTCCTTTGAAATCTTTCCTCCAAGAACAGCTCCGATAGAACCGATCAATATCGATTTGCCAGAACCTGTCTCTCCTGTCAGTATATTCAGATGTTCATAAAAATCAATTTCCAGTTCATCAATAATCGCAAAGTCTTTCACATGCAAGCTCAACAGCATAGTCTACTCTCCATCACTTTTGAAGAATCATATTCTTTTTTGTTGTTTCATCATAAAATAATTTCTCGTTTGCAAATAATACTACCATGATATATGCCATTTTTCAACATTATAAATGCTTCCAGATGATACGTCTTTATAAAAAATACATCGGATAACTTGTGCATTTTCACAACCGTTCTTCCTGATTTTATTTAGTAGACTCCGATAAACGATAGGATCGGTCTCACTCTGGAATCCTTGATACAGATCCGCAGACACTTCACCTCAACTGCCGGCAGCTGTATTATCTTTTTATAGCCCACGCATTTCCCCTGATATAAAAGTGTGTCTTTTTCGTCGTATATGGCATAGTTTTCAATGCGCTGGCTCTTGGCGATATTTTCCTTCAAAACAATATAGTTTACCTTCGTTATCTCCGGAAATTCGACAGAAATTTCTGCTTGTCCGCTATCTGCTGCAGGCTGATATTCCGTATCTCTAAAATCAGTCCTCACATTGTCGATTTCACATCCTTTTAGCTCACTGTCTGCTTTCAGCTTCGCTTTATCCATCAGATTCGTTTGAAAACAGCGGGTCAGAAAAGCACCGATCTCCTGCAGTCTTTTACAATCGTTCTCATGAATCCGGCCGTTTTTATCCGGCGGTATATTCAGCAGAAATGTTGCATTGCCTCCAACTGCTTTAAAATATATGGATAAGAGCTCTGACAGCGGCCGTACCTGATCATCTTCGCTTTCGTGATAAAACCAGCCCGGTCGAATGGAAGTATTTACCTCAGCCGGATACCATATCAATTCATTTTCTTTCGCGAGTGCCATCCTGCTTCCAAGGTCCTGATCACCGGCAGATATTTTACGCTCACGAAACGACTCATCATCCTGCTTCTGGCTGTTTTCTGCAATCTTTTCCGTCTCGCTGGTCCTTTTTGGAACAACGCTCCATTCATCTTCCCTTGTGTCTCCTGCTTCATTCCCGCACCATCTGACATCCGGCCCGCACACACTGATACAGGCATCCGGCTGTAATTGTCTGATTACATTATAATAACGATTCCAGTCATAAGTCTGCTTTTTGCCGTTACTGCCCTCGCCGCACGCACCATCGAACCACACAGAAAATATCGGTCCGTAGAAGGTCAGCAGCTCTGTCAGCTGGTTTACAAAAAAATCATTATATATTTCGCCCTGCCCATACGCGCTCTGATTTCTGTC
>QKDK01000033.1 GCA_003252135.1 Clostridia bacterium
CTGAGAAAAATTGAAATCACGACCGGCATGATGGTAAAACAAAAGAATAATATAAAAAATGGTGCAAGCATGAAGTAAGAAGTTTTGCTTCTTTTTATTCTTCGCCATAAAGACCATTCCTTTTTACTTGCCAGATTGACGCTGTCCGGAAATTTCTGCATTGCACTCCCCCCTTACTCATCTGCCAGCGGCAGACCAAATTCAATTCTCTTGTAATTAATCTCATCATTGATGTAGATGATCTTATTAGTCAGTTCTTCACGCGGTGTAGCTGTATCCACTTTTGTCGTGACTGTATAAAATGCATTGTTTACATTTCGCCAGGTAAAGTATCCGCCCGGTACCTGCGGGATACCCTTGACTTCCTGAAATTGTGAATACAGAGCCTCGTAGTCAGCGACCGGCCATGGAAGTCTTGAAAATGCTTCGATATTAGCTGTTGCAACTCTGGCCGATGCACCCATAAGACTTTCCATCTCGCGTCCGTACAGCGTCTGCGTATCCTCTGATGTCCACCACTTCAGGAACTCCCAGCCTGCTTCCTTTTCGTCGGAAGCTTCCATCAGCACGCAGGCCTGTCCGGAACTGCCGATGGCGTTATTTATAATATAATCCCCGTTTTCATCGTATACATAATTTCCGTTCTCGTCTTTCAACGCGGTTCCCGGTACCGGAGCGAATCCCCACAATCCCTTTATGTCCGGTGCTGAAACCTGAAAATTGTTGTAAACGGTGTAATCTGCTATAATAATCGGTGCTTCACCTGTTCGAAATCTTTGTTCTACAGACGTCTCCTTGTCAAGCTTATACTCCGTATAATATTCGCAGTATGTCTTAAATGCATTGATTGCTTCGTCACTGTCAAGCGCCGAGAGCGTTGCGTCCTCGTTATAATACTGTCCGCCGTTCTGATACAGGAACATGGTGAATACCTGTTCTGAAGGAAGCATACCGATTTCCATCTGATTATTATTCAGCACTGAAAGTGCAATTTTGATATCATCCCAGGTCTTTGGCACCTCAATGCCAAGCTCCGACAGGATGTCTTTTCGGTAGAACATCATCAGGAAAGTCTGTGTCTCCGGCAGCGCATAAGTCGCGCCGTTGTATTCATAAGCGACCATGGCGCTTTCAAAGAATCGCTCCTTCACCTCTTCGAGATCATCGAACTGGCTGAGATCAGCAACTGCATTACGAAGACCGTAATTCATCGGAAGATCATAGTTCACCTGTATGGCAACATCAGGTCCTTGGCCAGCCAGTGTCGCCTGCAGCAATGTTGACATATCCACCAGCATGACGTTGACATTAACATCGTTCTCCTTGGTAAAATTCTCATCGACCAGTGCTTTGATCACATTGGCCTGATCCCTGCCGGTGCCGACCCATAAGGTCAGTGTGGTGGCATCGCTGCCTTCCTCTGTAACATTTCCGATCTGGTTGTAATCAATAATAAAGGAATAATAAAGTCGTTTGATTTCATGAACGAGCCTGTTCCACCAGGTATCGCCCGATACAGGTTCTTCTACATCAGTAGAGTAAATATATATCGTATCCATCTGGAGCGGCTGTGATAATACCGTGTTGATCCAGGTTCCGCAGGCTCTGACATTTATCTTATAGTTTGCAAGTACCTTAACAAAAAGCTCCTGATCCTCGATCAGGCTTTCCAGCTGGTCGCGCATGGTTATCAGTACAGTCTCCTTATCACTTTTACTGCCGGCTGCCGCACGAAGTCTGGTGATCGCTGAATCGAGAAGGTCATGTACTTCGATCAGTTCACCTTCCAGTTCAGGCAGTGTCGCTTCCAGCTGATAATCTCTCCATGTATCGGGTGCTACACCTGTAATACGGATGACCTTACGATAGATCGCGTTTAACTGTGTCAGAGACTCCTGCACATCGGCAATGATCGATGAAAACTCTCCGAGAACTGCTTCCATACGCAGTGTGTGCTCTCCTGCTTCCAGATAGATCGCATATGCATCGCCTTCCTCATCGGATAAAGTATCCATCCTCCAGTTCTGCGAATAGGTAAAACCGTAATCGCTCAGTTCTTCAAACGGAACCTCTCCATCGATCATAATCTTTCGCGATACATAGATACCCTTCATGAAGTTCTGCTTGACGAACATCGAAATATTATAGTATCCGCTCTCTTCCACGGTAAAATCCCATTCCAGCCACTGTCCTACAAGCCGCCATGAATTACCGCCGATGGTATTATTTTTCAGGTTCTTGGCACTGTACGGATACACAGCGGAAGAAGCCTGGTCCTGTGTCGGATATAACATCTGTGATGATTTTCTGTCGGCATTTTCCGCCTCAATACGTATCATCTGATCTTCTGCTGTATTTTGGGAAACCGAGTCCGCTGCCGCATTCGTCTCGTCGTATGTCAGTAACTCATCTGAATTGGCAATGGTTATGCTGCGAAGCAGCATCGGTTCACGAAGTGAGATCATGGTTATATCATGCGTTCCGGCAGTAAAATATACCTGCAGAGCTTCTGTCACGTAACCCTGACTGTCATACAGATATCCTGTCACCCACTGCGGAATCTCTATCTGTGACGGCTTCAGGTCATTCCCCTGATTATCTACTTCCCAGCTTGTATGTCTGATTCCGTTTTCATCTGTTGTGAAATCTGTTATATTATTCCCCCAGATTCGCGGAAACTCTATAGAAGCCAGTTCTGAAAAGGGAAGTTCTCCATCGATAAAGAAACTTCTTTGAATGTTCGAATTCTTTCCTTCAACCGGATAATAAAGGACAGAAATTTCATAAAACCCTTCCGTCTCTATATTGACTTCGTACTCGATCAGGCCGCTTTCATAGGTAAGGAGCGCATTTCCTTCGCTTCCTTCATAATCTGTATAGATCTCGGGCTGACACTCGATCTCGTTTCCGTTCTCATCGGTAGTGCCATCGGTAAATCTGACATAATCCTCCGCATCAAGCACATAACTTTCAGCAGGGTGAATATTCTGAAACTGTGCAGTATATTCTCTGTATCCAAGCACACTTTCATCAATGGAATATGTTGCGATCTCATTCTCATAATCTTCCAGTGTGGTCGCAGTCATCGCATTAGCGATTCCGCTCTGATGAATGAGCTGAACGATCAGTGCAACCCCCATTACCGCAGCAGTCAGCTGTTATAGCAGCCTTCTTTTCCTCATAACTTCCTCCTCTGTTCCTTGGTTTATCAACCGGATCTACTCTATATTATTCCAGATACCATAAATCTTTCTTCCTGCTTCCACTGACTGTCTCAGTATCAGAACCGCCTGAATCCTCATACGCTTTTTT
>QKDK01000162.1 GCA_003252135.1 Clostridia bacterium
CCTTCTTTGGCATAGATACGGTGAGCTGGTATGCGGAGGCGAAATACTGGCCGGTCATTCTGATCTTTGTAAATCTGTGGAAAGGTGTCGGGTATGGCTGTCTTATTTTTATATCTAACATAAACAGCATTGATCCCTCTCTGTTCGAAGCGGCAAGACTGGATGGCGCAACAAAATGGAATCAGATCAAGCACATTACACTGCCGACCCTTACGCCTACGATCGTAACCCTTACCCTTATGCTTGTGGGAAGAATATTTTATTCGGATTTCGGATTGTTCTACCAGGTTCCCAGAAATTCAGGATTGCTGTACTCAACAACGAATGTTATCGACACCTATGTATACCGTGGTCTGATGGAACAGGCAAATGTCGGAATGTCAGCGGCTGCGGGATTTTACCAGTCGATCGTCGGATTTTCACTGGTACTGTTTGTTAATTTACTGGTTCGTAAATACAGCAAAGAAAACGCTTTGTTTTAGGAGGTAAATGATATGAAAGAAAAACCGTTTTCAAGGTATCAGATATTGGCAAATGTGGTAATGATCCTGATGACACTGGTTGTTGTACTGCCGTTTCTGCTGTTGCTTATGTCGTCACTGACCGATGAGAACATACTGGTAGCGAACGGATACTCCTTCCTTCCGGAAAAATTCTCTCTTGCGTCATACCAGTACATCATACAGTCCGGGGACAAGATAGCAAAAGCATACTTGATCAGTATTCTGGTAACGCTCATCGGAACTGTGATCCATGTACTGCTGGCAGCATTGATGTCCTATCCGCTCGCCGTGCGGAACCTTCCGGGTAGAAAAATCATGATGTTCTATGTATTCTTTACCATGTTGTTCAACGGCGGTATTGTTCCCTCTTATATTATGTGGAGCAGTTTTGGTGTGAAAGACACCATATGGGCACAGCTTCTGCCGGTTCTTCTGCTGAATGCCTGGAATGTAATGATGATCCGGACATATTTTCAGACAAGCATTCCGGAGAGTTTATATGAAGCGGCGCGAATTGATGGTGCCAGTGAATATAAGATCTTCAGCGTGATCGTACTTCCGCTTGGAAAACCGATTCTGGTCACCATGGGAACATTTGCCGGACTAACGTACTGGAACGACTGGACAAATGCCCTGTACTACATCGTACGAAATAAAAATCTTTATAATGTGCAGAATTTATTGAATCAAATGGTTTCGAACATCCAGTACCTGACACAAAGTACAAACTCCAATGTTTCCTCTGCTGCGGCAAGCATTCCGGCAACGGGAATCCAGATGGCAATTGCCTTTGTTGCCATTCTGCCAATCATGATGATCTTCCCGATGTTCCAGAAGTATTATGCAAAGGGAATTACACTGGGAAGCGTAAAAGGGTAAGTAAAAATAGGTATTTTCAAATGTCACTGCTGTTACTTATGAATGGCTCAAAAGAAGTCATTCTATAAATAAGGAGGATGAATATGAAAAAGAAGATTTTTGCATGGGTATTAACTGTAGTAATGATCGCAGCGATGTTTGCAGGCTGCGGCAGCACAGGCAACAACACGGGCAGTACAAACACGGGCAGCACAGGAACTACGAACACAGCGGGAACAACAGACACAGGTACAACAGACACAGGTACAACGGACACGGGATCGGGTAATACAGCATCAGACAAATACAGCGAAGAAAAACCATATCATCTTACGTTTGCCTACATTGAGTTTTATCAGCAGGATGAGGCAGCAAGACAGGCTGTTCAGGACGCTTTGAATGAGTACATGATACCGACATATCACATTGAAGTTGAGTTTCTTCCATTACAGTATGCGGATTATCAGACGACCATACAGTTGATGCTCTCCGGTGGGGATGCTCTTGATGTAATGCCGATCTTCTATCCTTATGCATCCAGCTGGATCAGCATGGGCGGTGTTTATGACATGAACGAATTCATGAGTTCGGCTGACGGACAGGCTATTATTGCAGAACTTGGCAATGATAATGCGTATGTCGGACAGATGAACGGTGTTCTTTACGGATTCCCTGCAAACAAAGAATCAGTAGAACTTGGCGGTCTCTGTATGAGAGCTGACATCTGTGATGCCCTTGGCATTACCGAAGATTATGGTCTCGAAGCTAACAAAGATGAGTACGACGGAACCTATTATGACTGGTCAGTTGCGGCTGATATCTTCCAGCGCGTATTGGATGCCTATCCTGATATGACCCCGTTATATTTAAGCTCCACCTCACAAATGGCTAGATTTGAGTTTTTTGATGTTCTTGTCGATCAGTTCGGTGTTCTTGACTGGGAAACAGATCATAAGTCGACAACGGTCGTAAATGAATTTGAAACAGATACGTACCTGAAAGCAGTTACCATGCTGGCTGACTGGTATGACAAAGGATATATCTACAAAGATGCAATGACTGACACACAGGGCAGTGCAACGGTTATGAAAGCAGGAAATACCTTCAGTTATGCAACCGCGATCAAACCGGGCTTCCTTGTTGAGGCACAGGCAGCCAATGGTATGGATCTCTATGCGATGTATTTTGGAAACAGTGAAGAAGGCGGTATTTCAACAACGAATGTAAGTTTCTTTAATACCGGCATTGCTTCGAACAGCGAAGATCCGGAGATGGCATTTAAATTTGTATCGGCATTGTATTCAGATGCTACTGTTATGAATTTATGGCAGAACGGTATTGAAGGCGTAAACTATCAGGTACTGGATGACGGAACGGCATATTTTGTAGACGGACAGGACAGTTCAAATTATACCTATCATCAGAACACAGGTTGGTTCATGGGAAATCAGTTCATATCGTATGTATGGAATGATGGAACAAAGACGGCAGATTACTGGGAAAAATTAAGCGCTCATAATAACTGGGCAGTTACATCCGGAGCTTTCGGATTTATGTGGGACAGCAGTGAATATTCGACACAGATCACAGCCCTTAATAATGCGCTTGAAACATATCGTGCGGCACTTGAAACCGGTGCGATCGGTTCGGCAAATGTTACGGATACCTTAAAGAAACTGAATGACGCATTGTATGCAGCCGGTCTTCAGGATGTTATGGATGCAAAACAGGCTCAGCTTGATGAATGGCTTGCAACGCAGCAGTAATAAGGTAAGAAGTCAGAAATGACTCCAAAGATGCGCGTTGTGCTATGCACAACGCGTATCTTATAAAAAGATCTAATACTACGTTACGGAAAAGAGGAAGCATATGTGGAACTATGATTTTAAAGTACCGGATAAGAAAAAAGTTCGGATTATAATCCATACGGACTGTGCGAACGAAGCAGATGATCAATATGCATTGGCACATATGCTGATGACACCAAAGTTTGATGTAAGAGGAATCATAGCAGGGCATTTTGATGCCATAACAAAATTTACGGATCGTTATAAAACAGGAGAGACCGTCCGGGCCAGTCGTCTGGAGGTTGAGAAAGTACTGAAACTCATGCGACTTGAGAATCGTTATCCGGTATTCAACGGTGCGGGTGTTCCATTGACTGCAGAAGATGAACCGCCGATGTCGGAAGGTACAGAATTTATCATTCAGGAAGCAATGAGAGAGGATGATCGTCCCCTGTTCATTGGCTGTCAGGGAAGTATAACAGACCTTGCTGCGGCGATCTTAGTAAAACCGGAGATATGTGACCGCATGACGGCAATCTGGATCGGAGGAGGAGACTATCCGGAAGGTGGATTTGAATTTAATCTTATGCAGGACATCATGGCAGCAAATGTGGTATTTCGCTCTTCCATGCCGGTCTGGCAGGTACCGATGAAAGTATACAAAACATTATCTGTTTCACTCGCAGAACTTCAGTACAAGGTCGCTCCCTGCGGTGAGATAGGAAACTATCTGTTCACACAGCTCGTAAAACTGAATGAAGCTTATGGAGATATAGAAAAATGGCCGCACGGTGAATTATGGGGTCTTGGAGATCAGGGCGTTATTGCCGTTCTGATGCAGGAAAATGAAAGAGTTGATAATTTCAGATTGTTGGAAGCACCGAATATCGATCCGGTGGATATGACATACCATTGCAATAACAAAAATAGAAAAATACGCGTTTATGAATCTGTTGACTACAGACTGACGCTTGAAGATTTTTTTGCCAAACTGGCGATCAATTATAGACAAGAGCAGTAAAGCTGCCGTACCGCAATGGAATACAGGAGGTCACGCATGACAAAACAAATGAAAAAGAAGTATCTGAACGGAACGAAAAGTGAAAAAATACAGGAATATGAGTTGCTGCACCGGGGAATTGCAAGAAAAGCTGCAGCGGAAGGCATTGTACTGTTAGAGAATGAGAATCTATTTCTTCCATTGCCACTCGACACAAAAATTGCATTGTACGGCTCCGGATCGATACGAACGATCAAAGGCGGAACCGGATCAGGAGATGTGAATGAACGTGAAGTGATCCATATACGCCAGTGCATGAAAGAAGCGGGTTTTCTGATCAGCAACGAAGAATACCTGGATCAGTATGAGCTGCAATACGAAGAAGGTAAGAAGAACTGGAAGGATTCCATATGGGCACAGGTAAAAAGCGATGAACTGATGGAAATCTTCAATGTATACTGCAGCACTAAATTTGTCATTCCGGTTGGGAATCTTGTAGAAAAAGCAGAAGAGGATACCGAAACTGCCATCTATGTACTAAGCAGAGTAGCAGGAGAAGGTGCTGACCGATTTGCAGAAAAAGGTGATTATTATCTGCTGGAGGCAGAAGAAGCACAGCTTTCTGCTGTATGCCGCTGTTACAAAAATGTCATTCTTGTTATCAATACCGGTGGGCTTATTGATCTGGAAGTCTTCCGTAAATGGGAAGAGATCCGCTCGATCCTATATCTTTCACAGCCGGGGATGGAAGGGGGACGTGCCTTTGCGGATGTTCTGTGCGGAAAGTGCACACCTTCCGGAAAACTTACGGATTCCTGGGGATACCATTATGAAGATTATCCAAATTCAGCATCCTTTTCCCACAACAACGGCAATGTGGCAAAAGAGCGATATGAAGAAGGCATATACATAGGATATCGTTATTTTGATACGTTCGACGTACCGGTTCGGTACGGTTTTGGCTATGGACTGTCATATACTGCTTTTGACACAGAGATCAAAGAACTGAAAAAAGAGATAAACAAGGATGGGGAGATAGCTTTTACCGTTACAGCGGAGGTAACGAATACAGGAAGTATGTACAGCGGAAAAGAGACCATTCAGATTTACTGTACGGCACCACAGGGAAAACTGGAAAAGGAGTACCGAAGACTGGTCGGATTTTCCAAGACAAAAGAGCTTGCACCGGGTGAAAAGCAGGAACTGGAAATTCATTTTCTCTTGTACCAGATGACATCGTTCGATGAAACGGAGCCAGGATGGCTGCTGGAAAAGGGAGATTATATTCTCTGGGCAGGAAATTCGCTCGCGAAAAGCAATGTCTTTGGAAGAATAAAAGTCGATGACTCCTGTATCCTTGTAAGAACTCAGAATATATGTGCACCGGAGGTAGAGATCAAGGAATTGTCTCTTCCAGAGGAAGCTAGAAAGAAGAAGTACGATCAGGTTCTGCAGCTATACAAGGAAGCATCCTGCTTTGTATGCAGAGTTGGCAGAGATGAAATTACCACAAAATCGATCGAATACAGCCTGCCGGATCTTTTGGATAAACAAGAGAAGAAACTCCTTTTGGAACTGGAACAAGATAAAAAAATCTGCCTTGTTATTGGAGATCCGGCCAAGGGAATCGGAAGCAACATTGGCAGTGCGGGAATCAGTGTGTCAGGAGCTGCGGGAGAGACGACATCCTGCGTTACGGATAAGAACATTCCTTCTATTGTGCTGGCAGACGGTCCTGCCGGACTACGAATCAACAGTACATATCCTGTAAAAGACGGAATCGTGCAGGCGACCTCGTTTCTGAAAAGCCTCGAAGGCGGTTATCTGGTAAAAGAGACCGAGGAGACAAAAGGGGAGATTTATCATCAGTATTGTACGGCATTCCCGGTTGGAACTATGCTTGCGCAGACCTGGAACAGAGATCTGCTGAAGGAAGTCGGACATGCAGTAGGAGAAGAACTGCAGCTGTTCCAGGTGACCTTATGGCTTGCACCGGGCATGAATATACACAGAAATCCGTTATGCGGAAGAAACTTTGAATATTATTCGGAGGATCCTTATGTTTCCGGCTGTATGGCGGCAGCACTTACCCATGGTGTCCAGTCGATAGCCGGATGCGGAACAACGATCAAGCATTTTGCATGTAACAATCAGGAAGATAACCGGATGGGATCTGACAGTATCGTTTCCGAAAGGACGCTGAGGGAGATCTATCTGCGAGGGTTTGAAATTGCGGTAAAGACGGCACAGCCTATGTCGATTATGACCAGTTATAATAAGGTAAACGGAATCCATGCTGCAAACAATTTTGATCTGTGCACAAAAGCGGCAAGAATGGAATGGGGATTTCAGGGCGTTATTATGACAGACTGGCTGACAACGGTCATGAGTGAACACTGCACGGCAGCAGGCTGCATGAGAGCTGGGAATGACCTTGTTATGCCGGGTCAGCAGACCGATCTTGATAACCTGAAAGAAGAGCTGAACAAAGGAACTTTGTCTGAAAAAGATCTGGAAAAATGTGCGGCGAATGTTCTGAGGATCATAGCAAAGTCAAATCAGTATAGGGAGGCAGAACCTTATCTCGAGAACAGGAAACTGGAATCTTGGTTCTAGCAGGAACAGGAGTGAATATGGGTTTTTGTATATCGGAATTTTTGATCGACAATCAGAAAACACCACTTGGAATTGATGAAAGGACACCGATGTTCTCGTGGAAAATGGAGCATGAACTGTCAGCAATCCTGCAGGAATCCTATCAGATCATAGTGACAGAAAGCAAAAGTCAGAAAGTCGTATGGGATACGAACCGTCAAAAAGACAGCAATTCACTTGGTGTCATCTATGCCGGACAGACCTTACGAAAGCAGACAAGGTATGAAGTGACGCTGATTGTCAGGAACAACAGAAAAGAAGAAGCAAAAGCAGATTCCTGGTTTGAGACCGGGCTGATGCAAAATATGAATGCAGGTATTGAAAATGCCGAATGGATCACGGCAGAGCATGAAGCAGTCGCATCGGATACCAGAGGCGTATATATTCTGGAAACAGAGTTCTGTCTGAAAAACGGAGCAGAAAGAACCGGAGTGGTCTTCGGTGCTGGGGATGAACGACTTCAAAAAAGCTATCTGAACGAGTATGGTCTGGCCGGTGAAAACTATATCCGCTATGACATAAGCATCGAAAAAGAAGAGGCAGAACTTTTGATCTACCGGGTCGGTTATGCAAAAGATGACAGAAGCGATGTGCCTTTTGCAAGAGTTTTGCTGCAGGATTTTGAAAAAAAAGGACCGGTGCTGCTTCATGAAAAGAATCGGGATGATTTTCATAAGATTCGAATTGAAGTTCCGGGAAATCAGGCTTATTTCTTTTTTGACGATGTTCTGGTCGATGCGGTGGAAACAGAGACGATGTTTGGAAAACAGCGTTTTGGACGTATCTTAAATCCAAGAGGGCACAATGACTGTATAACGTACCCCAGACTCAACGGAATCGGATTCTTCAGCGGGAAAAAAGGTGAGACATGGTTCCGATATCTGAAAGTCAGAAATCACAGGGTGCCTGCACGCGAATTTATTTCAGAAATTCCGGGAAACTCGATATTTGATGAACAGGTCATGATAAAAGATGGCTGTTTTATTGTTAGCAATGCACAGATCGTTACAAAACCGGACCGTTATTCGGTGCCGATGTTTCGCAGTGCATTTTACTGTGACAGAGAGATCAGACAGGCACGGCTTTATATAACAGCACGTGGTATCTATGAATGCAAGATCAATGGTCATGAAATCACAGAGCGAAAACTTGCTCCCGGGCTGACCCAGTACGATAAAAGAATCAACTACCAGACGTATGATGTCACGTCATTTATAGAACAACGAAGCAATGCCATCGGTGTTACGGCAGCATCCGGCTGGTGGAGTGATGCGCAGACATTTGCATTAAAGAATTATCATTATTTTGGTGACCGGAATGCCATACTAGTCAGATTGCAGATCGATTACTGTGACGGAACGGTTCAGACTGTCTGCAGCGACACAAAGCACTGGAAATGCTTTCTGGAAGGACCGGTAACATACAGCGGACTTTTTCTTGGTGAGCAGATCGACAGTACCAAAAAGGAGATGGAAGAAGGATACTCTCTGGCTGGGTTCGATGATACAGCATGGGATATCCCGGTTCCTTACAAACCGGTTGAGATTCCTGCGTGGCGATCACTTCCGCCCGGATTTGGCAGAGAATGGCCTGCGGTAAACAAACAGGAACCTGTTTTGGAAGGAACGTACGATGCACCGATCCATATAATAATGGAAAAAAAGGCGGTGTCGGTAAAACAACTGGAGGATTCGGTCTATCTGTATGATTTTGGACAGGAGATGGCAGGCGTAGTCAGGGTCATACTGCATGAAAAGAAAGGAACGAAAGTGACATTCCGGTATGCGGAGATGCTTTATCCGGAGTCAAAGGAGTCAGGGATCAACGCAGGGAGACCGTTGTACGAGAATTACAGGGATGCAACAAGTACGGATCTGTATGTATGCAACGGAGCAGAAGATATATTTCAGCCTAAATTCACCTTCCATGGCTATCGTTATGTTGAGATCAGCGGAATAACACGTTCACCGGAGCCTGCGGACGTGGTAAGTCTGCAATACTCTTCGGACGTTTCGATGTCAGGGGAGTTTCAGTGCAGCAACGGTATGCTGAACCGGTTCGTGGAAAATGTAAAATGGTCGCAGCTTTGTAATTTTATTAGTATTCCAACAGACTGTCCGCAGCGGAATGAACGCATGGGATGGGCTGGAGATACGCATGTTTTCTGCAGGACAGCATTGTGCAACAGCGATCTGAAAGCCTTTTATGAACGCAATCTGACAGCGATGACGGATCTTATGGAAGAAGACGGACAGTTTCCCGAGATTGCACCGATCGGAGGCGGATTCGGCGGTATAACGTATGAATGTGCGGCAGTCATAATGACCTGGGAACTGTACAATAAATACAAAGATCGCAGGACTCTGCAAAAGTTCTATCCGTACTTAAAAAGATACATGGAATACATGAAGAGAAAGGGATTGCCGGGAAAGGAACCGGATCACAAACTTGGTCCTCTCGGTGACTGGCTGGCAAGAGAAGAAACCGATCCGGTGCTTATGTGGAATCTTTTTTATTACCGGGAAGCAAATCTTATGGCACGGATGGCTCTCACTCTTGGATTTGAAAATGATGAGAAAGAATTCACAGCACTTGCAGGGCGAATTAAGTCATTCTGGCAAAAGACTTTTCTTGAAAAAGAGACAGGAAAAACCATTGACGTGCATGGGAAGAGCTGTGATACAATGACATCGTATGCACTGTCGATCGTCTATGGCATTCTGGATGATGAAGCAGCAGCCGGACGACATCTTCTCCAAAAGGTGAAGAAGAGCGATTTTCGTATATGGACCGGATTTTTCGGGACCGGTGCTCTGTGTCCGGCGCTTGGAAAAACAGGATATATGGAGGAAGCCTGCAGGCTTTTGCTTCAGGAACAGTTTCCCTCCTGGCTGTATCCGGTGTCACAGGGAGCAACATCGATCTGGGAGCGCTGGGATTCGTATACAACAGAAAAGGGATTTAACGGACAGAATTCCATGAATTCATTTAACCATTATTCGCTTGGATCTGTTCTTGCATGGATGTATGAAGGAATTCTTGGTATACAGTGGAAAGATGATGATGCCGGGGATTCCACGCTCCTGATCAGACCATACATCGCGTTTGATCGTAAAGTCAGCGGGAAGGTTCACACTCCGTTTGGCATTTTATCCTGTGGGTGGGAATACAACGGGAGCGAAGGGACCTATCAATGTGAAATACCGGTCAATTTGATCGTTACGCTGGAATTGCCCGGAACACCTGAACTGGTTATAGGTTCTGGCAAACACAGTTTTTCTTTTTCAGTGAATACATCAGCAAAAATGTAATGATTTCGGAAGGAGCAGCGATGGATAAGTTATTGTATGGTGCGGCGTATTACGATGAGTATATGCCATATGACAGACTGGAACAAGACATTCAGATGATGAAGAAGGCAGGTATGAATGTCATTCGAATTGCAGAATCGACCTGGAGTACCGAAGAACCGGAGGAAGGGGTCTTTGATTTTTCTCATGTGACCAGAGTTCTGGCGGTATGTGAGAGAGAAGGAATGAATGTTATTATCGGAACACCGACGTATGCCATACCGGTCTGGATGGCCAGAAGATATCCGGAGGTCATGGTAACGGATAAAACAGGTCAGCGTCCGTACGGAGCCAGACAGATCATGGACATTACGCACCCGGCTTATCTTTTTTACTGTGAAAGGATCATTCGTAAGTTAATGGAAACCGTAAGCGGATATTCCTGTGTAATCGGATTCCAGCTCGACAATGAAACAAAACATTTCGGAACATCGAGTGAAAATGTCCAGCAGATGTTCGTCAGGTGGATGAAAAAAAAGTTTGCAGGAGACATTGAAGCACTGAATCAGGAATTTGGACTGGCTTACTGGAGCAATCGAATCAACAGCTGGGAAGAGTTTCCGAACATGAAAGGGACGATCAACGGAAGTCTTGGCTGTGAATTTGAAAAATTCCAGCGAACTCTTGTTACTGATTTTTTGAACTGGCAGTCAGAGATTGTACGTGAGTACAAACGAGATGAGCAGTTCATCACACATAATTTTGATTTTGAGTGGAAAGGGTATTCTTTTGGTGTTCAGCCGGATGTAGATCATTTTGAAGCAGCGAAAGCATTGACGATAGCAGGGTGCGACATCTATCATCCTACCCAGGATTCACTGACCGGAAAAGAGATTGCATTTTGCGGGGATCTTACCAGATCTTTAAAAAAGGACAATTACATGGTCATAGAGACAGAAGCTCAGGGCTTTCCGGAGTGGACCCCGTACAAAGGACAACTTCGCCTGCAGGCATTCAGCCATCTAGCTTCCGGTGCGAATTCTGTTATGTACTGGCACTGGCATTCCATTCATAACGCCTGTGAGACATATTGGAAAGGTGTTCTGAGTCATGACTTGAAGGAAAATGAAGTATACAGGGAAGCCTGTACGGTAGGTAAACTTTTCGCTGAGAACTCAAAGAAGCTTCATGCGTTAAAAAAGAACAATAAGGTTGCGATCATGGTCAGCAATGAATCACTTACTGCAATGAAATGGTTCCCGCTTCCCGGATGGAAGGAGAGCTACAACGACATAGTACGATGGATCTATGATTCTTTGTATGAAATGAATGTTGAGTGCGATATCATTTCCGCGGACGAAGAAAACCTGTCAGCCTATGAGATACTCTTTGTTCCTGCCATGTACAGTGCGAAGGAAGAACAGCTTTTGCGTATTCTTGAGTTTGCGGAAAACGGTGGTATAGCAGTCGCAACGTTCAAAACAGCGTTTACCAATGAAAACATCAAGGTTCGGGCAGACATACAACCGTATCGTCTTAATGAGGCTTTTGGCATACAGTATGACCAGTTCACTGCACCGGTCGAAACGAAAGTAACCGGTGACAGCTTTGTTCTTTCTGAGGAGGAACGTAAGGTCTCAGTATTCATGGAACTGGTGAAAAGCAAAGGGGCGGCTGTTTTATCGACCTATGATCACTACATGTGGAAAGAATATGCCGCAGTTACAGAATCAGTTTATGGAAAAGGCCATTGTTATTATCTGGGCTGCAAGACCAGCAAAGCCTATGTTCAGGCTTTGGTATCCGGTATACTAAAGAGCAAAGGATTGTGGTCATGGAAACAGGATGTGAAGTTCCCAGTCGTTATCAGAGAAGGTCAGAACAAAGAAGGAAAGACCGTATGCTACCTTTTCAATTATTCAGGATGTGAGAGAACGATTCGGATCGAAGGGACCTATACAGTATTGATCGCAGGCGGAGAGTCCGTGCAAACAGAACAGACAGCGAATGATATGAACAAAAGCCAAGCAGAGGATGCGGTTCGATCCGGTGACGTAAGAATTCGTGATATCACTTTGCTGCCATGGGATTTTATTGTGCTCGAAATGGAACCGTGAAATAAAATTATGTGACTTGGTTCTATATTATTCCTTTGAATTGTGATAAAATGGATAGGAAAATAAGAATATGGGAGTACGATGCAATGCTCTTTGTTGTCTAAGGCGTTAATGTAGCGTATTCTCTCACATTCATAACAGTAGATATCCATCAT
>QKDK01000376.1 GCA_003252135.1 Clostridia bacterium
CATTAACGTGAAAAGTGTTTCGTTTACATTCCACCTTGCTTTAAATATCGCAGGAATAAGTCCCCAGACAGCACCAAGCACAACTGCAGATATGAACATTATGATATACAGCAGCGGCGCCGGCAGAGAATTACAGTATACCATGACAAGTGCTGTGGCAAGCGCTCCGGCGAGCACCTGTCCCTCTGCTCCGATATTCCAGAACCTCATTTTAAATGCAGGTGCAAGCGCTACTGCAATACAAAGAAGCTTTGCGGTAAAAAATATGGTATCTCCAAGGTAAATAGAATTACCAAAAGCCCCTTCCCACATCATCTTATATACATTCCACGGGGTAACACCAATGATTACAAAAACAAAAACTGCTATAATGATCAACGCCAGTGCGATTGCCGCAGCACGGAATGCCCAGCTTTTCCAGCTTGCGATCTGTTCACGTTTCGTCACACGGACCAATGGTTCTTTTTTATTCATGACCAGCTCCCCCGTCCTCTTGTATTTTTGTCATCCGAAGGCCTACTTCTTCCTTCGTCGCGGTCCGAGCATCCAGAATGCCATTCATCTTTCCTCCGCACATTACCATAATACGATCAGATAATGCCATTAATACATCAAGATCTTCGCCTACAAAAAGAACTGCAGATCCTTTTTTCTTCTGCTTATTCAATAAATGATAAATGGTATGTGATGTATGAATATCCAGTCCGCGCACAGCGTATGCTGTCATCAGAACTGTCGGATTGCTGCCGATTTCACGTCCGACAAGAACCTTCTGAACATTACCGCCGGAAAGCTTTCTCACTGGTGTATTGATCCCCGGTGTCACAACATCAAGCTTTTCTTTTACTTTGACTGCCTTCTGCTTTGCCTGTTTCTTCATTTTCATAAAGCTTTTATCATCTGCATAATTCTGCAGCAGCATATTTCCTGTCATACCCATGGAACCTACTAACCCCATTCCCAGGCGGTCCTCCGGCACGAAGGAAAATGCAACACCCATCTGTCTGATTTTACGGGGGTTCATATTAACAAGACTTAGAACAGAATCATCTTCCGGCTTCACATAATCTATTTTACTTCCATCCCTGATATGGAGCAGTCCTGCGATCGCTTCCAGCAGCTCTTTCTGACCACAGCCGGAAATACCTGCAATGCCCAGGATCTCACCGCTTTTTGCAGTAAAGCTGATGTCATCGAGAATCTTTACTCCTTCGTCACTTACATAGGAAAGATGCTGAACGATCAGTCTTTCTTTCGCATCCACAGGTTCCGGGCGTTCTATGTTAAGTTCGACTTTCTTACCTACCATCATTTCTGTCAAAGACTGTTCTGTTGCATCCTTTGTTGGTACAGTGCCTATGAATTCGCCTCTTCTTAAGATAGTGACACGGTCTGAAACAGAAAGCACCTCGTGCAGTTTATGTGTGATAATGATCATGGATTTTCCGTCTTTTCTCATGTTCCGCATAACTGCGAACAGTTTATCTGTCTCCTGTGGTGTCAGTACCGCAGTCGGCTCGTCAAGAATCAGAAAATCAGCGCCACGATACAGTACCTTGATGATCTCCAGAGTCTGTTTCTGTGCAACTGACATATCATATACTTTTTGATTGGGATTAATGTCAAATCCATACTTTTTACAGATGTCTTCAATACTGTCATTGATTTCTTTTCTTGACTTTTTATGCTTTAATCCAAGAACAACATTTTCTGCCGCAGTAAACACATCCACAAGCTTAAAGTGCTGATGAATCATTCCGATACCAAGCTCATATGCATCATGCGGTGAACGTATCAGAACTTTATTGCCTCTGACAAATATCTCTCCCTCATCAGGGTAATAGATACCCGATAACATGTTCATCAATGTTGTTTTTCCGCTGCCGTTTTCACCAAGCAGCGACAGAATTTCTCCTTCACGGACTTCAAAATCCACATTATGGTTTGCCAGTGTCGATCCGAACCGTTTGGTTATTCCTTTCATTTGAATTGCTTCATTTTGTCCCACGCTTCTTCTCTCCTTTATCTCCATACTATCTTTATACAGGATATACGTAAGTATTGCAAGTCACGCATTTCCTCCAGTAAATACGTTTATCCTATATCGTCCTTAATCACACAAAGGGAAGCAAAAGAATGCTTCCCTTTGATATGCAGTGTAATGATATTTTTTACTTTACAGTGATACCATCAATGATCAATGAGAAGTAAGGTGCAGCACGGTAAGATGATTCATCAAAGTAGGAAACACCGTTTGCATCTGTTTTAATTGCTTCAACAGTTTCGCCTTCATATATAAGTACCGGCGCGCCAGTTGAATAATCATAATAAGATAAGTCAACCGGAACAGAAGTTACTGCTGCTCCGCCTTCGGTAAAGGTTGATGTATCAAATACATGAAGTGTGCCGTCTTTTAATGCCGCTTCAACTTCAGCAACTTTTTCAGCCGTGCCTGCTGCGCAGGAAGCACCGAGTGTTGTGATAGCTACTGCTCCAACATCATAGCCTTCTGCCCAATCCTGAGGAATTGCAGAACCAGCAATAGCAGCTTCAAAGAGAGCTGTATAGTATACTGACCAAACATTAGTTGCACTTGTTAATGCAGCAGTAGGTGCAGCATCAAGCATATCAACATTGTAGCCAACAGAGAATGCTACTGCGCCGCTGCCATCCTGAGCTGACTGGATAGCTGTAGGTGCGCCTGTTGAATCTGCGTGCTGTCCGATGATAACACAGCCATCTGCCATAAGAGATTCAGCTGCTGCTGCTTCTGCTTCAATATCAAACCAAGAGCTTGTGTATGTTACTTCCATTGTTACAGCAGGATATACGGATTTGATTCCAAGGTAGAAAGCAGTAAAACCGGATACAACTTCTGCATAAGGGAATGCTCCAACGTAACCAACTTTAACATTGCCGTCAGCATCCATTCCGGCAGCAGGAATCTGGTTGTTTGCTGCAAGTTCAGCGATCTTCATACCGGCAACAACACCTGATACATAACGTGACTGATAAACATCAGTGAACGCATTGTAAAGGTTTGAAAGACCAGAGATTGCTGCATAATCGCCAGTCATGGCTACAAAATTAACATCCGGAAATTCTCCGGCTGCTTCAGCCATATAATCCTGATGACCATAGCTGTTTGAAATAATCAATGTACATCCATTGGCAATAAGCTCTTTTGCTGCTGTTGTACAGTCTGCAGATTCCGGAACACTATATTTCCAGAGAATGTTGCTGTCAGCGATACCAACATTTGCTGCTGCTTCTTTGATGCCGTCGATATGTGCCTTTGTGTAACCCTCAGTTTCATCACCAACAAGGATTACACCAACCTTGATATCAGCAGATGCATCTGTGTTTTCTGAAGAGCCTGTGTTCGTGTCAGCACCGTTGTTCGTGCTGTTTGCATTGTTTGAACCACAGCCGGCAAGCATGGAAACAGCCAGCATCATGACCAACAATGTGCTTAAAATCTTTTTCATTTTATTCTCCTCCTAAAATAAAATTAGTAGCTTCTTCCTGTATCTTCTATTCCTTTCTGCTTATGCTTAAAGGACAGAGCCCAAAAGAAAGAAACCAAGGTACCTAGATTAAGGTGCTGATAAAGCATTACATCTGGTATTCTATTCCTGTCATATAATAAACAAGACAGTTGATTATACCACAATTTCACGAAAAGCAAATAGTACTTTTTCAATATTATGAATTTCCTGCAGAATCGAATGTTATATTTTACCAATCAAAAAAGGCGTACAGCTAATAAAACTGTGCGCCTTTGCAACATTCAATACTCTATTCCATTGTCTTAAATACCTTTGTTTCATATGCCTTCAGCTGCATTGCTCCAGAAACAGCCGCACCGGTATCAATATCCTGCAAAGCCTGCAGCAATTGAATATCTGCATTTTGCTTTGAAAAATTTAAAACTATGAACCAGTTCTGTCCGTTTTTTCTTCTGGCTACAAGTTCACAATCCGGAGGAAGCATAAGGAAATCTTTCGCAGGGCTTTCAATTCCGGTTTCAATTAATAGCTCCCTTGTGATCTCTCTGGTAAATGTGCTTCCAAGATAATATACTGTTCCTTCTCCCACACTGTTCCTGACAAATGCCGGAGAATCCTTGTAGTAATCATTAGTAAAATGCCCAATAACCTTTGTACTGGAATCATTCTGTTCTATTATATCACTGAAAATTTTAATTTCAAACATTTTTTGATTCCAATTCATAAGAATCGTATCATCATCCGGTCCGATAAAGGTAAAATCAGCAACACTGGCACCTGTCAGCCTTGAAAATTCACCTGGCATTGGCTGCATGACACATTTGCCAGTCGTGTCTTTATATCCGCTGCGGCAGCCAAGCGCCAGCTTGCCTCCTTGCTTCACATATTGCTCCAGCAGCACAGCCCGCTCTCTGGATGCAATCACTGGATGAGGATAGATCAGCAGATCATACCCTGTCAGTTCGTCCAGTTCTGTTTTTTCATCAAGATACAGATAATCATAAGGAATATGATTTTGCTGTGCTCCTGCAAAAAGCTCAGTCTGGCTGGCCTGATCCACTCGTCTGTGGAAGACATCAAGCTTTGCATCCCATGCATTGTCATAGTCTCTGACTACTGCGAAAGGTGCGATATATTCTGCGCCAGTCATATCCTGAAGTTTTTCAACTCTTGCAGCGATTTTTTTTACTTCTGCAAGCTTTCTGTTATCTCTGTTGTCGTAATCCAGAATCCCATGCCAGTATATCTCTGTTCCCATTGTACAGGTACGCCATCTGAAAAAGCTAAGATAATCAGCTCCATGCGCAATGCTCTGCATCGCCCAGAGCATCATCTGTCCTGGTTTTGGTGAAGGAGCTTCCATATGGGTATTCCATCCGTTCGCACCTGACTGCTGTTCCATTATTCCAAAATGAGGGCAGATGGAGCGAACTTCCGCAAGGCTCATGGACCATCTGCGGTCATTCAATGATGTATTCTCTTTGGGTCTTTCTGATAAACCAAATGCAAAATTCGGGTAGGAATCATAGGTGTAGATATCAAGGCATTCCTCTTCCATCCTGTGATTGTCAAGACTGCCAAACATCCCATTGGTCGTTATAAAGTCTCTATCTTTCTTATATTTTTGCAGGATCAGACTCTGCATCTTGCAGAAACTGATACAGCTGTCTGAAACAAAACGAATGTAGTCCAGTGCCATATGAGGATTGCAGTCTGGCTGAAGCAGTGTTCTTGGAACAAACACCTCTTCCCATGCTGTATAGGTCTGGTTCCAGAATACTGTGCCCCATGCACTGTTCAAATCATCAAGGGAGGTATATTTGTTCTGCAGGAATTTACGAAAGGCTATGGTATCGCTTTCCGAATAGAATACATCGATCTCGCAGTTCAGTTCATTATCAATCTGCCAGCCGACGATATTCTCATGTTTTCCGTAATGAGCCGCAATTTTATCAATAATAATACTGCAAAGTTCACGGTACTTAGGTGAATTATAATTATAGTGCCGCCTTCCTCCATGCCTGTATAATACGCCATCCTTGCTGGCATTCAGGACTTCAGGATATTTGTTCGTGAGCCAGGAAGGAGGTGTAGCAGTCGGTGTGCCAAAGATGACCTTCATTCCTGTCTTTTTGCAGACATCAAGAAATTCGTCAAAAAACTCAAATGTAAAACGACCTTCTTCAGGTTCGAATTTATTCCATGCAAACTCGGCAATTCGTATTGTCTTAATACTGCATTGCAGCATACGCAGGAGATCTTCTTCCCATAATGACCTGTTCCAATGCTCAGGATAATAACAAACACCTAGTTCCAACTTCTGAAACAAAAAATTCTGCCGCTTCCGCATGACTGCACATACCCCGCTTTTCTTTGTCTGAATGCCTTGATTTTGAATATACGATACTATACTATGATATCGGTGTCAAAGGATTAATTATAAATACTTTCATCAAAGCTGACACAAATACTTTCAGCTTGAAGGCCAGCCGCATGAACATTGATTTTGCATTCCTTTGGAACTGTACAGCTTTCCTCTAATCCTGAATCCTTCCCTCGCTCCTGCCATTCCTTTTGTGACACAGACTGAAGGACTGCGAATGCTTTCCCATGAAATGCATGAATATGATTTGCTTTTCTGCTTTCCATATCTTCAGTATTCCCGTTATCTACAGCAATTACTTTTAATGCGCCGTCTGCTGAAAATGTAAGCTCTGTATCTGCCTGTACGCAAAGGTTCCCATCCGAATCAAGGATTTCTGCCTCGATCTGAACAACATCCAGGCCATCTAAAACCACTGTTTTTTTATATGCAGACAATCGGACCATAGCAGGTGCTAACGCTGTTCTGACCGTATGTCTTGCTGCTTCCTTCCCATCTTTATAACCCACAAGTTCAATACAGCCTGGTATGTAAGGCACATCCCAGCTTAAAAACAGATCATCTGTATTTACAGGGACAGGTTCCTTGTCAAAATGACCATATCTTTCTGTCATGCCATAAGCAGGGTAAGCGTATGCTTTTTTACCATAGGACCTGCCATTCAGGAATAATTCTGTACTGTCACAGTTCGTATAACCAAGAACAGGCAGTATCGTACCTTCCTCTATATCAAGATTCCAGTGCGGCAGCAGATGCACCATAAGTTCCTTACGATTCCATATGCTCTTGTAAAAATAATAGCTGTCCTTTTCAAAACCGCACATATCCATAACTCCGGCACTTGCGGCATGAGACGGCCAATGAGCTTCTCCCAGATAATCAATACCGGTCCACATGAAGTCCCCGGCTACATAATCATGTGACATAGTATAGTGCAGAAGCTTTCCGACTGCTACCGGAGCACTGAAATAGGGGTGTTTCCACCACCCAGCTCTGTCCTGCATTGACAGCATGTACTCGCCTCTCACACCGCTTATACTTTGGTTTTCTGTACCGATCATGCAACGATTCGGATATTTTCTCTTATCATCGTCATATAAGGTTTCCATTCTGGTACGCCATCTGTTCACATAGTTGTATCCTACAACATCCAGCTCCTTCAGGAACTCGTCCCTTGCAGCATTTGGTTCAGCGCAGATCTGGTCATTTCCCTGTGTGATCATTCTGTCAGGATCAAGTTCATGACATATTTCCTTCAGGTGTCTGGCAAGAAGATGACCGTCCTTTGCTGTCTGCTCGGGAACCTCATTCCCAATGCTCCACAAAATGACTGACGGATGATTTCTATCCCGCAGCAGCATAATACGCAGATCTTCTTCATGACAGTTTTCGAACCACTCTGAGTATCCCCTGCTGGCGCTCGTATTACTTCCCAGCTCTTTCCATTTTAATATCTGCCACTCATCAAAAGCCTCATCCATGACCATCAGTCCCAGTCGGTCACAAAGATCAAGCAGTTCAGGATCCGGTGGATTGTGTGCCATACGAAGCGCATTGACGCCCATATCCTTCAGCTTCACAAGTCTTCTTTCCCAGATCTGCGGATGTACTGCCGCTCCCACACAACCCCCGTCGTGATGAATACAGACCCCATTCAGCTTTACACGATTTCCGTTTAATAAAAAGCCCTGCTGACTGTCAAATGTAATATCACGAAAGCCTGTATGCTGTATTTTTTCATCCTTTAAAATGCCATCCTGGTATACCCTGACTATCGTTTTATATAAATATGGAGAGTGAATGTCCCAAAGCATTGGACTGACCAGTTCAATGCACTGTAAAAAGGACAATATCTCTGCCGCATTGCTTTCGTTTTTTATCAATTTTGTACCCGTTAGATCATCAGCTTTTGTCATCTGCTGCAGTATAACAGTTCCGTCCGCCAAACAGATGCTGGTCTCAAGCTGTATGCTGTCGGATTTTTTACAAAAATCCGGGTCATATGCAGTATGAACTTTCGTTTCTACCGTAAAAACAGCCTTGTTTTCATCGATTGTTTTCTGGCGTACATAAATGCCATATGAAGAAACATGTGTGTCATTCACTCCGAGCAGCCACACATTTCTTGTGATGCCAGAGCCTGAATACCATCTTGAATTTGGCTGAGCAGAATTATCGACTCTCACATCGATGCTATTCTCACTTCCGTCTTTCTTTAAAAGACCGGTAATATCCCATTCAAAAGGTGTATAACCATAAATATGTTCGCCAAGAAAACTTCCATTGACCCATACCCTGGCAAGCATATAAACTCCATCAAATAAAAGTATGACTTTTTTTCCAGTCACAGCCGCAGGATTCACACTGAATATCTTTCTGTACCAGCCAACACCGGTCTCGACATAACCGCCTGAACCTCGTGAAGCAGCATCCTCATTAAACGGATATGACAGGCTCCAGTCATGCGGCAGTTTTATAGAATTATATTCTGTAATGTCCTTTTCTCCCGGTACTTGTTCCTTCCCGCCATGATAAAAAAACCAGTCCAAATTAAAACATTCAGTATTTCTGCTGTCATTTCTTTGTAAGTACATCTTTCAACCCCGCTTATTTATCTACAATGTATAGAGCTTTCCTGTGGATTTTCTTATTAATATCTCATATCCGACCTTATTATCACTTTTGTAAACATCTCCCCGAAGACGGTTGATCAGCTGTCTTCCAATGGTGTTGCCGACCTGTCTTTCAGAAACATTAATAGCCGTCACAGCCGGAGAAAAACATTCAAGACTGGTGCTGTTATAAAGAGACGCAATAAAAATGTCCCGCGGTATCCGATATCCCTCAGCCTGAAGTTTTGACATGATCCGAGTACAGATAACATCATCTCCGCAAATTATGCATTCCATTTTTTTAGACAGAATATCACTGATAATACTGTCAATCAGTTCCATATTTACATAATTCATATAGAACATCTGGTTTTCTCTGGATACACCATGCCTGTCCAAAGCATCATAACATCCTTGTGCTCTGCATTTATTAACGTGATAGGAGGTATCACCAACGATAAAAGCAAACTGTCGATACCCCTGTCCGATCAGCAATGAAACAAGACGTTCCGATGCTTCCCTGTTATCGATATCGACCTGAATCACGTCATCATAAACGCAGGTTCCTGCCAGTGCAATCGGGAACCTGATCTCTGCCAGATACCTTAACAGTCTGTCTTCTTCCATATTTCGAAGCAATATGATACCATCCACTATGTTTTTGTTCAGCAGAACCTGTATGCCTGAGATGTCGTTCGGTGTCCCGATGGTTACAAGAACATTATAATCAAGCATTGCTGCTACTTCACTGATGCCAAGAAGACATTCCTGAAAAAACGGAACACTTGTTGTGTAGGCATCAGTCGGTATCACGACTGCTATATTCTGCGTCTTTGACTTTTTTGATTCTTCACTTTCCTTTTTCCAGACTCCCTGTTCCAGTGCGTAAGCCTGTATCTTCATTCGTGTAGCTTTCCCGATTCTGCCCTTTTCTGATAAGGCGCGGGAAACTGTGCTTTTTGAAACGCCCATTGCTGTTGCGATCTCATCGTAAGTTATGATACTCCCTCCTTCCTGTAGCCATTCATTTATATAATGCTATTGTACCAGATTTATATACGTTTTTCCATATAAAAGAGGGGCAGAGAATCTGCCCCTCTGATAAAGGTCATTATTAACGAGTTGCAAGCCACGCATCATACTGTGCATAGAACTCATCGTAAATCTGCTGAAGACCGGAGTCATAGCACATACTGATCATTTCATCAAGTGTTGCATCCACATCATCAACAAGTCCAAGCTCAAGCATCGGCACGTAATCTGTAAGAACTGCAGTTACGGCTGAAACATAAGATTTTACATTGGTATCATCAAAAACAAAGGTAATGGTAGGATTCATGACAACGCGTTCTTCCCATGCATCGGTAATTGCTTTCTCACGGTCAGGAACACCAGCTTCTGAAAGGTTGCCATTCTTGATTGCCCATGATGCAGAAATTGCATAAGCAGCAAAGTTTGCAGCACCGTCCAGTTCTGTGTAGCTGCCCTGATCGTCTATACTGTAGTTCTGTCCCTCAATACCAAGAATCATCAGTCTATTCAGGTAAGTATCAAATTTGATCAGGTCAAGCACCATTGCTGCACGTTCCGGGTTCTGAGAGCCTGCTGCAATAGCCATGTCATTGTTAGAAAAAGCTTCTGCACTTACAAGATTATCTGTAGTCAGGTCGTATGCCATACAGCTGACACCTGTTGTTTTTTCAGCCTGCTCCATATAGGTGAATACGGAAGCATTCCATGCAATCGATGCACCCTGAAGGTTACCAAATGCATCATCATCAGTAACTGTATTGGTCAGGGCGCTGCGGCTCCAGCATCCTGCATCAGCCATTTCTTTCATATCTTTTGCATAAGAACGGAATGCATCATATTCATAAGCAAGTTTGATATTATCCTTGGTAGGAGCTGAACCTGTGTATTCATACATCATATCAAGATAACTGCTGTCCAGTGCAAGGAAAGTATCGTACTGCTGACGGTAAACATCCCATAACTCATTGTTATCTGTAGCTGCAGCGAGTGCATAGATACCGCTTACAGGTGTTTCCTGCTGAGCGATCGTAAGCATGAAGTTCTTGTAATCGGCCCATGAAGTCAACGGACTGATTCCGTACTTATCCATCAGATCCTGACGAACTGCCACGATCTTGCCCATTGGCTGAGCAACATTAGATGATACAGCAATAGTTTTACCTGCAATTGTTGTCTCGCTCCAGCTTTCTGCAGCCTGGTATTTTGTGGTCAGAGGCATATAATTGTTGATAAAATCAGTACTAAGTTCATAGAAAGAACCTTTGGCAGCTTCGTTGTACATATAGCACCATGGTGCTGTAAAAATAAGGTCGATGTCTTCACCGCCTGCAAGTGCCAGAGAATACATTGTCTGATAATCGCTCCAGCTCATGAAGGTAACTTTAAGTTCTGTGTTGTAAGGAGCAAGGTAGTCATTGATCAGTCCAAGTGCCTGATCCCAGTCGTTTGGTGTATCACCGATCAGATACATTTTTACCGTATAAGCTTTGCTAAGATCGGTTGATGCATAAAAATCAGGTGATGCTGTGATCGTACCGGAATCCACTGTTTCAGGAAGACTGTCAAGCGAAACCGTGGTAGCATCCGTTTCACTGCCAGATGCTGTCGGTGTTTCAGTCTGTGCATCGGTCCCTGTTGTGGTTGGTGTTGCAACACTGGTACTTGAGTTTGATTCGTTGGTCTTTCCGCATCCAACCATCATCGTAACCAGCAGACATAACATTACAATAACTGCTACAAATTTGTTTTTTTTCATATGTCCTCTTCTCCTTCGTTTTTTTATGTTCAGAAGCATGGCTGCTTCAAAAACATCTGTTCATAAGTAAATCCTTGTTTTCTTTGTTCCAAATTCAGATCAGCCTTTCACAGCACCAATGGTCAGACCTTTTACAAAGTAGCGCTGTACAAACGGATATAATGCCACGATCGGACCTGTTGCAATAATCGTCATAGCCATTTTCATACTCTCCAGCGGCACGGACGGAAGTGCTATTCCTGATTTTTCGGCTACAATTCTCATAGCTTCCGCACTTCCCAGCATTCTCTGCAGATAATACTGCAGGGTAAACATATTATCATCAGTTATATACAGCATACAGTCATACCAGTCATTCCAGTAAGCCAGTGCTGAGAACAGACATAATGTTGCAATCAGCGGCTTGCTGAGCGGAAGGATCAGCCGGATGAAAATGACAAGATCATTGGCACCATCTATTTTTGCTGATTCACTGATGGCACTGGGAATTCCGTTCATGAAGGATTTTGCTATGATCATGTTCCAGACCGAGAACATGAGCGGAAGCAGAATACCGATATAGGAATTCTTGAAGTGCAGATATCGCACACAGAGCATATACCAGGGAACGAGTCCTCCATTAAATAAGGTAGTAAAGAAAAAGAAAAAGGAGAACTTGTTTCGCCAAGGAAAGTCTTTTCTTGACAGTACATAGCCTGTCATTGTAGCAATAAATACAGATAATGCAGTTCCTGTAAATGTTACCCCTATGGTCGTACCATAAGCCTTCAGAATAGAAACAGGATTCTTCAGGCAGAGCAGATAGCTCTGAATACTGAACTCCTTGGGCAGAATGGGGTATCCATTTCTTATCAGTGAGGATTCCGGTGTAAAGGATGCGACCAGAATCAGATAAAACGGTATGACACAGATCAGTGCAAATAATCCGACCAGAATATAAGCTAACACATTGACTGCAAGGAGATCCTTACTCATGCGCCTGCTATTACGTATCTTACTTTTCGCCATGACTACTTTCTCCTTCCATTAATATAAGGCATAATCCGGAT
>QKDK01000330.1 GCA_003252135.1 Clostridia bacterium
TCTTTATCCTGAAGGAGCCGGATACAGTCATCATGGTAGAATTCTGGTGATTCAGAAAGCAGATGGCTGGCTATTTCAGGAAAGCGATATTTTATTTCAGCCTGCGTTCTGCGCAGAAGGCCTTTTTCGAGAGGGGAGGCAAGATGTCTTGCTGATTTTTCAGCAGCCAGAAGGAAAGAAGCTCCTTTTTCCGACTGACCTTCAATAAAAGCATACAGAGCGAGATAACCAAGCGCTACAGAACGCCCCATCTGAATACCTGAATCTTCATACAGAGCAGCAGCTTTTTCAAATTCTGCAATTGCGGCAGCGATTTCTTTTTTACCAAGAAGAGCACAGCCAAGGTTCGTTAAAAAGGTTGCATGGACAGGGAGATGATTATTTGTACAAAGTTCGATCGCAGTATGATACGAATGTATTGCTTCATCGAATTTTTTCTGCTTTCTATAAAGTTCGCCGAAATAGTTGTGTACTGCTGCCATGTTAATGACAGCAGCGCTGTTATTGTGATATAAGAGGATAGAAAGGGATTGCTGCAGATAGTCAGCTGATGAATCATACTGCTGTGACATCAGGAAGTAAAGTCCCTGAAGCCGAAGAAAAACAGCAATCTCCTGCCAGTCATCAAGCTCTTTTGCGAGTGACAGTCCCTGCATGACATATTCCTTCATGATCTGTGGCTGATACTGCTGTATACTGTAATATACCATCTGACGCAAAGCTTTCAGCTTATAGTCTGCATGCGCCTGAATATAAGGCAGTGACAGGGTACGCTTGATACTTTCAAGACCTTCCTGATATTCGCATGACAGGATCAGATAACGGCTTTTCGCGATGCATAGCTTTGCTGTAAGCTCAGCATAAAGCTCAGTATCAAGGAACGCATTTTCCAGACTCTTCAGGGAGTCTTCCAGCTGAGTGATGACATTAGGTACAGAATCATGTTCCAACTGTTCTGAGGAATCCTGGAGGCTTGGGTACAGCTCGAACATGGTAATGGAAGCGGCTTCAAAAAGCCGGACCTTGTATTCAAGTGCCTTAGCCTGATTATGACCTTGTGTGAAGTGATGTATCAGCTGATTATACTGGATTTTTCTGTTATTGATCCGGGTTCTCTCCAGAGCATACCCAATACTGTTATGATAAACTGTTTTTTTCGATGGAGATAGTTTTACTGCTATGAATTCCTGCAGCCTTGCATATCGAAAGGTGAACTTTATGGTATCCGAATCTGCAGTTTCATAAAGGAGTGAGCGTTGTTTTAATTCTTCTATATCCTTTAGAATATCAAAAGCCTGTCTGCCTGCCAGTGTCTGCAGGATTTCAAGGGTCGAAGAATCGGGAAGCAATGAGACTATATCCAGAATGCTCCTTTCGCTGGCGGAAAGTCCATGGAGCCTCTCTGACAGCAAGGCGGCTGTATTTCCGGAAAAATCAGTAAGCTTTCTTGTTGCGGCATAGGTGGTCAGGATCTCCTGAAGATAAAAACCATTGCCGCCTGTTTTACAAAGAATCTGCTCAAGCAGAGCATCATTGATCACAAGGTCTGGATATCTGCTGTCCAGGATTTCCCTGATTTCACAGCCGGTAAAGGGTTCCAGTATAATTTCACTGACAGGCAGGCCTGACATACGGCCTGAAAAAGGAAAAGCAGGTGCGGTATCCACAGAGTCCTGGATTGTAAAGATAAAGAAAAAATTATTGACTGCTTCCTTGAACAACAGCTGGAAAAGCTGCTGACTGTAAAGGTCGGCGTTCTGAAAGTTATCGATAAAAAATGCAATAGGGATTGTCTGTGCTGCAAGCATCAGCATCCGCAGAAGACCTCCCTGTACGGCACTGAGACGGTAACTGTTGGCAGCATCCAGTGTAAATTCATCAGTTTCCTGCAGCTGCCCCATAAAGGCAGGAAATATCTGGGCGACAATTTTCTGATAGCTTGGCGGAATCTGAAGGTTGTATTTCACAATGTAGTTTTCAAGCTGAAAGAGCAGAGAATTCCAAAGATAATAAGGTGTATGCGAATCCTGTGGAAAGCTTACAGCATTCAGCAATATGACATCATCATTGCGACAGGTCTCGAGCAGCTGTTCCAGAACATATGTCTTTCCAACACCGGGTTCTCCTCGCAGTATGACCATCTGTGACTGACCGGACAGGAATTTCTGATAACAGGAGGCAAGGAGCTTTCCGGTATTTTTTCTTCCAGGAATAAACAGCTTTTCACTTGCCGAAGCAAGGATATCCTCCGCATTTTCTGCCCATTCCTTCCTGAGCTGGCGATACAGCTGCGTCAGGTCATGACCCGGTACGATGCCCAGGGCTTCATTCATATCAAGATACACTTTTTCGTAGACCTTAATTCCCTTTAAATACATCTGATGCCTCAGACAGGAGCGCAGAAACAAAATAGCAGTGCGTTCATCATAAGGATCAATGTCATGATACCTGTGGTATAATGTTTCCAGAAGATTTACATCATCATCCCGTATACTGCTCATATGGCGAAACAGCAAAGACAGATGAAGCCGTTTCAGGCTCTCGCGCCTGCCAGTCAGCCATTCCTCGTAGGCAGCGGACTTTTTTACAGTGAAGTTCTCTAAAAATACACCCTGATAGACAGATAGATCACTGCTGTATTGCAGAAGATCGGCATCACAGATCATCTCAACAGCCGGATTCAGAAGCAGTGTGGAATTTTTGTCAGATAATATGATATCAAAACCAACAGTTTTACGAATAATATAAAGGGCATGTCTTAGATTTTTCAGAGATTTTTCTGTTGTAACATCCTCCCACAGCATGGAAGCAATTTTCTCACGGGTAGTTTTTTTCTCAATAGCAATATAATAAAAAAGTGCCTCAGATTTCACATAAGGAAAAACAAGGAGCTCGTGATCGACGAGCAGGCTTGGCATCTGAAGAGTTTTCAGTTCGACCTGATGCATAACTTACCTCATTTCATTTGAATTATCTATGGTTGCGAGGCTGCACATTGCTTCGCAGGTTAATTTTACGATATTGCATGATGGAAGTAAATATAAAACATCTAATTTTACACCTTATATTTAATTTTTCAATATAAAAATAGACGCTTTTTTGACAGTCTTATGTTTTACTGGAATCATGACAAAGCATAGCTGCACAATGGAGTGCGAACACCCGAACGCAAGATTGGAGATATGTTGAAGGAAAGTCGCTTTCAACTGCTTTATGCACAGAAAGCATGTGCAGGAATGGAGATATGTTGAAGGAAAGTCGCTTTCAACTGCTTTATGCACAGAAAGCATGTGCAGGAA
>QKDK01000157.1 GCA_003252135.1 Clostridia bacterium
CCCGGCACAGGCACATCTGGTCGAGACAAAAATGATAGACGGAAGAAAATGTCTAGTCATTGCAATCAACGAGCAGATTGAAGTAAACGGAATATCAATTACGTCATTTCAAAACACAAATGATGATTTATAAATAAATCAACACGAAATGAGATGATGAATTGTAAAACACGAATCCGTGTTGCAATAATACACGATATGGTTTACAATGGAAACAACCTATATGTTGCTGCCATTGTATCAGTTAAGTTTTCTTAATGGATCATATCGTGGAGGTTTATTATGAATAAGAACGTTTTCACTGATGTTTTAAATAGGATGAATCGTGTGTTCATAACAAATGATGAAAACAATGTAAATAAGGATCAGATTGATTATTGGAAGAATAGTGTCTTCTCGGCAATATCTATGTTTATGCTATTTTTGGGAGGGCCGTTATTCTTTTATGGTTCTTTTATGTTCTTTAGTCAGGGCAGGTATATACATGGAATTGTAGAAATCATTATTTTTCTTATGTTATTACTTTTTTTGACAAGAAAGTCATTAAGTATTGAATTCAGAAAAAATGTAGTTGTATACATGTTTTATGTGGTCAGTGTTCTTTTGATTTTGTTTACAGGGCCAATGGGAGCAGGTGAAGTCTGCGTCATATTATCTATGGTTTTTGTGGGTACAGTACTGAAGACAAAGCAGACAATTATCTATATAACCATTAATCTGGTCACGTTCATTATCGTCTCATGGTTGCTGAAACAGGGATATTTAGATAATTTTGATATAAGCACTTATCATTCGACCTGGTATATTAATCTGGCAACAACACAGATCTGTGGGTTTATGTCACTAGTTCTGATACATTTAATGTATAAGGGTATGTTCCAGCAGTATCAGCGGCTGGAGGAATCAAAGAGAAAACTTTCTGACAGAGAGATTACCTACAGGACTATGATTGCCAATATAGATGATGTTATTGCTATACTTGACATGAAAGGCAATTATAAATATTGCAGTCCGAATATCACGAAACACAACGGGGTACCGCCAGAGAACATTATGAATTTCAGTATTTTTGATTTTCTGTTTAAAGAAGAACATGATTTGATCCATAATCAGCTGCAAAAAATGGCTGACGGCGAAATAGGGGTCATTCAGGGTGAGGTCAAAGCACATGGACCGCATAATGAGATCAGATATGTTGAATATACAGCAGTAGATCAAAGTAAAAATGAATACATTGATGGTATTCTGATAAACTTTCATGATGTTACAGAACGAAGATTAAAAGAGGAACGGATTAAATTCCTTTATGAACGGGACAAATTGACAAAGCTATACAACAGGCAATATATGGAAAATAAATATATTGAACTGAATCAGATGCAGAACATGCCGATTGCAATCATTTTTGGTGATCTCAATGGATTAAAAATGATAAACGATGCGCTTGGATATGAAGAGGGAGATCAGTTTTTAAGAACTGCAGCTAAATTATTCAGTACAAGCTGTCCGAAGGATACCATTATAGCCAGAGTTGGAGGCGATGAGTTCATTATGGTATTATTGCACTCGGATGAAACAAAAGCAGACATTATAATTAATAAAATCAATGAAAATTGTAATGAAATAAACAAAGGAATAAAGGATGATTCTTTATATTTCAGTGTGTCATTAGGGTATGCCATTCACAGGGATCTCGATACATCGATTGAACTGACTGTAAAAGATGCAGAGAATGTTATGTATAAAAAGAAGGTTCTTGAAGAAAAAAGCATACATAACTCGATTCTTATATCGATGCAGCGTGTTCTTTATGAAAAGAGCCAGGAAACAGAAGCACATGCCATGCGTCTTGTCGAGATGTCAAAGAAGATCGGAACCGTTCTGAAATTATCATCAGCTCAGATCGATGATCTTGAACTTGCAGCGAAATTGCATGATATCGGGAAAATTGGGATTGATGAAAGAATTCTTGAAAAAGCGAATAAACTGACGGATGAAGAATGGATCGAGATGAAAAAACATCCGGAGATAGGGTATCGCATTGCAAAATCATCAGGAGAGCTTGCATCCATTGCAGATTATATCTATGCACATCATGAAAGATGGGATGGGCTAGGCTATCCGAGAGGTCTTCATAGTGAGAATATACCATTAATAGCCAGAATCATAAATCTGGTCGATTCCTATGATGCGATGACAGAAGACCGCATTTACCGAAAGGGAATCAGTCATGAAGAAGCAATACAAGAGATCAAGGGCAACAGCGGACAACAATTCGACCCGAATATTGTTAATATATTCCTTGATATAATGAATTTGGAAGATGCTAAAAATAAAAAAATAAAAAATGGATGAGAGAAATATGGAAAAAATAAGACCGGATCAAAAGCTGTTAAATCAGATTCTGCAGGGAAATGATCAGCTTTTGTTCAATATTATGTTTCAGGAAACCTATGCCAGAAACGCAAGAATAATTACAGATAAAGAAAGCTATCTTCTTTATATGGAAAAACAGGATGACCCAATTTGGTTATGGGAGAAAAGCAGAGATGAAAATGAACAAAGGGAATTGAATTTATTGCTCCTGAATGAGATATTCCTGCATAAAAACAGCAGGGTGCTTGCAACTGAAAAAGTTAGTCTTGCACTAACTGATCTGGCAAAAACGGAATTTCATAAATATGTACTTTTGTATAAGCAGTTGAATATATACCTGTGCAAAGAGCCGCAGCTAAAGAAGAAAAGCAATGGTTTTCTTCGGGTCGCTGACCTTTCTGATCTGCAGGCTGTCCTGAAGCATCGCACAGTTGAGTTCAATAATTCAGGAGAACAGGGCAGAAACTCTGCAGATATTGAAGAAACCGTAAGACAGAACATCATAAGAAAAAATACTTTTCTTTGGATCGGCAGCGATCATACGCTGCGGACCATTGCATGTATCGTATATCGGAAAGATAACCTGGCACGCATCGAAGGTGTATACACAGTACCGGGATATCGTGGTTATGGTTATGCAGCAATGCTTTTATATGAAATATCAGTACGTATGCTGCTTGATGGGAGACAGTGCATTCTGTATACTGATGCAGAAAATCAGGAAGCAAACCACTGTTATATAAATGCTGGTTTTGAAAAAATCGGATGGCTGAATGGAATACATTTTGTCAGATGAGAAATATGGGATCGGAGAAGTTTATCATATGGGAAAAAAAGCACATAATGATCTGGGAAAAACAAGTATTGATCTGGGGAAAACAAGTATTGGTCTGGAGAAAACAAGTATTGGTCTGGAG
>QKDK01000195.1 GCA_003252135.1 Clostridia bacterium
ATTTATGATTTTTAGGAATGTTTTATAAACTGGCATATCGGCTCCTCCTTATGGCTATGAAACTTGCTATGATCAGAATAACGGCCATGGCACCAAGAGTGACCAGACTGCTGATATAACGGCTATAATCGTCATATACGCTCAGACTGAAGAAAGCATCGGAGATTAAAGCAACCGGATTGATCCTGTTAATAAATGGAGCTTTTTGCTCAATGATATATTTCATTTGTGAAAACATTAATCCGCCAAGCATACTAAAGACCATAGAGAGTCCAAGTGACAGTGCGATTTTTATACCATTGCTTTTTCTTGATACCGAGCCGATGAACAATCCCAAAGTTACGCCGATAATACTGCCGAACAGGCACACCAGCAGGAAATATACTGGCTGAGTTCCAATCTGCACGCGGAGAATGAACCTCAGGTAAGCACAGACGACAAGAATATTTGCAAAATGAATGGTAAAAGCCGCAAGAGTATCAGCTACGATCAGCTTCATATGGTGTGTAGGTGTCACATGTCTTCTTGCGCCGAGTGCGGTAAGATTTGCCTGAATGGATTCTGCATTCTGAAGGCCTAAAAAGTTTCCGTACAGACAGGCCATGGCTATCAGTGCATAAAAGTACTGGAGCATGGAATCAATTTTCTCGCCTCCCAGGCTGACCTCCTGAAGAAAGCTGGTATCCTCATGCAATGCTGTCATGGCATCCGCCAGTTTTGAGGGATCGTTTGCCAAAACATGCATAGTAAGTGCAGTGTTTTGCTGATACTGATCTGCAAAAATCTTTATGATACTTTGGTTCAGACCTGAAGCAGAAAATACAAGCTGAATGGAATCTCCGAAAATGATCTGACCTTCAACAGTCCCATCCTTTACCATGGCAGCGCCTTCTTCCTGTGTTGCCATGATGACATCGAACATTGGTGTATCTTCATTGAAAGAAACCGAAGTAATTGTTGAAAGGAATAATTCAGACTGCTCGTTTGTTTGCTCCATAGTCAGAGCTACCGGAATAGTCGTGTAATCTTCGATAATTGAAGTGCTGCTGCCAAACCCGGCCTTGAATAAGGTACCAAGTATAATGGGGAACAGCATGGCCCAGAAAATGAGCTCTTTTCTTCTGATAAGACTTAGAAAACAATATTTATATAAATGCCAGAACATAAGACTCCTCCTTAATCTCTTAATTCTTTTCCTGTGATTTCAAGAAATACATCGTTCAATGTCGGAAGTTCAGTATAGACTCTGCCGGCTGATATTTCATTTGCTTTCAGAAAATCCAGCACACGGATCAGGTTGTGCTTGCCCTTGCTGCAGTGAAGTGTCAGTCTTTTACCGTCATAAGCAGCTTTAAATACATGAGGCAGCTCACGGACCATGGGAAGGAGCTCCTGCGGAAAATCAAGGATTTCGAGCTGTATGGTCTCGGCCGTCTTGATCATGGATTTTAGTTCTTCTTTTGTCCCAAGAGCCAGATTTTTACCCTTATCGATAATGGCTATCCGTGTACAGATCTGTTCTACTTCTTCCATGTAATGAGAAGTATAAATGATGGTCGCGCCATTTTGCCGGAGCTTCTGGATTCCTTCCAGAATGCTGTTACGGCTCTGCGGGTCAACAGCAACAGTAGGTTCATCCATGATGATGAGCTTTGGTTTATGCGCAATGCCGCAGGCGATGTTCAAACGGCGCAGCAGACCGCCTGACAGTTTTTTTGGAAGAAATTTTACATAATCCTCCAGGCCGACAAAAGCAATGGCATCCTTTACACATTGCTTCCTCTCTTCCTTGTCATATATGTAAAGGCCGCAGAAGTAATCAATGTTCTCGTACACTGTCAGCTCCTCAAAAACTGCAACATTCTGCATAACGACACCGATCTGCCTTTTGCTTTCATAGGTATTGGGGTTCATTGCTTTCCCGAATACTTCAATAGATCCCTTGTCATATTCAAGCAGGGCCAGTATACAGTTGATTGCCGTAGTTTTACCGGATCCGTTCGGTCCTAGAAGACCAAAGATCTCACCTTCCTCCACTTCCAGATTCATATGATCCAGGGCTACCAGCTCCTTATAACGTTTTACAAGATTATTTACCTTCACTATCATATGGATGAACTCCTTTTCTCTTTTTTTTAATCATATCAAAGAAATTCAAAAAGGAATAGTGTGGTTTGTCAGCATTTTATATGACAAATGTCATGTCTCGACAAAAAAATAAGCATCGGGTATAATAAAACTGATATATATAAAACGTATCGGGAGGATGAAATGGAAAGCATAATCGACCGTATTTTACTGTTCTGTCTGAGCTTGCTGCTTGCTGTGCTCGCCTGCTCATCGGATGCTGTACAAGGTGCCAGCACTATTAATGAAATCGTTGTCGGCGTTTTATGCTCTATCATTGTAAGCTCGTTCTGCATGTATTTTGACCGGTATATCGTCAGTATCATTCTGAGCTCTGCTTATCTGGCGGCATCACTCATTTATCCGCCGCTTATATTCTTTATTCCTCTTGTCTGTTATGATGCCTGCCGATACAGGCAGTGGATCACTCCGGTTCTGACTAGTCTGGTATTAATAACGCATTACCATGAGATTGATCCGGTTATGCTGCTGTTTTTACTCATGTTCATCGTGCTTTCGGTCATTATTACATGGAGAAACAAAACAAGGCAGCAAATGGGAAAAGAACTGCTCGTGCAGCAGGATGCAGCAAGAGAACTGCATTATATTATGGATGAGCGTCAGAAGGATTTCATGCAGAAACAGGATTATGAAGTACATGTGGCCACATTAAAGGAGAGAAACCGGATTGCACGGGAAATACATGATAATGTTGGTCATCTTTTATCAAGATCGATTCTGATGGTCGGTGCATTGCTTGCCATAAATAAAGAAGAGAAGCTGAATCCACAGCTGAAGGACCTGCAGGAGACGCTCTTTGGAGCGATGGACAGTGTACGAAGCAGTGTTCATGATCTTCATGATGAATCCATTGATCTGAAAGAATCTATTCATAGCATCGTAAAGGATTTTGTCTTTTGTGATATACAGCTGGATTATGATATGAGCATGCAGATAGACCGCAATGTGAAGTTCTGTTTTATAGCCATAATAAAGGAGGCGCTGGCGAATGTCATGAAACACAGTAATGCTACCAGGGTCTCACTTCACCTATGGGAGCATCCTGGACTGTACCAGCTGGTCATCAGAGATAATGGCACATGTGCTCCTGCAGAAGGGAGAAAAAAAGGAATTGGGCTTATGAACATGAGAGAACGGGTAGAAATGCTGAATGGTACGATCAATATATCCTGTCAGGAAGGATTTCAGATATTTGTATCGATCAGGAAAAAAACAATTAATACAGGAGGCAGTGATGAAAATAGTTCTGGTAGATGATGACCGGCTGGTCAGCAGCTCTTTAAAAATAATTCTGGAGAGCAAGGACTCGATAGAAGTGATCGGCATCGGACATAACGCAAAGGAAGCCTGTTCACTTTACTTTGAACATCATCCTGACATTATGCTTATGGATATAAGAATGCAGGGGGAAACAGGACTCGAAGCAGGGGAACGTATTCTGATGCAGGATCAGAATGCAAGGATCATCTTTTTAACTACATTTTCTGATGATGAATATATAATCAAGGCATTAAAAATCGGAGCGAAAGGTTACCTGCTGAAGCAGGATTATAACAGTATACTGCCTGCAATTGATGCAGTCATGTCAGGACAACGCGTATTCGGAGATGATATAGTCAGCAGAATTCCAAAGGTCTTCAATCAGAAAAGCGATGCCTTTTCAGGTGCTGATTTTGGATTAACAGAAAAGGAAACCGAGCTGATCCAATTAATAGCAGAAGGCTTCAGCAATAAAGAAATTGCAGAAGCCTTGTATCTTGGAGAAGGAACTGTCAGAAATTATCTTAGTACTGTACTTGATAAGCTGCAGCTTCGGGACAGAACACAGCTTGCGGTCTTTTATTATAAGAACCGTGGGAAATCCCAATGACCTAAGCTTAAAAGAACAGCATCAATAGTGTATGCAGATGCTTCTTCTTTTGTTAGCTGTTTTGAAAAAGCGGCCCGGCCCAAGATATCCGCACCGGGTCCGAAGTTATTATATTCTGCGTAATCGATCGTGTTATGGGCATCTTCTTTTCCCCAGTCATGCCAGCCGGCTGGATGGATATGGGAGTCAAGGAAGCAGTTCATAAATAATGTTTTTGCATGGCTTCTCCAAGGACGTCCAAGGTAGACACTATGCTCCGGACAATTGCTAAGAAGGCGGCAGTTATTAAAAACATAGCCATATGTTTGACCTTCTGGTGTAGAAGCAGCAGTGATATAACCGTGAATTTCCGGCAGATCGCTTCCTTTTTCCAGCAGAGCACCGTCATATTTTTTGGAATAGATCTCACATGCATCAAAATAAGATGCAGCTCCGCCGAAGATAAAATCAACATCACCTTCAATATAACAATTGTGGTAATAATGTCTTCCGGGTCTTCGCTCACTGAATTCCTTGGGGCCGGTAAAACCACCGATCTGATAGGCCGTAGGAGGTAAGGGAGCCGTGAAAAGTGTATCCTGGCATCCAAGCAGTCTGCAGTTATCAAAGACCATTCTGTCACCGTCAGCATAGAGTGCCAGTGCCTGACCATATAATCGTCCTGTACCCGATGAATTTTCAAAAGTAAGATTTCTGGCGGTAAAATCATCGGCATCGATCATTGCGGTAGGTGTCCGGAAGGTTCCTCTCTTAGAACCGTCTTCCATGAGCATGAGTGCGTGATCGTGATAGGTTATAACAGTCGTTCTGGCATCCTCGCCCTCGAGAGTAACAAAAGGTCTTGTAAGAGTGAACTTCTCTTTATAGACACCGGGCCGAATATGTATGGTCACCGGAGCAGTATCGTCAGGCAAGGCAGCAAGAGCAGAAGTGATGGTCTCGAATTCTCCTGAGACAGCATTTTTTGATACATATAAAATCTTATCCATGGTATTCCTCCTGTAAAGTAACAAAACTTATCTAGCAATCATCATAGCAGACAGCCTGCGAAAAGACAAGGGAGGATCATGGTGTATATAGTATTTTAGTTGAAGCAGAAGGGAATTTGTGGTACTATGAAATTGTGTTACTATAAACTGTATCACTAAAAATCAAAGTCAATAATAATCAAAGTCAATAATAATCAAAGTCAATAATAATCACAGGAGGAAAAGTGAGATGGCAAATATACCAACACCACATATTAACGCAAAGGCAGGAGATATTGCAGAAACTGTTTTGATGCCGGGAGATCCGCTGCGTGCGAAATTTATTGCAGAAACGTATCTTGAGAATGCAGTATGTTTTAATCAGGTGCGGAATATGCTTGGTTATACAGGCTTTTATAAAGGTAAAAAAGTATCCGTGATGGGAAGCGGTATGGGCATACCATCCATAGGCATATATTCCTTTGAACTTTTTAATTTTTATGAGGTACAGAATATCATCAGAATCGGCTCAGCAGGTGCACTGGCTGACAATGTGAAGGTTCGTGATATTGTTATTGCTATGGGAGCATCAACCAATTCAAATTATGCGAACCAGTTCAGAACACCTGGAACATTAGCACCGGTTGCAGATTTTGGTCTTCTTCGTAAAGCAGTGGAAGCAGCGGAAAGTAAAAAGCTTTCTGTGGTTGTCGGCAATATTTTATCAAGTGACACCTTTTATGATGATAATACCCAGGCAAATGACCTCTGGAAACGCATGGGCGTACTGGCTATTGAGATGGAATCGGCAGCATTATACTTAAATGCAGCCAGAGCAGGGAAAAAGGCTCTCGGAATTTTTACTATATCAGATCACATCTATACACATGAAGCATTGTCTGCAGAGGAAAGACAGACTTCATTTACAGACATGATGGAAGTAGCACTTGAATGCGCGACCAGGTAAGAACTGAAAAAATTTATTGTAAAGAGCGGGAAGACACCTGAAAACAACAAAGACACCTGAGAATAACAGGTTGACAGGCGGGTATGATAGTATATGATACAGAACATATGGAATGAAGTATTATCCGGAAAAGAGATTCGAAGGAACCTGATCCAGATCAAAGAAGAATTAAAAAAAGACACAGAAGACGGTCTGAATGCGGAACAACAGCTCGAACAGCAGTTTATTGAAAGCGGTGATTCTGTCATCGATTCTTTGCTGCACCATGAAGATGCCAAGGTTCGTAAAAACATGGCGCTGATACTTGGTCTGCTGGTCAGTGACCGCTTTCTTCCTATGCTCTGGAAAGCATACTGTGATGAAGATACACTGTTTGTCCGGTCTGCATATCTCGAGGCTTTGGCAGGGTACGATTACAGGAAGTTTTTGCCTGAGATGAAAAAGGTGCTGCTTATGCTTGAACAGGAAGATACTGCTGTTGAAAATCATAAGCACAGAAGTGAGGAAATCCGTCGTTTGCATGAACTGGTAAGGGATGATAATGAAAATCAGCATGTTTTTACCGGCTATCGGCTTCCGGCTGAAGTCGTACTTCTGACAAACAGAAATCATATATATTGCACCATGGAAAAACTGCATGGTCAAAAATGCAAAGAGTTTAATGCTGGTGTGATCGTGCAGACCACATCGCTCGAGAAGGTACTTCCCATAAGGACCTATGAGGAAATACTGTTTATAATTCCGGGCCTGTCAAATTGTCCGAATGAGTGTAACGAAGCAGCAAAAGCTATTGTCTCAAGCAGACTTCTGTTGTTTTTACAGGAAAGGCACAAGGGCGAGGGACCCTTCTTTTTCAGACTGGAGATCAAGGGGCAGGCAGATCTTGAAAAGAGAGCTGTATTCACAAAACAGCTTGCATCTCAGATCGAGGAAGAGTCTAAAAGAACGCTGATCAACTCGACTGGCCGTTATGAGCTGGAGATACGGCTGATTGAAAGCAGAAGCGGTCAGTACAACGTACTCGTCAAGCTTTTTACCTTTCCTGATGAAAGATTTTCTTATCGGCAGGAAACAACACCATTTGATATCCGGCCTGTGAATGCAGCACTTGCCATGGAGCTTGCGTCAGAGTATTTAAGAGAAGATGCACAGGTTCTGGATCCCTTCTGTAATGCAGGGACGATGCTTGTGGAGAGAAGCAGATTCGGGCCTGTTGGAACCTTATATGCTCTGGATGTATATCCGGATGCCATTAAAAAAGCAGAAATCAATTTTACTGCAGCTGAGCTTACTGTAAATCTGATACAACGTGACTTTGCGAGCTTTCAGCATGAGTACCAGTTTGATGAAATCATCACCAATATGCCTGTTGCAAGAGGTAAAAGGACAGAGGATGAGATTTGGACTATTTACCAGCAGTTTTTTAACAAGGCGAAAGAAATTCTGGCTGAGGATGGAATCATGATATTGTATTCCCATAATAAAAAGATGGTCGAAAAGCTGGGAAACTGTAAGCCGTTCTGTATTATCAGGGACTATGAAATATCAATGAAAGAAAAGACTTATGTTTTTATTATACGTTTTTGCAATGCGGCATGATTAAATAACTTTCAATAAACATAACAAACAGGAGTTGTATACATGAGATTAATATCTTGGAATGTGAACGGGCTTCGTGCCTGCGCCGGCAAAGGATTTACTGATTACTTCAATGAAATGGATGCGGATTTTTTCTGCCTGCAGGAAACAAAGTTGCAGGAAGGACAGATCGAACTTGAACTCCCGGGATATTATCAGTACTGGAACTATGCAGTTAAGAAAGGATATTCGGGAACTGCAATATTTTCTAAAAAACAGCCGATTTCTGTTGCATATGGGCTTGGAATAAAAGAGCATGACCAGGAAGGCAGAATGATCACCCTGGAGTATCCCGATTTTTATGTTATAACCGTATATACCCCAAATGCGCAGGAAGGTCTTAAGAGACTTGAATACCGGATGGAATGGGAAGATGAGTTTACAAATTATCTGACTGGATTAGCTAAGAAGAAGTCAGTGATCGTATGCGGTGATATGAATGTTGCACATGAAGATATTGACCTGGCAAATCCAAAGACCAATCATAAGAATCCTGGATTTACAGATGAAGAAAGAGATAAATTCACTGCTTTGCTGAATCATGGATTTATTGATACTTATCGGATGCTTTATCCGGATAAGCAGACCTTTTCTTGGTGGTCATACAGGTTCAATGCAAGAGAAAAAGGAATCGGCTGGCGTATAGATTACTTTTTGACATCAGAATCACTAAAGGAAAAGATCACAGGAGCAGCAATTCATACAGAAGTTCTCGGATCAGACCACTGCCCTGTTGAACTGCAGGCTGCACTGGATGCATAAACTTTAGTCTTGAACAGAATCGAGGAATAGAATGAGCGACTTGAATGACACAAATAACGCGAATAACACGAATAACAGAAATAGGATTAATGAAGAAAATCACGTTGAAGAACAGCAAGAGAGAAGTGCACAACAAGAGGTCATAAGCAAGAGCGACAAAAGACGGAAAGGTAATCCAGTTGTTGTGGTCATAGCTGTTCTGCTGATTCTGGCAGGAGCAGGGATCTTTTCATATCCTATTATTATGCAGTCCATCAGTGCATACAATCAGAATAAAATGCAGGAAGAACTAAAAACAGTAATTCTTGAAAATATGCAGCAGGCACAGCAGGAGGCCGAACTGACAAATGCGGCAGACAATCTCTCCGCCGATGAAACTGCTACACCGTCGCCAACCCCTTTGGCGCTGCAGGATATTCAGGTGACAGAAGATGATGCATCTTCAGAAACAGAAAATGCAGATAATATGAAGGATCGTTTGCTTGGACAAGACCTTCTTGGTCTGATCGAGATTGATTCCATGAATCTTTTTTATGCTGTTGTTGAAGGAACAGAAAAAGATAATTTGTCAGCTGGTATTGGACATATGACCGGAACGGCAGCTATGGGCGAGGTAGGAAACTGTGTGCTTGCAGGTCATCGCGGCGGGACATATGGCAAGTATTTCAGACATATCGATGAGCTTTCTGTCGGAGATGTTATACTCCTGACTGATATTTCCGGAACGGAATACAATTATATTGTATATGATATGTTTATTGTTGAACCAGATGAAATGTGGATCATAGATCCTGTAGATGATAGCGCGAAAACACTGACAATGATTACCTGTGAAAACAATGGTACTGAGCGTCTGATCGTACGTGCCAGAATCCAGGAATAGTACAGCAGAAATGTTTATGTAGCATGGAAAGGAGCAGATTTGAAGGAGCAGTTTAGCAGAACAGCCATGCTGATAGGAAAGGCAAGACAGGAACATCTTTTTCAAATGCATGTTGCAGTGTTCGGAATCGGTGGTGTTGGTGGCTATGTAACGGAAGCACTGGCCAGGGCAGGCATAGGAAAACTGACACTAATCGATAATGATATTGTTACAGAGTCTAATATAAACCGGCAGATCATAGCATTACACAGTACGATCGGGAAAGACAAAGTAGAAGTCATGCAGGAGCGTATACATGATATCAATCCGGACGCGGCAGTAATATGCAGAAAAATGTTCTATCTCCCGGAAAATGCAATGCAGATAGATTTTGCGGAATTTGATTATATTGTTGATGCCGTTGATACAGTGACGGCCAAACTTGATATTATCAGCAGGGCAGTCAGGGAAGGAATACCTGTTATAAGTAGTATGGGAGCAGGAAATAAACTGGATTCGCAGTCCTTTAGAGTTTCAGATCTGTCAAAGACCAGCGTTTGTCCGCTTGCGAGGGTCATGCGCCGGGAACTGAAAAAGAGAGGAATTGAGCATTTGAAAGTTGTGTATTCAACAGAACAGTCAGTAATATTTCAGGAAGCGGATCATGAAAAAAAAGAAGTCTTCTATGAAGACACGCAGAATAAAACAATGATAATCGAAAATGAGATCGAAAATGAGATCGAAAATGAAAACGAAAAAATCACAGATACTCCGATTCGTAAATCTAAGCACATTCCCGGCAGCATGGCAGTTGCGCCTGCAATAGCAGGACTTATGCTGGCAGGAGAAGTCCTGAATGACCTGATAAAAGAAGGGTGACCTACTATGTATACGATTGCGTATTCATTTCTCGGAATCATTGGTATGATTTTTCTGCAGCTTCCGCTGTATATTTATTATAAACGGAAGGATAAAGAAAAAGATGCGGACAGGATGTCAGCCAGAGCGATACTTTTAAAAGGCAGCATCACACTGGTGGCTGTTCTCTTTGGAGGAGCCGCATGGTATGCCTTTGCAGCAGAGAAAACAACCCCTCCGGGATGGTTTGTTTTCAGTTTCTGGCCTGTCATCGGACTGATAGTCTGTATGCTTGCTGATATTATTCTTGAAATTGCATTCTTAGCCGGGATGGGCCTTTTCTTTCTTGGACATATCTGCTACATTCTGTATTTCATCCAGATTGCGGATATTTCACTGCAGTCGGTCTTTTTGTTCATCCTGACTGAGAGCATCATGGTAACTTACTTTTTAAGATTCCGGAAAAAGCTTGGAAGAACAACACCTGCATATCTGCTGTATGGTAGTCTTATACTGGTAACATTCTCAATTGGGGCAATGCTTCCCTTTACAGCAGGAGAAAGCGGCCTGCTTCCAGCGATGGCGGCAGTCATGCTTGTAATCAGCGACTATATGCTGGCTTATCAGATTATTGTTAAAAGATCAGACTTCAGAGAGGTAGTTCTTCTGGGCTTTTACTGGGGCGGTCAGTTTCTTATGGCAATGAGTATTTTTTACCCTGTATTTTTATATTGCAGGTAATTTGAATATGATAATATTAATAAGGGCTGTGAAAAACCGACCTCTCAATCGTTAGATTTTCTAACTTATGGGGGTCGGTTCTGTTTTTACAGCTCAATTTTATTCTTCATACATAATGCCGCTTTTCTGCATTACATATAATTATTTTTCCTGATCAGCAAGAAGCATGGCACGAACCTTTAAAGAAAGTCCGAACAGATTGATAAAGCCTTCAGCATCATGATGATTATATAATTCACCTGTTGTAAAGGAAGCAAGGCTTTCACTGTAAAGTGAATAAGGTGAGGTAGAGCCCTGTTTGATAATATTTCCTTTGTAAAGCTTCAGCTTGGCTTCACCGGTCACATACTGCTGTGTTGATTCAATGAAAGCCTGAAGTGCTTCACGAAGTGGTGTGAACCATTTTCCTTCATAAACGATGTCGGCAAATCTGTTGCTGATGCCTTTTTTGAAAGCCATGGTATCACGATCAAGAATCAGTTCTTCTAACTGCTGATGAGCTTCAAGGAGAATGGTTCCGCCGGGAGTCTCATAAACACCGCGTGATTTCATACCTACAACACGATTTTCAACAATATCAATGATACCGATGCCATGTTTTCCGCCAAGTACATTTAATGCTGCAATGATATCAGATGCTTTCATGGCTTTACCGTTCAAAGCAACAGGAACTCCTTTTTCAAATGTCAGTGTCAGTGTTTCGGATTCATCAGGTGCTTTTTCCGGCGATACGGAAAGGACAAGCAGATGATCGTAGTTAGGTGCTGTGGATGGACTCTCGAGCTCAAGTCCTTCGTGGCTGATGTGCCAGAGATTTCTGTCACGGCTGTAGCTGTGGCTGGCATCAAAGGGAAGGTCGATGCCATGAGCTTTACAATATTCAATTTCGTCTTCGCGGGATTTCATTTTCCATGTATCATTGCATCTCCATGGTGCGATTATTTTCAAATCAGGTGCCAGGGCTTTGATACCAAGCTCAAAACGTACCTGGTCATTGCCTTTGCCAGTAGCACCATGACAGATTGCAGTTGCGTTTTCTTTTCTTGCTACTTCAACAAGGCGCTTTGCGATGCAGGGACGCGCCATAGAAGTTCCAAGAAGGTATTTATTCTCATATACTGCATTTGCTTTCACACAAGGCATAACAAATTCATCAACGAATTCGTCTGTCATATGTTCGATGTAAAGCTTGGTCGCGCCGGAAAGCTTTGCTCTTTCTTCGAGACCATCCAGTTCATTGCCCTGTCCAACATCGATGCAGCAGCAGACAACATCGTAATCATAGTTTTCTTTCAGCCATGGAATGATGGCAGTTGTATCCAGACCACCCGAATACGCCAGTATAACTTTTTCTTTCATGTAAGAGTCCTCCTATAAGCATTTTTGCGATAATATGCATAATATGCAAAATTATTTTATAAATATACACCATCTGATTCTATTATGCAAGTGCAATATAAAATCATTTTAAAAATTATAGTAAGAATATATATCAAAA
>QKDK01000069.1 GCA_003252135.1 Clostridia bacterium
ACGATATATTACTGCTTAAGGTATCAAGAATTGATGTGCCCTTTGGAATCTGTGCAATATAAGTGAAGAGAGAGGGTGAACTTCGAAAGGTGAAAAAAAGACATGCAAGGAAGCCAACAGCCTTCTTGCCTGAGAGTTTTATACTAACTGCGTACAGTAGAAAATAAGTGCTGATCAGACTGAGCGCGCTTGGAAGATTAAAAGCATTGTCCAGTCTCATACCAAGAAATTCAAGATTTCCTGCAAGGAACTCGAACATAAAATGATAGCGAATATCTTCGCCTGCAAAGTGAGTATATGTTGTCGGGAAATTATTGCCGTAGGAAAAAGAACGGATCATTCCAAGATGCGGTGAAAAATCGCTGAAAACAGATAATCCGACATAAAGCTGATCATGTGCCACAAAAAGTGTCGTCCACATCAGCTGGTACGCCAGACCAATTACCAAAGTGATAAATATCATTTCACTGATGGCAAGTTCCTGAAAAGCATCCTTAAGAATCCTGCCTGACCTGTGTTTTCTAATGCTCCTGATGCCGGCAATCGAAAAAGCCAGATATAAAATAAGCGTGATAGTATCTGCAATCGCAAGCGGACTGTCACCATTCTGATAAATATGAGTAAAAAATGAAGGAACAGTCACATTACGAAATACATAAGCCAGCAAGTATGCCGTCCAGGTAACCAGAAGCGTTCCGGTCAAATACCAGGCAGGCAGCAGGACAAAGTATCTGCTTAATCCCGTTTCTTTATGAAAGCAGGTCTCTCTGCCCAGATTTTCTAACCTTGGCAGAAACAGAGTACAGAACACATAACCGGTTGATAAACTGAGTAATAAATATAAGATAGCCAACATTATGAGGTCTCCTTAGCCTTGTGCTGTTTTCATCCAACGCGCATATCCTCCGCAAGAATCGTAGACAGCTGCTGAATCGTGGGCTCTTTATATTCTACGATACGGTTTGCCTGATTCACTACGACTCTTTCGAATAGATTTCTTATTCCCCTGGCATTACCAAATGATTCTTTTGTCTGGTCTTCCATACCGGCCAGATAATCTTTCAGTCTGTTCAGCGCTGCTTCTTCAACCCAGAATCCCGCTTTATCAGACATAGTCATAAATATATCAACCAGCTCCTCCTGGTCATAATCAGGAAACTCTATGAAGCGGTTGAATCTTGAAACCAGTCCTGTATTCGCCTTCAGAAACTGTTTCATCTCTTCAGTATATCCGGCTACAATGACAACCAGATCATCCCTGTTATCTTCCATCAACTTCACAAGTGTCTCAAGTGCTTCTTTACCAAAATCATTACCGGCTCCTGATGATGTGAGCGCATATGCTTCATCGATAAATAGTACGCCACCGATTGCCTTTTCAACAGTTTCCCTGACTTTCAGCGCCGTCTGACCTACATATCCGGCTACAAGACCTGATCTGTCCGTTTCAACCAGATTTCCGATACTTAACAGACCTATCTCTTTATATATTGCCGCTACCAGTCTCGCCACTGTTGTTTTTCCGGTGCCGGGATTACCGGTGAACACCATATGATATGACATCTCCATATCCGGCAGTGCATATCGTTCGCGAAGTTTTCTGACCTTGATCAGATTGATCAGTGAATTTATTTCTTCTTTTACACCTTGCAGCCCGACAAGATCATTCAGTTCTCCCATCAGCTGCTCCAGTTTTTCATGCAGTGCATCATCCTGAGTCTGTTCCTTGCATTCCATTGTCTTTTCGTCAGTCATGCAGTCAATCTGTACCGATATGTTCTCTGCTTCTGCTTCATTCCCCTGGACCAGTACTGTAGGTTCTTCCAACCCCATACCAGCTTCATCCTTGTAAAAAAGGTATCTCTTTTTATATAGTTCAAAGTCATCATCTACTTCCGCAAGATGTTTTCCTGATGTTTCCAGTTCTCCGTTGCAGATCTTTCTGAATATGTATTTTTCATCGACAAGAGCGCATGTCATCTTGCTATCATACAAAAAAGCCTCAACACTTCTGAAATAGAGCTTTATATACTCAAATACAGCAGCATTCTGCTGGTTATTCAGATAGGCCATAGCCAGAATTATATTCATCAGTGCGTCAAAAAACAACCCAGTTATCCCTGTCTGCTTTTCTTTATCACGCAGACCGCATAACTGAATTAAAATAGGCGGAGACTTGAGCATACGTTCTGCATCAGATACAGCCTGCTCGAGCGGTCCGTCATCCTGGGTTACTCCCATCAGGTTCTGGCTCGCAACGGCAGCTATGAATCTTCGTTCTTCCAGATTCATTCGTTTACAATGAACTGCCAGACGGATCAGGACCGACTGAACATATATATCCAGAATATCCTGAATATCACGTTCCAGTAAGGCTGCAGGTTTTTTCCAGTACCCTTCTTCATCAAGAAGCCTGCAGAATTTTAACAGGACACGGTAATTCTCTCCCGCTATTGTATATAATTTACTATTTGTATAAAGCTGCTGCATCTCTTATCCCCCCGGTTACAGGTCACATCTCATAGATAGTTTACCCACAGCTCCTAATAAGCTAGCCATAATTATACTATATTATACCAGTCGCGTCAAAAGTTATTTGCCCCTTCGTTCGCGTCCTTTCTCATATAACCGGATATAGGAATCTTGAAAAAGCAACGCAGTTTTGAAATTCAGACTCAGATAAAGAGCTAACAGCTTCTCCTGCTTTTGTCAGCAATTCTGCATCTTTATATATGTCTGCAAGACCAAAGGCCAGTTCACCGCTCTGTCTGATTCCAAAAAGATCACCAGGGCCTCTTTGTTTTAAATCTTCCTCGGCAATAACAAATCCATCATTGGATCGGTTCATAATATCGAGCCGTTCTTTCGTTTCTTTTTTATCGGAAGCAGTTATCATAATACAGTATGACTGCTTATCTCCCCTGCCGACACGTCCTCGTAGTTGATGCAGCTGCGCCAGTCCAAATCTTTCCGCATTTTCGATCAGCATTACTGTGGCATTTGGAACATCAACGCCTACTTCGACGACAGTTGTCGATACAAGTACTTTTATCTCTCCATTTGAGAAGCTTTCCATAATATCATTCTTCTCTTTTGGCTTCATCTTACCATGAAGACAGGCAATACTGATGTCAGATGACACTGCAGCCTTAAGCGTTTCACTGTACTCTGTCACTGCTTCAGCCTCTATTTCATCACTTTCTTCTACCATTGGGCAGATCACAAAGGCCTGCTGCCCTGCTGCTGCCTGCTTCTCTATGAAC
>QKDK01000118.1 GCA_003252135.1 Clostridia bacterium
TCTGGCATATGACGCTGGAAACAGATTCCAATCAGTATTTTACGGATTTGATCAATCGTACAGATGGTGTTACCGCAGTTGCACCTACCTGGTTCAACATAAACAATGTGAGCGGAACGCTGGACAGCCGCGCAGATACGGCATATGTTGATGCGGCACATGCTATGGGGATTGAAGTATGGGCGGTTTTCAGTAATTTCAGTCCCAGTTCTGAATCTGCTGCGGATATTGATGATTATGAACTGTTATCTGATTCAGGCAACAGAGAAGCACTGGTGAATGAAATCGTTGCAGCTGCAATCAAGTTTAATCTGGACGGAATTAATATAGATTTCGAAGGGCTGACAGCTGAGTGCGGACCGCACTTCCTGCAATTTTTGCGTGAACTGTCGATAAAGTGCAGACTGAACAGAATTATCCTTTCTGTAGATAATTATATTCCTGCTTCCTATAATGCTTTTTATGATCTGGAAGAACAGGCAAGATACATTGATTATGTTGTAATTATGGGCTATGATGAGCATTACGATGGTTCAGAGGAAGCAGGCTCTGTATCCTCCATTGGGTTTATCAATGATGCGATCACGAATACGCTGGAGCAGGTACCGGCAGGACAAATCATTATGGGCATTCCGTTTTACACAAGATTATGGAAAGAGACCGTAGCGGAAGGTGTAACGATTCTTTCTTCTGAAGCACTTGGGATGGAAGCCGCCGAAAAATTCCTTGAAACAAATGAAGTCAGCTATGAATGGGATGAGACCAGTGGACAGTTCTATGCAGAGTTCGTTATAGAAGATGTTACTTATAAGATATGGCTGGAGGAAGAATTATCCATTGAAGCAAAGATGAAAGCGATCTACAATGCAGAGCTTGCAGGTGTGGCTGAGTGGAGGATGGGATTTGAAAAAGAAACAGTCTGGAACGTAATAGAGCGTTATCTGAGATAATAAAGAAAACATACAAAAAGGGAAGCGTGTTCAAAATGCGCATCCCTTTTTGTATGTTATCGTAAAGGAGAAAGAATTCTATTCATCAGTGTTCACAGAAGGATTATATATGGTATACTGGTTCTTCCCGCTGTTTTTTGATACATACAACGCTTTATCTGCACAGGCAATAAGTTCATCATAGGTCGTTGCATGAGAAGGATATAAGGAAATGCCAATACTTATCGTAAATTTGATTCTGTTGCCCCGGTTCGCTTCTTCGATCAGATTACACAATCTGTCTGCCAGTATAGGCACGACCTTTTTATCAGGAAAGTTCTGAACAAATACGACAAATTCGTCACCACCGAATCGGGTAATCACATCATGGGAACGAAAGTTCCGCCGCAGGTATTCGCTTAGGTTCAGAATAGCCTGATCTCCCAGGTCATGACCATAAGTATCGTTGATTTTTTTAAAGTTATCAATATCAATAAAGAAAAGAGCATGCTGGTGATCTGGCGTTGATCCGCTTATGATGGAATTGATGATTTCTGTTCCGGAGTTTTTGTTTAAGAGATTTGTCATAGAATCTTTCATGGTCTTATCTGAAAGTTCTTCTTTTTCATGCTCCAGGGTTTTTCGTTTATGATCGACAATGCTGATCAGCTTGAAGGATAAAAGTAAGATAAAACTGTACAGCAAAATAACAATGGTAATTCCGGTTGCAAATACTCTGAGGTAGTTCTGCAGGATGGCATTTGTATAGTCATTAAGATCACTTTCATATAAGATGTTAACAAGCGTCCAGCCGGATAATTCATTTGTTTCATAAACCATGACCAGCGCTTCGTCATTGAAACGAAATTCCACATAACCATTCTGCAGACGGTTTATATTACTAAGCATATTGGTCTGCATGGATTCATCAAAATTGGTAAAATGCTGTTCAGTCGAAGCGAAGAAGTTATCCTCTGCTTTAAAAAAATCCATGCCGAATATAATTTTGTTGTTATTGTCAAAAAGGATCAGGTTACCGAGTGATAAGAGTGATTCACTGGATAAGGTCTGTTCCAGAGCCGGAATAGTATAGGAGTATATAACACCGCCTACTACTGTACCATAAGATGTCTTAATCGGGACCATGACAGATACCAGGTGTGTACGGCCTGGATTTATTGTGTAATCAGAAAGATCAGTAACTACTGTCTCACCTTTCATGACTTTTTTGAAATAAGTATTGTCAGCAATGGAGTAAGTAGTTGCTTCATCACCAGTTGCAATGTTCCCCTCTGCATCAAAGAAATTAAGATACTGATCAGAGACACTGTTGATCTTGCTAAGTATCGTATTACCCTCTGCCAGGTCAAAGGAATCATCCAGCATAACATATTCCGCTATGGTCTTTGCGTAATTGATGCTGTCATCGATGAATCTGGTCAGCAGATAATTCTTCTCATTTACGATACGTTGTACTGCATTTATGGTATTAAGCTTGCTCTCTTCGACCAGCGACTTCTTTGAGACGCTGAAAAAGTATATCATGCCAAGCGTAAGCAGCATGGTAAAGAAGATAAGACCAAACCGGATAAAGCGGGTCGATAAGGTTCGTTTTTTGAGTCTTGATGTATTCATAGGCACCTCGTAACGGAATGGAATACACAAAATGGAATATAAATACAAAACAAATGTAATTCATATAGTAAAGCATCTCGTATAGGTAAATTGTACCAAAATGTTCACGAAATGTCAACATAATCAGTTCAAGCATACGTTAGTATTATTAACACTTGATTTTATTGGATAATCAAGCTAGAATGGGGTAGAAAGTTTGAGCCCAGAACGGAGAACTCAATGGAAACTAAAGTAGTAATAATAGATAGAAGCAATATGGATACCGATGCATTGCAGAAAGCAGCAGACATCATAAAAAATGGTGGACTGGTTGCATTTCCGACTGAAACTGTATATGGTCTTGGCGGAAATGCCCGGGATGCCATGGCAGCTAAAAAAATATATGAAGCAAAAGGACGGCCTTCTGACAACCCGCTGATTGTCCATATCGCTGATATAAGTGCATTGAGTGTACTGGCTGTTGACATTCCGCAGTCGGCTTATCAGCTGGCAGAACAGTTCTGGCCTGGTCCTCTGACCATGATTCTAAAGAAAAGTGATCTGGTTCCGAAAAGCACCACAGGGGGGCTTGACACTGTGGCAGTGCGTTTTCCTTCCGATCCGATTGCAAAGGCATTGATACAGACATCTGGCTGTTATATAGCCGCCCCCAGTGCTAACGCATCCGGACGGCCAAGCACGACCTGTGCAGACCATGTGCTGGAGGATCTGAACGGGCGTATTGAAATGATTTTAGACGGCGGGCCTGTACAAATCGGTCTTGAGTCGACCATAATCGATCTGACAGAGAAGATTCCGGTCATCCTAAGACCTGGATATGTCACAAAACAGCAGCTGGAAGACTGCATCGGCAAAGTTTTAGTGGATAAAGGGATTATGAGGACGGGAAAGGAAGAAGTATTTCCAGCCATAGCCAAAGCACCCGGTATGAAATACCGGCATTATGCACCCAAAGGAAAGCTGACTGTATATGAAGGAGAAGAAGCTGCAGTAATTACCTGCATAAATCAAAAGATTGCAGAAAAGATGAACAGCGGTGCATTGGTAGGGGTCATTGCCACAGAAGAGACCAGGAACTCCTATATAGGCGGGATGGTCAGATCGATCGGAAGCCGGCACGATGAAGAAGCTATTGCAGCTCATTTATTTCAGATTCTTCGAGAATTTGATTCGCTGCATGCCGAATATATATTTTCCGAAAGCTTTTCGGATAACAGACTTGGCCATGCCATTATGAACAGGCTCTTAAAAGCTGCAGGCTATGATATTGTAGAAGTCTGAGAGCGATTTGAATATGTGATAAAAGTTATACGACTGAAAGATAAAATGATATTAATTTTGGAGGAAAAGAAATGATAGGATTAGGTTGTGACCAGGCTGGATATGAATTAATGCAGGAAGTGAAAAAATACCTTGATGAAAAGGGTTACGAATATAAAGATTACGGAACATACTCAACAGACTCCGTCGACTATCCGGTATATGGGAAAAAGGTTGCTCACGCCGTAGCGGCCAATGAGTGTGATTGCGGCATCCTGATCTGCGGAACAGGTATCGGAATCTCAATCGCTGCCAATAAAGTGAAGGGAATCCGTGCGGCATTATGCCATGACTGCTTCAGTGCTGAAGCAACAAGACAGCATAATGATGCCAATATCCTTGCAATGGGCGGACGTGTGATCGGAGCAGGACTTGCGGTCAAGATCGTTGAGATATTTTTGACAACACCATTCTCAGGGATCGAACGTCATGAAAAACGTGTTCAGATGCTGGAGGATTGAGCTTCAGCTTCATTGATAATAGCCTGCAGCCTGGAGAACTCACCGGTGTAGACTTTAGCGGCAAGGGTGTCAAGGATGCGAAGCGCCTGTAATAAAAGATCTGTTGATATGATACCTTCTTCACAGGCATCTGCTGCTTCTGCAACATCTACGATCTGCATCCTGCCATTTTCATGGACGATCACATCGATCAGCAGGTCTTCAAATACAATGGAGTTTGCTTCTTCATCATGAAGTGTCCGGATGATATCACAGTACCAGTAAACGATGGTATCATTCTTATCATATACCTTACTGACCTTTATACCGTCGTTTATAAAATATGCCGAGACACCGTGGGCAATATCCTTCCTTGGTTTGAGTGCGATCCATTTGGTAAGCATAAGATCCTTTGTACAGCTCAGAATGATATCATCTTTCAGCGCTACGGTTTCATCTGGAACATAACGTTTTCGAAAAATCATTGGAAAATCTGTAGCCTGCATAAACATACCGCCTTTCATGTATAGAAATCATAGAAATATTTTATATAGTGTATCATATAAGAATAAAATTTGAAACAGAAAAATAAGAATCTTTTTAAGCCGATAAATACAAAGGATTCAAAACACAGCAGGGAGGCAGAATATGGCATTGGTTATTGTAACAGGTATGTCCGGAGCTGGAAAATCCAGAGCAATGGACATATTGGAAGACATGGGATACTATTGTGTGGATAATCTGCCGCCTAAGTTTCTGGTGAACTTTGCAGACCTGTATGGTATGACAGAGAATAAAGAAGCTAAAAAGATAGCGACAGTTGTAGATGTACGTGGCAAAGCCATGTTCCATGAGTTCTTTGAGGCTATGGAGGAGCTGAAAAAGAAGGCATATCCCTATCAGATTCTGTATCTTGATGCCGAGGACAAGGTTCTGCTCAAAAGGTTCAAAGAAACCAGAAGAGTACATCCCCTGATCGAGGATTCCAGGCTTACCCTGCAGACAGCGATTCAACAGGAACGTATGCTGATGGAAGCAACCAAGGAGATATCTGATTACGTGATCGACACGTCCAGGCTGCTGCCGGCACAGTTAAGAGAGCGGATGCTTTCCATACTTGCCGATCATAGCAGAAATGATGCACTGCTGGTACAGATGCTCTCGTTTGGATATAAGAATGGACTTCCTGCAGAAGCAGACCTTGTTTTTGATGTCAGGTGTCTGCCTAATCCCTTCTACAACCCGGATTTACGTGATTTTACAGGAAAAGATGACTGTATTCGGGAATTTGTGATGCAGCATGAGGAAAGCCGTGAGTACTTTTTAAGAATCTGTGATCTGATGGATTTTCTGATACCGCTGTTCGTAAAGGAAGGGAAAAGTCAGCTGGTTATTGCGTTTGGCTGCACCGGAGGGAAACACAGATCTGTTCTATTTGCAGAGATGCTGAAAGAGTTCTTGATGCAAAAAGGTTATCGCACCGGAGCTGAACATAGAGACATAGAAAGAGGACTCCATGGAGTCCCCTCAGCAAATTAGGATACATTACTATTTATATTTCGGTGCGGGAAGATAACGCTCGAAGATAACGGCATCATTGCTTTGTTCCAATGCTTTTGCAGCCTTTTCATCCTTGGAGGTCCAGACAACACGCATCGCACCAAGGTTCTCGGCAAGCTTTACCGGGACAGAGCGCTTTACTGTGTGATAGGCTATAAAGTGCGGTCTTGCATAAAAATTTGAAAGTACATGACTAAGCCCGAAGGCCAGAAAAGAAGACATATCCTCCCGAAGCTCTTTTGCACTTGCGCTCAGCTGACCGCGTAAAAGATCAGGTGCATGCTTTTTGAACCAGCCAACGATCAGAGGCTGAAAGCTTTCGACACAAAAAGGTCCGTGGTATGCACGCAGCATGGCAAGGCTCTTTTCGCACAGCAGGTCATTTTTAGAACCATTTTTTAATTCTACGATCAATGGAACCTTTCCGTCTACCAGAGCAAGCACATCCTGGAATAACGGAAGGGTTTCTTTGGTCTTGTGCAGATGAAACCGCTGAAGTTCTGCATATGTAAAATCACAGACTTTTCCTTCTGTGTGACAGACGCGGGGAAGATCGTCATCATGGAAAACAACGATCTGTTCATCTTTTGAAAACTGGATATCAAGCTCGATTCCGTAACCTGCGTTTACGGCAGCTGCGAAAGCAGACATCGAGTTTTCAGGTATCTTTTTATCCTTTGTATGCAGACCGCGGTGTGCATAGTTTCGGTTGATAAAAGGCTCTGTTAATGCAGAGGAAGGTTTTTTGGGAGCGATCAGGAACAGGAACAAAAGAAGTAATGCAAGCACACATCCGGCAATAATATAAATGCAGATCATATAAAGCTCCTTTCAAATAGCTTTCGAACATATAGGCAATCAGATATCCAGTTCGCATAATCGGTGCAGTCAGATATCATTTCATGTAATCAGGACAATCAGATATCCAGTTTCATGTCACCGGGAAGGATCAGCTGGCGTTTACGAAGCAGCCAGGATACAAGAAAGGCAATCAGTGCAGGAAGCACCATGTGCATAAGTATGATCTGGAACAATGCCATACCGGCACCAAGATCAGGCGCCATGGTCTCAAATGCCATAATCTGTCCGACAAGTCCGGAGGTTCCCATACCGGAGCCGGTCGGATTATTGGTCATTCCGAACAGACAGGTCGATACCGGACCGAGAATAGCACTGGCAACTATGGCAGGAACAGCAATGATTGGTTTTCGAAGTATATTTGGCATCTGCAGCATACTGGTCCCGAGTCCTTGTGCAAGCAATCCGCCTGTCCTGTTATCTTTAAAACTGGCAACCGCAAAGCCGACCATATGACAGCAGCATCCGACTGCAGCAGCACCGGCTGCGATGCCTGAAAGACCAAGTGAAATACCAATGGCAGCAGAGCTGATCGGCAATGTCAGGATAATTCCCATCAGGACAGAAACAATAATTCCGACAAGGAACGGCTGCTGCTCTGCTCCCCAGTTTATAACAGAGCCAAGCCAGGTAATAAAGGAAGATATCGGAGGCCCGATCAGAAGACCGATGACAGAACCGGACGCTATCGTTACAAACGGTGTCACCAGAATATCGACTTTTGTTTTCCCGGAAACTTTCTGACCGATTTCAATGGCAGCATAGGATGCAATAAAAGCACCGAGCGGTTCTCCGGGGCCGGCATAAGATACAATGACTGCTGTATCATTCAGAAGAGTTGCCCCGAGGATCTTACTTGCAAAAGCGCCGACCATACCAGCAGTAGCTGCCCCCAGCAGAACCAGGGGAGAAGCTTTGTATTTATAGGCAACGCCGCAGCCAATACCAGCGCCGGTAAGGGATGCAGCTACTTTTCCCATGGTAAAGAGAAGCGTGCCCGCAGTCATTAAATAGGATGTATCGGTGGCATCACGAAGCAGTATGCCAAGGCGGCTGATGATGGTGCCGATGATCAGGGTCGCAAACAGACCAAGTGCCATACCGCTTAGACCGTCAATAAAAATGTGATGGAGCAGGGCTTTAAGCTTTGTCAGGTTCGTGACCTTTTTCTTTTTCAATTTCGTAGTCTTTGAAGACATATTCCCTCCGTTTCGCCCTTAAGGCTGATGCAATTCATAAAAAAGCTCTAACATTTGACTGGTATTGCTGATAACATTTGAATAATGTGTAATTGGTTAAAATTGTACATGATGAAGGCATTCTTGTAAAGAGCGCAGACGTATTTGTTCATATTGTAAATCTACATTATGATATAGTAAAGTATATACAGGCTGGCCAGCGGCAAAACGACACATTTTTTTCATTTGCATATTAAAGAAGTCTGTTATACAATGGGGAAGCAATGTGAAGGAAATACTTTTTCACATGTGAAGGAAATACTTTTTCTTACCTGTTTGTGCCTCGCGGGTCACCGCTCGTTCAAACTTGATATGCGCAAGGATCAGCGCAGGAAAGAGGAGAAAAATAAAAGTAAGCTCATAAACAGCAGGTTTATGATGAAAATGAAAGCTGTCAGGCTTTTGTTTGGCGCATGGTTGGCGCAGGAATAGGAGGAAGCACGAAAAATGGATTACAGAACCAATGGTGTGTGTTCAAGCATGATTCACATCGAAACAGAGGAAAAGGATGGCAAAGCATTTATCACTGACGTTACATTTCACGGCGGCTGCGATGGGAATCTTTCAGGTATTTCGAAACTGGTGAAGGGAATGGAAGTTGAAAAAGTGATCGGTATCCTCGAAGGAACACGATGCGGCAGAAAAAATACTTCCTGTCCGGATCAGCTTGCACGTGCATTAAAAACAATATAGAAACCGCCAGGAGGCGTAAGAGGATATGAAAAGAATCGTATTAACAGGCGGGGGCACCGCAGGACATGTTACCCCGAACCTGGCCATGATCGCAAAGCTGAAAGAAGAGGGGTATGACATCTCTTATATTGGATCCTATCTTGGAATAGAGAAGGAACTGATTGAGAAGGAGGGAATTCCTTATTATGGCATTGCTTCAGGTAAATTCAGACGGTACTTTGATGTTAAGAATTTTACCGATCCGGTCAGAGTCATCAAAGGATATCAGCAGGCAAAGGATTTACTGAAAAGACTGAAGCCTGATGTGGTATTTTCGAAAGGCGGTTTTGTAGCTGTGCCTGTAGTTATGGCCGCAAAGCATTGCAGGATACCTGTCATCATTCACGAATCAGATATAACACCGGGACTGGCGAACAAGATCTGTATCCCATCGGCTACGAAGGTCTGTGCGAATTTCCCGGAGACACTTGCTTTTCTTCCGGAGGAAAAGGCTGTTCTGACAGGAACGCCGATAAGAAAAGAGCTGTTTGAAGGAGATGCAGCAAGGGGCCGCGCTTTCTGCGGTTTTGATAATGCAAAACCCATTTTACTGGTGGTCGGGGGAAGCACCGGTTCAGCAGCATTAAATGAGAGTGTATGGAATCTTTTGCCTACCTTATTAAAGTATTTTTATGTAATTCATCTGTGCGGCAAGAATAAGATGGATGTAAAGCAGAATGGGAAAAGCGGATATGTTCAGTTTGAATATATCAGCGAAGAGCTGCGGGATCTTCTGGCAGCCAGTGATCTTGTCATATCAAGAGCCGGGGCCAACGCCATATGCGAGCTGCTTGCACTTCATAAACCAAACATCCTGATTCCTTTGTCAGCAGCGGCAAGCCGCGGAGATCAGATACTGAATGCAGAATCTTTTGAACAGCAGGGCTTCAGCTATGTTCTGAGAGAAGAAGAGCTTTCCAATGAAACACTTCTGGAGGCTGTGAATACAGTCATGGACAAAAGAGATAAGTATCTTGCCAAAATGGACGAAAGCAAGCTTAAAGACTCTGTCGAACTGATCTATCAGCTGATACAGGAAGTTGAAAAGTAAATTAAAAGTTGACCATAATATAACAAGCGGTCTCTGCAGATCAGAGTTCATATGATCTGCAGAGACCGTTCTTTTTTACTGCAGAGATTCATGGCGAAAGACTGCTATAGATTTTCTTTGATTTTATTTGCAATCGAAAGTGCTTCTCCTTCTGCATAGGACAGGTGCTCCCAGGGCAGAATGACCATGTCTTCATCAAAGCGTGGAATCAGATGAAAATGCAGATGAAAAACAGTCTGTCCCGCAGCGGTACCAGTGTTCTGGATCAGGTTAATGCCATCACACTTCATTGTTTCTTTCAGTGCCTTTGCAATCTTTTGGAGCACTGCCAAAGCTTTTTGAGAAACATTCTCATCCATCTCTAAAAGATCTGCCATATGTTCCTTGGGAAGCAATAGAATATGTCCTCTGGCTGCCGGTGCAATATCCATGATGGCACGAAAATCTGCATCCTCATATACGGTGATCGTATCAAAAACTCCGTTTGCCAGCTTACAAAAAATACAATTATCCTGCATATCTTATCTCCTAACCTGCATGTCTGCATTAAAATATTCTATGGTTAATCCTATCACAACAAACAGGTGATGGGAAGACGTCAGTTAAAAAAGTTAAGGAGCTGTCATGATTGCTGTGAGGAAAGCTGTTGAAGTTTATTGGAAAAGAAGGTACAATATGAGGTGCAACAAACTTTTTTGTCTGAAGGATAGAGGGATTGATGGACGATATTAATATAGAAAATATACAGTCAGATCGGCAGGCGGCAGAAACATTTGAACGCTTCCTGGATGAGAAGCTGGAATGGATCATTATCAGCAATGCCAGTCAGTCTGAGCTGAAGAAAGTTAAGATACGCCCGGTGCTTCTGAAAGAAGTTCTTTTTTTTCAGGCTGAAAGCTTTCGGGGAACGCAGGTGTTTCATCAGAATCTGACGAAGCAGGAGCTGATGACACAGCTGAAGGAATGGCTGCCTGTTCAGCTGAAACAGGTCGAGATCAGTCATCAGGATGCATTGGTCACGATGCTGTTTTCAAAAAAAGGAAAGGCAACCATAAAGATAAAAAAGAAGCAGCCGACAAAAGCTGTTGAACCTTCCGAGCATAACAGAACTAAAAAATATCTGCTGGAAGAGGGAACCAAGATACCATTTATGCAGGATCTTGGTATAATGACTGCGGAAGGACGGGTCGTTAAGGCCATGTATGATAAGTTCCGGCAGATGAACCGGTTCCTTGAGTTCATTGAAGATATCCTGCCGGTGCTGGAAGGAAAAGAAAGCATAAGAATACTTGATTTTGGCTGCGGGAAATCATATCTGACCTTTGCTATGTACTACTACCTGCATGAGAAGCTTGGGAAAAAGGTAAGCATTACCGGCCTTGATCTGAAGGAAGAAGTTATTAAGAACTGTCAGGCTTTGGCCGAGCGTTACGGTTACACTGATCTAAACTTTCTGCAGGGAGACATCGCAAACTATTATGGAGACTCCCGTGTTGATATGGTCGTTACTCTGCATGCCTGTGACACTGCCACTGATTATGCACTGCACAGGGCAGTCACCTGGGGAGCGAAAGTCATATTATCAGTCCCCTGCTGTCAGCATGAAATCAACGCACAACTGACATCAGAAAACCTGCAGCCGTTTTTAAAACATGGTATCATCAAGGAGCGGATGGCAGCTTTGATGACGGATGCGCTCAGAGCGGAACTGCTCGAATGCTTCGGGTATAAAGTGCAGATCCTGGAGTTCATCGATATGTCCCATACCCCGAAAAATCTGCTGATACGTGCGGTGAAGACGGGAAATGGAGGCAGGTCAGAGAAAAAAATCGAAGCATACCAGGAAGCACTTGACAGGCTTTCTCTCCGGCCAAAGCTTAATGAGCTGCTTGTAAATACAGAAGATAAAAAATAAATGGAAGGTCAGAAAGGGATACCATGAAGTTTCGATACAGGCTTCTGCTCTTACTGGTGATATTTTTTTGCTCCCTGACATATTTTAGCAAGAATTATCTTACCGTACAGAGCTTTGACATAACAAAGGATACAACAGAAATGGGTGATGCGACCCTGCCGAATATCTCCATGCTCGTGAATGAGGAAGAGGTGAATCTTTTATACGGATACACCTCCAACCTGGACGAGATGCAGATCAGAGAAACCATTACACCGCTGACTTCTGATCAGACATTTACTCTGTTGATCACAGAAAATAAAAGTGTTGTTAGAAAGATGAAGTATGAGATCTATGAGGTACAGACCGGGGATCTCTTTGAGTCGGGGACGATCAGCGCGCTCAGCGTTGAGGATAACAGAAAAACTGCAAAAATCAAAATTCAGAATAAGATGACAGAGGGTGCCGAATATGCTGTTCGTATCACACTGATCACCAGTACGAGTAAAAGGGTCTACTTTTATA
>QKDK01000365.1 GCA_003252135.1 Clostridia bacterium
TTAATGGATTTAAAAGCTTTGGATTGATTTTGAAACCGGTAAAAGTGAATGAAGAAGATACAATAACAAAGATAATAAATTTATCTGGTATTGCAAGAAAAGAGGGATTATTGGCTCTCGAAGAAGCAGCGGGCAGTATAGATGATGATTTTTTGAAAAAAGGAATTCTGCTTATAGTAGATGGTACGGATCCCGAACTTGTTCGCAGTATTCTTGAAACAGAACTTGTCTGTATGGAAGACCGCCATAAAAGTGTTATTTCTTTCTGGGATAATCTTGGAGCCATGGGACCTGCCTGGGGTATGATCGGTACCCTGATCGGTCTTGTAAATATGCTTGGTAAACTTAGCGACGTTTCAACTGTTGGACCTAATATGGCGGTGGCACTTATTACAACTCTTTACGGTTCGTTGCTTGCCAACTGGATCTGTACTCCGGTTTCAAATAAGCTCAAGACGAACAGCGGTCTTGAAATTTCGATGAAAGAGGTAATGGTCGAAGGACTTTTATCCATTCAGGCCGGTGAAAATCCACGTGTAATTGAAGAGAAACTCAAGTCCTTTATGTCTCCTGCAAGACGTAAACAGCTGGCAGAGAAATCAGCGAGTGAAGGCGGTGAGCAGTAAATGGCCAAAAAGAAACAAGAAGCTCCACCACCTGGCGCTCCGGCCTGGATGGCTACATTTTCCGATCTTATGAACCTTTTGCTGTGCTTTTTTGTATTATTGTTTGCCATGTCAAGTGTAGATGCAGAGAAATTTGACCAGATTGCAGCATCTATGTCCAGCAGCTTCAGTATATTCAAAGGCGGCGGGGCATCGCTTGGAGATGGGACACTGGTAAGTGCTGGCACTTCTCAGCTGAGCAACCTTGACGAGTATTATTCGACCATGGGACAGCAAAGTACTCAGACAGACGGTGAGAATTATTACAGCTATTCAGATCAGACTGTTCAGGAAGTGTTAAACGAAGCGAATACATCAGAAACAGCAGCTATGTATGATCAGTTATCAGAACAGCTCGACCAGAATAATCTTGATAATAATATTGAGGCAACTGTTGATTCGAGCGGAACATATATTGAGATATTGATCAGTGGGACGTTTCTTTTTGATTCGGGGAAAGCAGATCTGAAAAGCGATTCACTGCCTGTTCTTTCAAGACTGGGCGATGTTTTGAAGACATATGAAGGAAACCTGATTGAAATTATCGGACATACTGATAATGTACCGTTGCTGTCGACTAATATTTATATTAATAATGATATTTTATCCTGTGCAAGAGCCATCAGTGCAAAAAATTATTTTGTTGATGTGAAGGGCCTTGATGTTAATTACATCAAGTGGAGCGGAAAAGGGGAAAATGATCCGATTGCCAGTAATCTGACACAAGAAGGACGAGACAGAAATCGTCGGATCGAAATCAGAATATATAATCTGCTGAACTCGCAGCAATAAGGAAGATAAACTTTCAAGGAGGAAGACATGAGAAAAAACATTCTTACGATCATAATTCTGGCTGCTACAATGGTCAACCTGACATTGACAGCAATGATTATTTTCACATTTGTGCCTTATATGAAAAATGCAAACGATCTGGTTGTCAAGATATCTCAGATCGCAGATCTGGAACTGGAGACACCTGAGGCTACTGCAGAAGCTGCCACATACACTTTAGCGGATCTGATCACACAGGAAGTGCTGACAGAAGAAGTTGCCAATCTAAAAACGGATGATTCAGGAAAAGTAAGCTATGCTGAAGTGACAGCAGAGATTTCAATAAATAAAAATGATGAGTATTATATTAGTAATCCTGATATAGTAAATGTTCATTCAACAGAAGTTGAACGTTATATTCTTGATGAGATCGGCAAGTATACCGGAGACACAGTTTCTGACAACATAGACTCAATAGAAGCTGATGCTCTGGCTAGTATTCAGGAATTCTTTGGTTCGCAGTTTATTGTTAAAGTAACTGTGAAGATTTTGGTACAACATTAGGATTATATAATTTATAATGATTTTTAATATAACGTATGGTATACTATGATTACTTGTTTTTTAATGAGTAAAGTTAGGGGGTTTGGGAATGGGTGATGTTTTATCCCAAAACGAGATCGATAATCTGCTCGCAGCGTTAAGCAGCGGGGAGATTGATACTGAAGAGTTTAAAGAATCTGGCGAAAGGCCCATTAAAAACTATGATTTTTCCAGACCTTCAAAATTTTCCAAGGAACATTTGAGAACATTGGAAATAATTTTTGAACATTATAGTCGTTTATTGGCGACGCATTTACCGGCCTACCTTCGAAAGAATGTACAGGTTGAAGTAATAAATTCGGAAGCTCAGGTATATGTAGAATTCACAAATGCATTATCAAATCCGGTTTTACTTGGTATAGTTGATTTTACTCCTCTGGAAGGAAGTATAGTCATAGAATTAGCAGAAAGCATAGGTTATACGATCGTTGACCGTATGCTGGGCGGAAGTGGGACTCCGCTTGAAAAGACACGTGATTTTTCAGAAATTGAATTAACAATAATTGAACGTGTATTTACTGTAATGACGAATTTATTGTCGGAACCGTGGGCGAATGTAGTATCGCTGACGCCGCGTCTATCGAGAATTGAAACCAATTCACAGTTTGCGCAGATCATCTCGCCAAGTGAGATGGCATCGATTATAACGATGAATATCAAAATCGGATCTGTTGAGGGCATGATGAATATTTGTCTTCCTTATGAGGTGCTGGAATCAGTCATTGACAAACTGAATACAAAATACTGGTATTCAACGATGAGAAAGTCGGGAGAGAGAACCTATCAGAATCTGATTGAAGTGGCAATATCAAAAGCAAGAATTCCTGTGAGGGTCGTTTTGGGTAAAAGTTCAATTTCCGTGAATGACTTTATTAATATGCAAAAAGGTGATATAATAAAGTTAAACTCCAAAGTTGAAGATGAATTAAATGTTTATGTGGGAAATATCAATAAGTTTACTGCCTTGCCAGGGTCATCCTCTGAAGCATACGCAGTAAAAATATCGACTATTGTGAGAGAGGAGGACGAGTAGCGTATGGATGGCATGTTATCGCAAGAAGAGATAAATGCGTTGCTCAACGGGATGAATGACACCGGCAGCTCAGGCAATAGTTCTTCTCTGCAGCAAAACAGTGGAAGACTGACTGATTCTGAAAAAGATGTGCTTGGAGAGATATCAAACATCAGTATGGGTTCAGCAGCAACAGCGCTTTATTC
>QKDK01000087.1 GCA_003252135.1 Clostridia bacterium
CATAAAAATCAGCTTCCATCTTTTTATAATAATCAAATACTGAGCTTCCTGTGATTGCTTCAATACGTCTTACACCTGCAGCAATTCCTGATTCAGATAAGATCTTGAATACAGATATAACTCCTGTATTCTTAACATGGGTACCGCCGCATACTTCCATGCTGAAATCCCCCATACTTACAACACGTACATCATCTGCATACTTCTCGCCAAAGAGTGCCATGGCACCGCTCTTCTTTGCTTCTTCGACATTCATTACTTTTGTATTTACATCAAGATTCTCTAAAATCTTATCATTAACAAGCTTTTCAGCCTGTGCAATCTCATCGCTGGACATCGCAGAAAAGTGAGTAAAGTCGAAACGAAGTCTGTCTTCATTCACAAAGGAACCTGCCTGCTCTACATGTGCGCCAAGTACAGAACGTAATGCTTTCTGCAGAAGATGTGTTGCACTGTGGTTCTTGCAGGTCATGGAACGCTTCTCTGTATCAATGCTTAAAGTGACCATCTCATTATTTTTAAAGCTCCCCATGGTTACTGTTCCAACATGACCGATCTTACCGCCTTTTAACTTGATGGTCTCTTCAACTACAAACTCAGCATCAAGCTTTGTGATAAGGCCTACATCACCTGCCTGACCACCCATTGTAGCATAGAATGGTGTCTCTTCTACAATGATCGTCGCATTCTGACCGCCAACGATTTCATCCGTAATCTCGGTTTCTGTTGTCAGAACTGTGATTATGGATTTGTGTGATGTCTTATCATAGCCAACAAAGGTACTGGTAAATTTACTGTCGATCTCATCATATACAGTCGCATCTGCACCCATATAGTTTGTTGTTACTCGTGCATTTCTGGCTGTATCCTTCTGTATCTTCATGGCTTTTTTAAAGCCATCCTCATCTACAGCGAAACCTTTTTCTTCCAGTATCTCTTTGGTGAGGTCGATTGGAAAACCGTAGGTATCGTAAAGTTTGAATGCATCTTCTCCACTGAGAATCTTGCTGTTTCCCAGATTCTTTTCCATATCAGCAAGAATAATCAGACCCTGGTCAATGGTCTTGTTGAATTTTTCTTCTTCTATTGATAAAACTTTAAGAATGTATTCTTTCTTATCTTCCAGTTCTGGATATCCGTCTTTTGATTCGCGAATCACTACCTGACACATCTCATTGATGAATTTACCCTTTATTCCAAGTAATCTCCCATGACGGCAGGCACGGCGCAGCAGACGGCGCAGTACATAACCTCTGCCTTCATTAGACGGAATAACACCGTCTGAGGTCATAAAGGTGACAGAGCGGATATGATCTGTAATGACGCGGATAGATATATCTTTAATTGGATCCTTCTTATATTCCTGTCCTGACAGCTCGCATACTTTATCACTGATTGCCTTCATAGTGTCAACTTCAAAAATGCTGCCTACATCCTGTACAACGGTTGCTAGTCTTTCAAGTCCCATACCCGTATCAATGTTTTTACTTGCAAGTTCGGTATAATTGCCTTTGCCATCATTTTCAAACTGTGTAAATACGTTGTTCCAGATTTCAATGAAACGATCGCAATCACAGCCTACCTGACAGTCAGACTTTCCGCAGCCATACTTTTCACCGCGGTCAAAATAAATCTCTGAACATGGACCACAGGGACCTGCGCCATGCTCCCAGAAATTATCGGCTTTGCCCATACGATATATGCGGCTCTTATCAATACCGATCTCCTTGTTCCATATGTCAAAAGCTTCATCATCTTCCTGATAAACAGAAGGATAGAGACGGTTTGGATCAAGGCCTACAACTTCTGTTAAAAATTCCCACGACCATGCAATGGCTTCATGCTTAAAATAATCGCCGAATGAAAAGTTACCGAGCATCTCAAAGAAGGTACCATGTCTTGCTGTCTTTCCTACATTATCAATATCGGGTGTACGAATACACTTTTGGCAGGTCGTCACACGATTTCTCGGCGGTACTTCCTGTCCTGTAAAATAGGTTTTTAAAGGTGCCATTCCTGAATTGATCAGCAACAGACTCTTATCATTATGAGGAACCAAAGAAAAACTGTTCAGCTTCAAATGTCCTTTACTTTCAAAAAACTCCAGATACATTTTTCTCAGTTCATTAACGCCATATGCTTTCACTTGCTTACCATGCCTTTCCGGGTAACAAAAAGACCCTTTCCCATATCCTGAAAATTAAATAAATCACTAATTTTCAATTATAAATAGATTACTATGCTTTGTCAATTCTTAATGCAAAAAGGAAGCATTCCAAATATAGCTTCAACTGTAAGCCTTTAATTTATTTACATGATTAATTATATTTTGAAACTCTTACCGTATGAATTCTGTAATAAAATTTTGATTCAAAATCCAGTTCATCTAATGCGGGATGTGGTTGTCTCCTATAAGTGAACTTCAGGTTTATTTTTCTTACAGCCGCCATTGCATTCAGATAAATTCGCGAAAAAAAGAAGCCTCTTATTTGATAAAACTTATAAATTACTAATTTACTTTTAAACATCTTTCTCGAGTGCAAAATATGCAGCTGATTCTGCATGGATTATAGTTGTATCAAAAACAGGAAGTAAGGTTTTCCCTTCATCCTGCATTTGGAACAACAGACCAAGCTCTGTACAGCCAAAAATTACTGCTTCAGCACCCTGCTGTTTCAAATCATCCATAATCTTTGCTATATGCGCTCTTGACTGGCTGACTATATCACCGATACATAATTCATCAAATATCACATGGTTTATAAATTCAATGCTTTCACTATCAGGAATCATAACAATCAAGCCCTTATCCGTAAGCTTTTGCTTATAAAAATCCTGTTGCATGGTATGTTTTGTTCCTAAAAGAGCTATCTTTCTTAACCCATTGTTCATGATTCTATCCGCTGTGACCTCGGCAATATGGAGTATGGGTATGTTAATCTGCTTTTGTATTATCGGTACTGCTTTATGCATCGTGTTGGTGCATATAACAATGAAATCAGCACCCGCATTCTCTAACACAGCTGCCGCATTAATCAGTATCCTTGTGCATTCATCCCATTCGTCTTTCTTTAGATGCTTTTCAATATCAGCAAAATCAAGGCTATAGAGAATTATTTTTGCAGAATGCAGGCCTCCTAACCTTTCTTTCACCGTTTCATTTATTATTCTGTAATAGGTAGCTGTACTTTCCCAGCTCATTCCGCCAATCAGGCCGATTGTTTTCATCTTTTCCCTGCTTTCTTTAATTTAAT
>QKDK01000061.1 GCA_003252135.1 Clostridia bacterium
AAAGCCGTTGTAAATATTCGTTCTCCATCCTTAAAAAGCTCAACCCCGTAACCTCCGGCCGGCCAGCTGCCAAGATCCTGCAGACAGACTGTTATACCCTGTTGAATTTCGCTTCGCAGGGTTTGCGTGCTAAATTGTTTATCGGCATTATAATATTTTGTCTCCCATATGATGTCAGTGAAACGCTTTCTTGTTCCATTCAGACTTACAACTTCTATTATGAAATCAGTCAGCTCTTCCTGACTGCAGGTTGTCTCAACCTTCAGAAGAACAGGTTCATGCTGTTTCTCGATATATTGTGCTTTATTTACATAAGCATCCCATTGTAAACTCATTTTGCTCCTGTACCTCCGTTATGTTTATTTTCTCTGTCTAACCCTTTACCGAACCGGAGGCTAATCCACCAACTACCATCTTCCTCTGGAACAGGATGAACAGCAGTATAATCGGAATCAATGCCATTAAAGAAGCTGCGAACACCCACTCCCACCTGGTTGCATACTGTCCGTTCAGCCGCTGCAGCATCAATGGTATCGTCATCATGTTTTCATTGCTTCCAACAAGTACCTTCGCAGTAAAATACTCTTCCCATAAACCTTGTATCGAGAAAATCAGCATGGTTCCTATGGATGGCTTGGATAAAGGCAGAAGAACCTTAAGAAAAATTGTCCAATGTCCCCCTCCATCCATTAAGACCGATTCCGAAAGCTCCTTTGGAAGAGCCCTGAAAAAGTTCCGTAAAAAGAAAGTATTACCGCAAATACTAGTCGCGGTATAAATCAGTAATAACCCTGCTCTTGTTCCGATCAGTCCATTTTTAAATCCTAAAAACGATGCAGGTATACTCTTTAGTATCATGAACTGCGGAATGATGTTTAGGAATCCGGGCATCATCAGACTGAACAGGTATAATCCAAATAACTTATTTCGTCCTATAAATTCTATTTTAGCAAATCCATAAGCAGATAAGGTCGATACTGAAATCACAAGCACCGAAGCCATAAGCGTATTGATAATGCTGTTCTTCACCGCTGTTCCAAAGATCGGAAGCTCAAGGATATGACGGTATGCTGCAAACTGGATTTTATCCGGCAGCAATTTCGGCGGTGATGGCAGCACATAGCTGAACTCACCAAAACTATTGGTTATCATGAACAGAAATGGGATACAACAGATCAATAATAGGCAGACTAGAAACAGCCAGGTAATACCTTGCGAAATGTAAGTTTTTATCTTCACGCTTTGTCCCCCTCTGCCTGATCCAGCCTGAATGCTTTGTTGAGAACGACCGTCAGTGTCATAACCGTAATTGCTGTAATAATTCCGATTGCTGAGGCTTCTCCGAATTCAAACTGGTTAAATGCTTTGTCGTATAACATGTATTGGAGTACAGAAGTCCTTCCGTTTGGTTTCCCGCTTGTCAATAACATAACCTGTAAGAACACATTGAAGGAACCAATGATCATATTTACAAGTACGAAGAAAATCGTTGGTTTTACCATTCTGATCGTGATATAACGGAACTCCTGCATCAGACTGGCTCCATCCAGCTTTGCTGCTTCGTAAAGCACAGGATCAATTCCCTGTAGTGCAGCAAGAAAAATCAGCATAGACCATCCAATGTTCTTCCATATCCCCATGATCCAGATTGCCGCATTCCCTGACCACTCGCGCAGCAGCCAAGGGATATACTCGTCTGTCAGATGCAGCACATCCACAATTATGTAATTTATCAGTCCACGTTCACTGCTGTTGAACATATATTGAAATACCAGACCTACGATGACCCACGATGTAATGACCGGCAGATAGAACCCGAGTCTGAAAATGATCTGCCCTCGTTTTAAGTGATTGACAAGAAATGCAACGATTAATCCTCCCATAATAATGCAGGGTGTTGTCACAAAGGCATATAAAAAGTTATTTCGGAATGCGTACCAGAATCTACCGGAACGATCTTGAAAAATACTCATGAAGTTGTCCAGTCCGATAAATGTGATTTTCCCCTGTACGATCTGATACTCAGAAAATGAAATCCGAATCGTAAAAAGCATCGGATAGAATACAAAGAAGATGACCAGCAGCAATCCGGGTAATATGAATGGAAGTGCTGTTTTCCAGTCCTTACAATGTTTTTTGATTCTTTTCATTTCAACCCTCCGTTATAACACATTTTATCTGTCCCAGCGTTAAAATCTCCTGCCTGCTTCTTCGCAGAAAACGAAAAACAGGCAGGGGTATACATTACTCTGTTCCACGAATATTCTCGTTACTTTTATTCCAGTTCTGCATCCATCAGTTCTGCAGCAAGAGTCAATTCTTCTGTTACGTCAGCGCCTGCTGTGAAGATGTTCGTCATTGCATCACTCCAGATCTGGTCTATGTTGCTGTTGTTTGGAGATGGAATTCTGGCCATTGCCGATTCCATCTGCTTCATATAAACTGCCCAAACAGGGTTCGCTGTTACGGTTTCATTGTTTACAAGAGACGTAAGGATCGGCAGCTGACCTGATTGAAGCATAGCAAGCTGAACTTCTTCTGAAACCATGAACTTTGTGAAAAGATAGGCTGCCTCCTGATTGGTGCTTGAAGCAAAGATTGCAATATTCTCACCGCCGACAACAGAAGCTGATCTTCCCTCGTAAGTAGGAATCGTTGCAGGAACGATACCTGCTGCCTCTCTTTCAGCATAGGAAGAGAAGTACCAAGGTCCTTCAAAGAACATTGCATATGCACCGGAGGAAATTCCATCCCATGCATCAACCGAACCATCTACGTCACGAATGGTAAAGATTCCTCTTGCGTGAAGATCAAGCATGGTATTGATCGCATTGATACTTGCATCACTGTTCAGGTAACCGGTTGCCTGTGTGTAATCTTCATTGGTAAGTGTTCCGCCAAACAGCCAGAAATACGGATACATATCCCAGGTACCAACACCTGAAACATTCCAAAGATAACTGCCATAACCTTCTGCCGCCGCTACGAATTCTTCAATGGTTGTCGGAACTTGTGTTAAACCAATCTCTGCCATTTTATCCATATTGATGACGGCAGCTTTACAGTTCGTGTCAAGCGGAAGTCCATAATAGTGATCCTTGTAGAAGTTCGTCGATAACGGACCGGACAGACACTGCGCACTGACTGTTGAAAAGTCTTCAAAACTGTCAAGAGCTACAAGGCCGCCCTGTGCAGCATAAGATGCTGTATTCACGATATCCACACGAGCTACATCCGGAAGATCGCCGGT
>QKDK01000320.1 GCA_003252135.1 Clostridia bacterium
TATTCTGTTCGATCAGTGCTGCTGCCTGCTGATCAGTATATGACTGAATGGTATTTTGAATATCTTCTGACTGCATCTGTGCATTGACTGCTGCATTTATCTGTTTTTGTGTTGCATCATCGATAAGTCCTGCCGCTATGGCTGCATCATAAGTGTCCTTTGTCATCGAAAGAGAAGCAAGAACGCCTTCCAGAACCTTTTCTCTGACAGAAGCAGTAACCTGTGCTTCTATGACAGATCGTTTTTCATTCACTGCAGCAGTAACCGTATCAAGTGCTGTCTGGTATACAGTGTCTTCGGATAAAGAAGCAATGGTCTGCTTGAGAACAGATTGATAATTCTCAATGGTCAGGGCCGGTATAGACAGACCGCTTGCAGCAATACTTGTGTCTGCAGTTGATAAAAGAGCATCAAAGGTCGCTTTTGCCCCCGCAGTCAAGGCAGTGTTGCTTGAGCTGAGCGTTAAAAGCCCGCCTGAGAGTTCACTGAGTCCATCGGAGAGCGTATCAGCACCAGCAGCTGCTGTTTTTGCTCCTGCATTCAATTCATCTGTGCCAGCTGCTGCAGTTGACAATCCATCACCAAGCTGTTTTGATCCGGCCAGTGCAGATATGAGACCGTCATAAAGATCGCCAGAACCGTTGATAAGAGCATCCATGGCATCCGTCATATCATTCATGGAACCGGTGAGACCTGACAGTTCATCGGTTTTGGACATGTCAAAAGATGAAAATACGTCATTTAATGCAAGTGTCATGGTTGTTGCAAGAGAAAAACTGGAAACATCAGCTGTGATTTCAAAAGAGTCTGGTATTGCAATTGTTTCAGAATCAAGCTTCAGATTGTCTGAAAGTCCCGGAAAAGCAAAGCCAAGAACCAGAGTCCTGTCACCGTCATTGATCAGTTTTCCGTTTGAAATGGTCACATTTGTAAAGACATCGTTGTCAAGCACCATACCGGTAATCATTGCAAATGGTACATAAACCTCCTCGCTGGTTCCGTCAATATCAACAGTTTCTGTCTTTGTATTGGTATAAGTATAATGAATGGTTACCTTACCGCTCTTTCCGGCAAGCTCATCTGCTGTGATCGGTGTGCCGTCCAGTTCATAGCTGATATCAATGGAAACTGGGAGGGTATCCGTTGATGTGCCCTGATAGTAGATATCGTTTCCGTCAGCTGTCCAGAGAGCAGTACCGTCACCAGACAGCTGCAGGTTTTCATCACCTTTTACATTCTCAATGTCCGACAGCAGCGAAAAATCCGAAAGAGAATCAGCCAGTGCTGCATTTTGCAGCCAGTCGCTGACAATAATCTTATTGACTGAACCGTCTGAGCCGGCTAAGACATAGACTGTTTCATCCTTGCTTGGTGATGCATTCAGAGCTTCTGCGGCATCTGAAGAACTTGAATCAGCAGCGGCCACATAGGTCACAGAACTATCTGCTGCTTTTCCTGCTGAAATGGACGGCGAAGCATCATTACTTCCGGCTGCATAGGCAATAGCACCGGTACCGCCGCACAGCAGGGCGGTTGCAGTGAAGGCTGCTATCAATTTTACGGATTTTGATTTTATATGTTTCATAAAGATTCCTCCTGATTTAGTTCTAAGTTGGCTTTTTGCTTATTCTGAAAGCCTAAACTGGTCTTAATAATTATTTTATCAAATAGCATGAACATGGCTGGCAGTACAAAGATAACGCTCAGCATGCTGATCAGGGCACCGCGGGCCATCAAAGAGCATAAGGTACTGATCAGACTTATATCTGAATAAAAGCCAACACCGAAGGTCGCTGTAAAAAAGCCAATAGCACTGACCAGAATGGAAGGAATTGCAGCAGCAAGCGCTGTGGCAATAGCATCCTGTTTACCTTCGCCCTGATAACGCTCCTTTTTATATCTGGTCGTCATCAGAATTGCATAATCTACCGTCGCACCGAGCTGGATGGTACTGATACTGATCGGTGCAATAAAGGCAAGAGAAAGGTTCGTATAGAACGGGATACCAAGGTTAATGGATACGGCAAATTCTATAACAGCTACAAGTATGATCGGAAGTGTTATGCTCTTAAGCGTAAGGGCAATAATAAGGAAGATGGCTGCAAGTGATATCCAGGTCACAACGGTAAAATCATGATCGGTAACCTCGATCAGGTCCTTTGTGCAGGCTGCTTCACCGATTACCATACCTTCTGAATCATAGCTTTTCACAATACTGTTCAGTTCATCGATCTGATTGTTGCAGGCATCTGTTGAAACATCATATTCCGAAGTTACAAGGATCATCTGATAATCATCACTTTTCAGCATGCTTTTAACACTGTCAGGGATAAAATCATCCGGTATGAGACTTCCGACTAATGAGTTATAGCCCAGGGCATATTTTACACCATCGACAGCTTCTAGCTGAGACAGCATATTTTTTGCATCCTTGGCAGACAAAGAAGAATTGCACAAAATGATATGGGTCGCAGAAACGCCGAATTCGCTGGTAAGCTTATCATTAGCGACCTGATAGGCCAGAGTATTGTCTTCATTATCAGAATTGCTGCTAGAAAGCAGATTATCAAAATCATAAAAAAGCGATGTGTGATTATAACCATAAAAGGCCGGTACTATCATCACAAGGAAAATCACGAGAAATACAAGGTAATGTTTTGTGATAAAATAAGCAGCTTTTTTCATATTAGGAATAAGCGGGCGGTGTCTTGTCTTTTCAAGGAGCGAATCAAAAATAAGAATCAGGGCTGGCAGGGTCGTTATACTGCCGATCACGCCGAGCAGCACGCCTTTTGCCATGACAATTCCAAGGTCAAGGCCCATGGTATAGCTCATAAAACACAGAGCAATAAAACCAGCTATGGTTGTCAGAGAGCTTCCGGCAACAGATGTTATGGTCGAGCTTATGGCATCTGCCATTGCTTTTTTCTTATCGTGCTCAGCTTCTTTGTGTTCTGTATAGCTGTGCCACAGAAAGATGGAATAGTCCATGGTGACGCCCAGTTGCAGTACGGCAGCCAGTGCTTTTGTAATATAGGAAGTCTCACCAAGAAAATAGTTTGACCCAAGGTTCAGTGCGATCGAAATACCGATGCTTGCCAGGAAAATGAACGGAACGATCCATGAATCAAGCAAAAGCATCATGGCAGCACAGGAAAGAAGTACTGCAAGTCCTACATAGATGGGCTCTTCCTGCTCACACAGACTTTTTAAATCGGCGACAAGTGCAGATATTCCGGATACATAGCACTGTTCACCTGTTACAGAGCGGATTTCATTGATGGCATCAATGGTCTCATCTGCTGAACTTGATGTGTCAAAGAAGACTGCCATCAGAGTCGAATCTCCGGAATTGAACACATCGTAATAATTTTCTGGAAGCAGTTCCATCGGTACAGACAGATCGAAGAGACTGTCGTACCAGAGTACAGTAGCTACATGATCAACTGCTTCAATTTTTGTTTTGAGTGCTGAGATATCCTGATCCGACATACCTTCAACGATAATAAAGGAAAATGCACCTTTACCAAAATCTTCAAGCATAATATCCTGGCCGATAACTGTTTCCATATCATCCGGGAGATAGTCGAGCATATCATAGTTGATTCTGGTATGCAGGATTCCAAAAAATGACGGAATCAGCAGAAGAACAGCAATTACCAGGATTGGAATTCTCAGTTTGACTATGAATTCACTGATTTTTTTCATAAATACCCTTTGGAGCTTTTATATCATTATGAGGAAAGACATGGGGAGCCTTTTTCTTTGGCGTCCGGACTGTGTAAGCTATGACACTGACATTTTGAATACCGGTTATTAGAAGAGCTAAGCCAAGCAGTCGCTGGGATGAGTTTTGAGAATCTGATTCTGCAAGAACTAGTATCCCCGTAATGCAGGTCAGAGCACCAAGAAGTATGATCATCCACCAGTATTCCAGTCCGAACAGTTTCGCATCTCTGGCTGTCTGCATCTTCAGCACACCGTCGAACAATGTGTATAGTCCCCAGAAGGGGAGCAGAAATGTGGTCAGTGTCTCTGAAAAAATTAGCAGCAGGCATCCCGCAATAAGAGACAGCAGACCAAATGCATAGTCAAATTGAAACGCAAGCCGGAAGGGATCCCTGGAAAAATAACCGCACAGCTTGGCAATGCCAAGTATAAGCAGAAGGATTCCGGACAGAAGACAAAGTGTTGCGGGTGAAAAGGTATAACCCAGTAACATCATCCCCCCCGGAATAAGAAGCAGGTCCGACAGGATAAGATTTGCACGCTTTGCCCTTTTAATAAATTTCATAATGATGTTTTCTCCTTTCCTTTCTTTTTGTTTTCCAACTTTAACACACATCATGCAGAAAGAGATATGGACAAAAAAAACCCTGTGTCAAAAAATCAGACACAGGGGTGTGTGTATACAAAATCTGAACAAAAGTGCAGGAGTGTTCAAATTTTCTTCGTATCAGGACTGGAATTATGAAAAAGCGTCTGGATGATATTATCCTCGAAAAGCTGCTGCAGCATACTGATATAAGGCTGTGGGTCGTCCTTCATGCCGTTGCCGATCCATTCCAGTGTTATACCGACGATGGCACATTTGAAGAACATGGCGGCAAATTTTTTATGTTCCTCCGGTACATGAAGCCCTTCTGAACGTATATTGATAAAATCCAGCATGAATTTTCCTGTTACGCGGTAAAGATAGCGCTCCAGGTCTTCACGGTTCACGGAGTTGTATATATGATATATGATCTTTTTGTTATTCAAAGCAAATTTGGTAGAACGTAAGAATCCATCCTGCCAGGATTCATAACGCACATCATCTTCGATGAAGCGCTGGGCTTCTGTTTTAAAGATCTCATCGACCAGTGAAGGAATATCCTGATAATAGTAATAAAAAGTGCCGCGGCTGATTTCACATTCTTCAATGATATCTTTTACGGTTATTTTATCGAGCGGTTTTTGTTCAAGGAGCCGCATAAAGGTCTCTATTATTGCTTTCTGTGTAAACTGTGCCATGTTTTCCTCTTTTGATCTGGTATAGGTTGATGAAAGAACCGCCGCTTTTCATGCAATGCGGTTCTGTTTGCGTATTACATAGTAACACGAGGTTAGATAAAAATCAAATATATCATAAAAGTGTTGTTTTTTACCCTTATTTATGTGACAATTAATCTGACAGACATAACATTTTTGGATAGGAGCGTGTGATTTGAAACTTAAAAATACAGATAACAGAACAAAGCAGGTAAGTTCTGCTGAAATAGCAGGAAAAAGGAAATTCCCCAAAACAGCAGTCAGGATACTGATTATTTTTGCACTTCTCATAGTGATACTGATCAGCGCGATGGGAATCTATGCGGCAGATTACTCTAGAGCAGATAAGATGGCAGTTGCTGCGGCAGCAGATAATACTGCAATAAATATAACTGAATATAAGAGCGCTATTTTATTTGACGCAGGCAATACAGAAGCAATTCTGCTTTTTTATCCTGGTGGGAAAGTGGAATATACAGCATATGAGCCGTTGATGATCGATCTGGCTGAAAAAGGTATATCGTGCCTGCTGATAAAAATGCCATTCAACCTTGCTGTATTTGATGTCAATGCAGCAGATGATTATCTGGATATTACTGCTGCATACAACAGTACTTACATTGGCGGACATTCTCTTGGCGGAAGCATGGCAGCTTCTTATGCCTCCAGTCATATGGACACCATAGAAGGACTCATTCTGCTCGCCTCATACGCAACATCTGATCTGACTGCAGAAGATTTTTCGGCAATCAGCATCTATGGCAGCAGAGACGGTGTTCTGAACATGGAGAACTATCAGAAGAATAAGAGCAACCTGCCGGCAGATACAAAAGAAATCATTATACAGGGCGGCAATCATGCCGGATTCGGAAATTATGGCAGTCAGAAGGGGGATAATGAGGCTGATATTTCGAAAGCTGACCAGCAGGAACAGACAGCGGAAGCAATCGTTTCTTTTATACTGGACAAAGCTGAAAATTAAATTGCGTTTTATAAAATATTGAGCTAGAATATATACAACAAAGGTGTTGCAGTGAACGCAGCACCTTTCCTTTATGCTAAAAGGCGTGAACATTGCAGCAGAAAAATAAATGAACATAGATGAATTTTATTGCACAGCGGCGCAGGAATGGAGAAGATTATGAAGATTTATCATGGTACAGTAATAACTTGTGATGAGAACAGCAATGTTTATCAGTATCTTGTTGAAGACGCAGGAAGAATACTCTATGTCGGGAATGAGCTTCCAGCAGTCTATCAGGGAAATATAACAGAATTAGGGAGCAGAGCTTTGCTTCCCGCGTTTACTGACACCCATCTGCATTTTGCGAGCATGGCATTATTTCAGACGGGGATCAATGCCATGAAAATGACCAGCAACCAGGAGATCATAGAAGAATTGTCTGCTTTTATCAAGAAATCAAAGGCTAAGGTAATTATTGCTTTTGGCGCTTCCGCACATTCTGTAAAGGAGAAGAAACTGCTTTCCAGAACCGAACTTGACAGTGTGTCAGATCATCGTCCGATCATGGTCGTTAAATATGACGGGCATGCATGCATTATTAATAGCGTTCTGCTGCGCCAGCTTCCTGAAAGTGTGAAGAATTCGAGAGGCTTTAATCCTGAATCAGGAGAAATGAATCAGGAAGCTTTTTTTGCCACCTCTGACTATGTTACAGGTAAGATACCGGTCAGTGAACTGGTGAGGGCTATGCAGAAATCGGTCGATTATATGGCAGAAAGAGGAATTGGATTGTTTCACACGGTCAGCGGAGTCGGTTTTCCCAGGGATCTTGATGTTGATATGGAAAGGTACGTTGCCAGAGGCGTTGAGAATGGGATTCAGATGAGGGTCTTTTTTCAGACAATGGATACAGGGAAGGTCATAAAGCGAAAGCTTCCAAGAATAGGCGGGTGTTTTGCAACTGCGCTGGATGGCTGTTATGGATCCATGGATGCTGCGATGTTAGAGCCTTATGAAGGAAGCAAAGAAAAAGGTGTACTGTATTATACAGATGAAGAAGTAACCCAGTTCTGCATCAGGGCGAACAGACTGGGGCTGCAGATTGAAATGCATGCAATCGGGGATGCTGCCTTTGACCAGGCGACCAGAGCTTTAAAAGCAGCACTGGATGACACACCGCGGGAGGATGCAAGGCATGGCATCATTCATGCCTGTCTTCCGACCAGAGAAGGAATTGAAATATGCAGAGAATACAAAATTCACATACCGCTGCAGACTTCCTTTATCGACTGGCCGCAGGAGCCCGCAGAGTATCTGCGTGAGATCCTTGGCGAAAGAGAAGCTGCTCTGAATCCGCTTCGAGATTTTGTTGATCATGGAATCATGATTTCTGCAGGTTCTGATGCACCGTGCACAGATCCCGATCCTTTGCTTTGGATTCATAATGCCTGCAATAATCCGGTGACGGCCCAGGCACTTACGCTTGAGGAAGCACTGCGTATGGCAACCTATAACGGATGCTACGCAACCTTTGATGAAAAGGAAAGAGGCTCACTTGAGACCGGCAAGATTGCGGACATGGCAGTGCTTGATAAAAATCCGTACAGCGTAGAAAAAAAGCATTTAAAAGAGATAAAGGTCACTAAATTATATATGGCAGGAGTTCCGTATCAGAAGCAGAAGCAGCACTTTATCAGGCTCATGCTGCGCGGGCTTTTCAGTAAAGGACTTTGCTGATGGCAGGAATAGAAGAAACTGTGATCAGTGCAGGCATTGATGTCGGGACAACGACGACACAGGTCATTTTCAGCAGAATCAAAATGAAGAACACAGGTGGATTTGGGAGTATTCCAAAGATAGAAATTGTAGAAAAAACAATATTCTACAGGAGTAGGACGTACTTTACGCCATTGATATCAGAAGAAGAGATCGATGAAAATAAGGTACGTGAAATCGTTGAAAAGGAATATCTGGCAGCAGGCGTGCATCCTGACGAAGTTGCCATGGGTGCTGTGATCATAACCGGAGAGACCTCCAGAAAGCGTAATGCGAATGCCGTGGTACATGCACTGGCAGAGCTTGCAGGTGATTTTGTGGTGGCAGCAGCGGGGCCTAACATGGAATCGGTGCTTGCCGGCAGAGGGTCAGGAGCAGAAGCACTTTCAAAAAAACAAAACTGTGTGGTCGCTAACCTCGATATCGGAGGAGGAACGACCAACATATGTTTTTTTGAGAACGGAAAGATTCTGGATACAGCATGTCTCAACATAGGAGGCCGTCTGCTGAAAATAACGGACAACAGGATCAGTTATGTGTCGAAGTCTCTGGAACCATTGCTTGGCAAGGAAGGCAGCATAATTAAACAAGGAGCAGTAATTGACGGCGAGGTTTTAAAACAGATCGAATACATCGTAAGCAGACTGTGCAGACTCCTTGAACAGGCAGTACTTCTGGACACCAGGGAGGATGTATTTGAGCAGATGGTTACCAGTCAGGCGATCACCTGTAACAGGATACCGGACATAATAACATTTTCCGGCGGAGTGGCAGACTGCATCAAGGAAAAGCATGAAGACAGGTTTCCTTTTGGGGATATCGGTTGCCTGCTCGGTAAAAAGATCTGTACATCCTCCCTGTTCAAAGAGAAAAAATCAGGTTCGGCCAGTGAAACTGTTCATGCAACAGTCATAGGTGCTGGTAATTACAGTATGGAAGTGTCTGGCAGTACAATTGAATACTGTAATTGTTCCTTTCCATTCAAGGATATACCGGTGCTTTCGCTGAATGTTGAAAAAGAGCAGCTGTATGCTATCACTGCAGACATGAAAAGAAAGCTCACTGTATTTTACTCAGAGTACGCAGCAGGCAGTCAGATCGCCTTTGCGTTCAAAGGAATTGCCTGCCCTTCCTTTGAGGAAATCGAACTGATCGCAGAGGGGATCGGGAAAGCTGTAATTGAAGAATATAGTCCTGCACAGGTACTGATACTGGTCATGGAGAGCGATATGGCAAAATCGCTCGGACAGGCATTGAGAAGGCGTCTTCCCAGAGAAAATGCCATACTTTGCATTGATCACATTGTCTGCGGGCAGGGTGATTACATAGATATCGGAGCACCGGCAGCATCTGGGAAGGTGATTCCTGTCGTTATTAAGACCCTGCTTTTTTCAGAATGATGTATAAGTACAAAGACAGCAAAAGAGCGAATCCTTTTTGCTGTCTGCAGAATAAATGATATTGACAGTAAAAGGAGAGAGCTTCATGGTTCTTAAAACAAGATTATATCAGAATACCTATGAATTTTCATCAGTCAAAGAGGTGCTTGCCAAAGCTTCTGAAGCAAAATCAGGGGATATTCTGGCAGGAATCGCAGCCAGGACAAAACTGGAAAGAATTGCAGCAAAAGTTGTTCTGAGCGAGCTGACAGTTCAGGATATGTATGAGAACCCATCTGTTCCATATGAGGAAGATGCAGTAACCAGACTCATACAGGATGATATCGATAAAAATGTGTATGAGAGTATAAAAGGAATGTGTCTTGGAGAGCTTCGTGAATGGCTGCTGTCTTCTAGTACGACTGGAGAAATGATGCTGCAGACCGGAAGGGGTCTTACCAGTGAGGCAATTGCCGGTGTCTCAAAGCTGATGGGAAATTTAGATCTTATTTATGCCGGTAGCAAAATGAAGATTACAGCAACCTGTAATACGACCATTGGAGAGGATGGAGTCTTAGCTTGCAGACTTCAGCCCAATCATCCGGTCGATGACAGAGACGGAATTATAGCTTCTGCACTGGACGGACTTAGTTATGGGGCCGGGGATGCTGTTTTGGGCGTGAATCCAGCCATTGATACGGTGGACAGTACACTGGCTGTCTGGGAAGTATTGGAAGAACTGAAAAACAGGTACCGCATACCAACACAGACCTGTGTCCTGTCTCATGTAACTACGCAGATGGAAGCATTGAAAAAAGGAGGCAGGGCTGACCTTTGTTTTCAGTCGATAGCCGGTTCTGAAAAAGCGCTGGCAGCATTTGGTGTTACGCTTCCCATGCTCAAGGAGGCAAATGAGATGTTTTTGAAGGGAGGGACTGCGAAGGGTCCTAATGTAATGTATTTCGAAACCGGTCAGGCATCTGAGCTGTCCTCTAATGCCCATTTTCATACAGACCAGGTGACGATGGAGTGCCGATGCTATGGACTTGCAAGACATTACCGGCCGTTTTTGGTGAACACTGTGGTAGGATTTATGGGCCCTGAGTATATATATGATGCCAAACAGCTCACCAGGGCTGCTCTGGAGGATGTATTCAACGGCCATCTGCATGGACTCCCCATGGGATGCGATGTTTGTTATACGAACCATATGCCGATGGACCAGAATGATAATGAAGCTCTGGCTATGCTTCTTGTTAATGCAGGCTGTCACTTTATGATGGGTGTTCCGCAGGGAGATGACATTATGCTGATGTATCAGTCAACTGGTTTTCATGATCTGGCTGCTCTTCGTGAAATTGCGAAAAAAAGACCGATCCATGAATTCGAGCTATGGCTGGAAAAGTGGGGCTTTTGGGAAAATGGAAGACTTGGAAAACATGCGGGCGATTTTACAATGCTATTGAAAGGATAAGCGGTCAAGGTGTGGTTATGAGTGAAATCATGAGTAATTTAACAGAAAAAACGATGCAGCAGTTCGGCTGTGATGACGGAATTTTGGAACCTGGTCTGTTCTGGAAAGCAAAAGAAGCAACCCCTGCCAGAATCGGAATCGGTCACGCAGGCGCGCGCTGCAAAACAGACAGCATGCTCCGCTTTCTGGCAGATCATGCACAGGCATCAGATTCTGTGTTTATGGAAGTGGATGAAGATATCATAAAAAAGCTGGGCATTTTCGAAATACACACCAGATGCAGGAATAAAGAGGATATGATCCTGCGTCCTGACTGGGGAAGAATCATTGAAGAAGACCAGCAGATGCTGTTAAAACAGAATTGTATCAGCAATCCTAAGGTACAGATCTATTTTGGAGACGGTCTGTGCTCACCGGCTATTGCTGCTAATATACCGGATCTGTATAAAGTCATCAGCAGCGGACTTGACTTTGAAGGGATAACAGTAGGAACTCCTTTTTTTGTCAGGTATTGCAGAGTAAATACTGCAAGGATCATCGGCCCTTTACTCGGTGCAGAAGTGACCTGTGTTCTGATCGGAGAACGTCCCGGCCTGACTACAGCAGAAAGTATGTCTGCCTATATTGCCTATAAGCCGCATCCTTTGATGCTGGAATCAGAATATACCGTAGTATCGAATATCAGCAGATTTGGAATTCCGCCGGTGGAAGCTGCGGCTCATATTGTCGATCTGATCATAGAGATACTGGAAAAAAAACAAAGTGGAATTCATATAGATTATTAATGTATATTTATGTTATACTGTCTGATATACAAAATCGTTCCTGAATTGAAGTTAATATGGTTATGCGGGGGAGAAGCAGGGTGAATAAGCATAAAAAAGCAGTATTCTTTATTTTGCTTGGTGTACTGGGTCTTGCAATTACAGTTTCCTATTTATTTCAAAATGAATCAGCCGGCATGATACTGCGTCCATGCCTGGAAGTATTAGCGTTCGTATGTTTTTATTGTTATGTCAGACCTTCTGAGGAGTACCGGGTCAGCAGAAAATATGTTCTGGCAGCCATAAGTGTCTGGCTGCTGATGGACTGTCTTACGCTGTTCCGGTTTTTTTTATCATCCGTAACAAAAGAAAGCTATCCTGCTATTGGTATTCTGATATTTTTGATGAGCCTGACAGCAAGAGTCCTTTCTTATATTGCAGTTTTTCTGATATATTATTACCTGACCAGAAAACTGCATCCGCTTCTTATGATCTCTGACATTCTTATTATGTATGCCAGTACAGCAGCTGCTGTTTGGATGATCTTCTTCAGGGGGAGTACCCATACGATGTCAGACGAGCATTTTGGACGCATGCTTTTAGGAGATCTGACAGAGCTTACTATGGTCATTTATATGCTTATCTCCATGTTGACCCTGGGTATGCTGATGCTGTCAAGCTTTTATTGCCGCGGGCTGAAGATAGCACTGGGATTTCAGCTTATGCTCGTCAGTATCGCAGCTATTTCATGTACT
>QKDK01000302.1 GCA_003252135.1 Clostridia bacterium
CTGGAAGAGGTCGGTAAAGAAATCGGTGTTCTGATCAAGATTCAGCGTGAAGATATATTTAACATGATGCATCGTATTTAGCCCGGAAGTATAATGAAATATATTCACAAAGACAGGAAAGTACGATGATCAATATAAATGAAGTTATAGAAACAAATGAAATGATCGAAAAAGAGAATCTTGATGTCAGAACCATCACCATGGGAATCAGTCTTCTTGATTGTATTGACAGTGATCTGAATAAAGTAAATGAAGCTGTCTATAATAAAATAACCATGCTGGCAAAAGATCTGGTGTCTGTTGGAAAGAAAATTGAAAAGAGCTATGGCATACCAATTGTTAACAAAAGGATTTCTGTTACCCCGATATCATTGATTGGAGCAGCGGCATGTAAAACTCCGGAGGATTTTGTTTCTCTTGCAAAGACACTGGATAAAGCTGCTGATACTGTCGGTGTTAATTTTATCGGCGGTTACTCAGCACTCGTATCAAAAGGTACTACAAAAGCAGATGAACTGCTGATCCGTTCTGTACCGGAAGCGCTTGCAGTTACGAAACATGTATGCAGCTCCATTAATGTTGGCTCATCAAAGACCGGCATTAATATGGACGCCGTGAAGCTGCTCGGTGAGACGATTCTTGAAACTGCTGAGAAATCAAAGGATGCTGACTCGATCGGCTGTGCAAAACTTGTGATTTTTTGTAATGCACCTGATGATAACCCTTTTATGGCAGGTGCTTTCCATGGTGTTACTGAAAGTGATGCTGTTATCAATGTTGGCGTCAGCGGACCAGGTGTTGTAAAAAAGGCGCTTGAACAGGTTCGCGGAGCAGATTTTGGAACATTATGCGAAACTATAAAGAAAACAGCTTTTAAGATTACTAGAGTTGGACAGCTGGTTGCCATGGAAGCATCAAAGATGCTCAATGTACCTTTTGGTATTGTTGATCTGTCACTGGCACCAACCCCTGCAGTAGGTGACAGCGTAGCCGAGATACTTCAGGAAATCGGACTTGAATATCCTGGTGCACCTGGTACAACAGCAGCTCTTGCATTATTAAATGATCAGGTAAAAAAAGGCGGCGTCATGGCTTCTTCTTATGTAGGAGGACTTAGCGGTGCGTTTATTCCGGTAAGCGAAGATCAGGGTATGATCGATGCGGTGAATGCAGGCTGTCTTACACTGGAAAAGCTGGAAGCAATGACCTGTGTGTGCTCTGTTGGACTTGATATGATTGCAATACCAGGTGACACAGCAGCTTCAACAATATCAGGAATTATTGCTGACGAGATGGCGATCGGAATGATAAATAATAAGACAACTGCAGTGCGGCTGATTCCTGTGATTGGTAAAAAAGTTGGTGATATTGCAGAATTTGGCGGTCTGCTCGGCTATGCACCGATCATGCCGGTTAATAATTTCAGCTGTGATTCATTTATCAGCCGCGGCGGCAGAATACCTGCACCGATCCACAGCTTTAAGAACTAGGGAACAAGAATGGCTTTTCACTCGTCTAATCAGATATAATTAGAATGTTATAGAACGGAGATTATGTACCATGGATTTTTTTGAGTACATTGCAAAAAATGATTACAAAAATGTTCTTCATTATTTTGGCGAGATTTCAAAAATACCGAGAGGGTCACTTGATAACAAGAAAATAAGTGATTACCTTGTAGATTTTGCCAAAAAGGAAGGACTTGATTATATTCAGGATGAATTTCTAAATGTCATCATATACAAGCCGGCTTCTACAGGCTATGAGGATCATCAGGCTGTGATCCTGCAGGGACATATGGACATGGTCTGTGTAAAGAGCGAGGATTCAGATCATGATTTTACGAAAGACAGCTTGAAGCTTTTTGTTGATAAGGATGAAATCTATGCAGATCGAACAACGCTCGGCGGTGATAACGGTATAGCGGTAGCCTATATGATGGCGTTACTTTCTGATTCGTCCATTATGCATCCGGCCCTTGAGATTGTTATAACCACGGATGAAGAGATAGGTATGAATGGTGCTATCGGACTGAACCCTTCGTTGTTTTCAGGAAAAAGAATGCTGAATCTTGATTCCGAAGAAGAAGGAGTCTGTTGGTGCAGCTGCGCCGGTGGTATGGGCGTGGATGCGGTGCTTATGCTAGGCAGGGATCAGATGGAAGGTGAAGTTCTGGAGCTGACCATATCCGGTCTTAGCGGTGGACACTCAGGTGCTGATATTCATAAAAAAAAGCCAAATGCAACACTTCTGATGGCACGCATTTTATCAGAGCTGAAAGAATCAGAAGATTTTCATCTGATTTCCTTATGCGGAGGAGAAAAAGGCAATGCCATTCCTGTCAAGGCAGTTGCAGAAATCATTTCGGCAACAAAACCAGACCGGGTCAAAGAACGAATTACTGAACTGTTCAAAAAGCATAAACATAGACTTGAGAACAGTGAGCCTGAACTGGAAATGAGCATAAGTTCGCAAATGAATAGAACAGCGAATGCAGTTGCACAAAAAGATTTTGACAGACTGATAAATGCTCTGCTGATTGCTCCAAACGGTGCTCAGACAATGAGCGGTGTTATTCCTGGGTTAGTTGAGACATCACTGAATCTTGGAATATTTAAGACAACAGAAAAAGAAGCTGAATTTCATTATTCACTTCGAAGCTCGGTCGTAGAAGATCTGATTGATCTTCGGAAAAGACTTGAAAGGATATTTACATTACTTGGCGGACAGAGCCAGTATAATGACAGATATCCGGCGTGGGAGTATAAAGAAAATTCTGTCATGCAGGAACTATATAAAAAACTTTATCATGATATTTATAATGTAAAAGCAGATGTGACTGCCATTCATGCCGGTCTTGAATGCGGTATCTTCGCGGAGAAATTAAATGATATTGATATTATATCCATTGGTCCGAACATGAAATCAATACATACGTTTAATGAACGTTTAGATGCTGCATCTTCCATACGTGTTTATCAGTTTATTGAAAAGATGCTTGAAAAATTATAATAAAGATAAGGATAAAAAAATGGATACAAGAGAAGAATATGATTATTTAGAGATCGAATCACAGGAAAGCACCCCCAATAATAAAAAATCAAAGAAAAAACGCAGAAAAAAAATATGGCGCATATTTTTTATAACATTTATGTCTATTTCTGTTGTGCTGTTGTTTCTATTCGGTACAAAACCTGGCCGAAGCGTACTGATTCATGTTGCAAGTGTATATATCAGTAAAAATGT
>QKDK01000278.1 GCA_003252135.1 Clostridia bacterium
GGAAGAACCACCGCTGCCTAGAATGACCGCTTTTTTTCCCTGATAGGATATTTTTAATTTTTTCAGGAGATAACAGAAACCAAAATAGTCTGTATTATCGCCGATCAGGCCGATTCTGCTGTCGATCGTAATTGTATTTACACTGCCGATTCGGGCAGCAGTATCTGAAAGGCTTGCACAAAATGGGATGACACTTTCTTTGTATGGAATCGTGACGTTCAGACCGGAGAACTTTCTGGATTTAATGAACGCATCAAGCTCAGTACGTGCTGTGGGAAATAAAACATATTCATACGTTCCGGCTCCAAGCAGCTTGTGTATCTGTGGGGAAAAGCTGTGTGTCAAATGCTCTCCGAGAAGTCCGTAAGGCATAGGTTTTGATGTTGACATAAGTACCTCCTTATTTATCAGCTGACGATTTCAGTATAGCTGCCAAGGTACTGGAATTCTTCCATCTGCACCTCAAGCTCCCCGATCAGTTGCAGAAAAGCAGGAGAATATACAGAAACATCGATATCAAAATAGAACATAAATTCAAAATCTCGGCCAGGAATAGGTCGGCTTTCAAGCTTGGTCAGGTTAATACCAAGAGCAAAGAACTTGGACATAACTTTATAAAGTGAACCAGGTTTATGCGGTGCGACGATCATGATACTGGTCCTGTCAGCACCCGGGTAAATTTCAAGCTGCTTGGAAATACAGATAAATCTTGTGAAATTGCAGTCGGAATCCTGAATACTGCTTTGCAAAGAAGCCAGATTATATAATTCCGCGCAGTTTTTTGAGGAAATGGCAGCAACATCGGTTCGTGTGGATTCCGACACCATTTTCGCAGCCATTGCGGTATTCTCACATACTGTTATTTTTACATTAGGCATGGCTTTAAGGAAGTCATTGCACTGGCGGATGGCTTGTTCATGAGAGAAGATCTCCCGGATATCTTCTTTAGAAGTACCATGCTTTGCCAGCAGTGAGTGATCGATCTTTAATCTTGTGCTCCTGACAATACTGAAATGGTATTCCTGCATCAGGTCATAGATATGGGTAACGGAACCGGCAGTGCTGTTTTCGATAGGGAGTACACCATACCGGCATAATCCTTTGCTTACGGCATGAAATACCGAATCAAAGGTATTGAAGAACATGATATTTGGCAGGGTGAAGAGCTTATCACATGCCAGCTGTGAATATGCACCTTCTGTGCCCTGACAGGCAACGACTGCTTTTTCCGGGAACAGTGCAGGAGTATTCTGAACTGCAGACTCGATCTGTATGGAAGTCGTGGTCGGCTCATGCAGCAGCATATGCTGATAGGAGCGGCTGATATCCATGATCATTGAAAAAAGGATACGGGTGTATCGCTCCAGCTCCTCACCGGCCAGTTCAGAGACACGGTTCAAAAGTTCGCGCTCTCTGGTACTGTCAAGAACTGGTATATTGTTTGCTTCTTTGTATGCGGCAATCTTTCCGGAAAGTTCCATTCGTTGAACAAATAAAGCAACTAATTCATTGTCAATGCTGTTGATCTGCTCGCGATACTGCTCTAACTCCTTCATATATAACCTCCAAATAATTTGTTCTTATTTATAGTAGCCTGTCTGATAGTAATATGTCTGCGATAGCGATTGCTGCTGCAGCTTCCATGCAGGGGACAGCACGAGGAACAATGCATGGGTCATGTCTTCCGTGTATTACAAGCTTTTCTGCTGTCTGTTTTGACAGGCTTATGCTGTCCTGTTCTTTTCCTATAGAAGGGGTAGGTTTAATGGCCGTCCTGAAAATGATGGGCATCCCGGAAGTAATTCCACCCAGGATACCGCCATGGTTGTTCGTCGCAGTTCTGACCTGACCGTCTGCTGCAATATAGAACGGGTCATTATTTTCGGAACCAAAAAGTGAAGCGGCCTGAAAGCCATTGCCGAACTCCAAGCCTTTGACTGCCGGAATTCCAAACACTATTTTTGCTATTTTATTTTCGATTCCGTCAAAAATGGGATTACCGGCTCCTGCCGGAACGCCGATAATGGCACATTCGATACAGCCGCCGACAGAATCGGTGTCTGCTTTTGCTTTAGCAATGATATCAAGCATTTGTGCACCTGCATTTTCATTTATAACAGGAAAAGTGGAGGTATGAATTTTCACCAGCTCTGTTTCTGAAACCATGACCGGATCAAATGCATCGTCTTTCACGGTACCTATAGAAGCAATGTGTGCACCGATATGAATACCGTGATGTACTAGCAGCTGCTGGCAGAGCGCACCGGCGATGCATAAGGGTGCTGTCAGTCTGCCTGAAAAATGTCCTCCGCCCCGAACATCCTGGAACCCGTGAAATTTTTGCTGGGCACTGTAATCAGCATGGGAAGGTCTTGGAATATCGTACAGATTTGAATAATCACCGGATCGTACATTGGTGTTTTCAATTATGGCACAAATCGGCGCGCCGCAGGTCACATCATCTACCAGACCGGACAAAAAAATCACACGGTCCTGTTCTTTTCTGGTGGTAGCATACGATGCATTTCCCGGTGCACGTCTGGTCATAAAGGCTTCCAGAGCAGACTGGTCAATGTGTATTCCCGACGGAAAGTTGTCAATGACAACGCCAATCGATGCAGAATGGGACTGACCAAAAATGGAGACTTTTAAATAATCACCGTATTGAGATGACATAAGATACCGCCTTTCAGTTTGTTTATTATTATCGCTGTTTGCCTGGTCATTTACTGTTCAAGAATGAAATTTCCGCCTAACTTTTCAAAATCCTGATAAAAAGTCGGGTACGATTTATTTACGGCTTCTGCTCCCATTAAAAGGATAGGAGCATTGCTTGTCAAAGATGCTATAACAGTAGACATGGCAATCCGGTGATCATTATGAGAAGTCAGTTTACCGCCTTTCATCATTTTGCCGCCTTCGATCAGCAGGGCATCCTGCAGTTCAATGACATCAATGCCAAGGGTGCAGAGCAGTTCTGAGACAGTAGAGAGACGGTCTGATTCTTTGAGCCTGAGACGTTCAGCGTTAATAATCTTTGTTGTTCCCTGGGCAGAAGCAGCAACCACTGAAAGAATTGGGACAAGATCAGGAATGTCAGAGGCGTCAATTGTTATGGCATGCAGCTCCTGCGGTGTGACCGTTGCAGAGTCTTCATTTCTGGTGATTTTTGCGCCGAATTGTTCCAGTACAGAAAGTATGGCCCGATCTCCCTGAGACGATTGAAGATTCAATCCGGTGCAGCATACCGGATCTGAGCCAAGGGCTCCTGCACAAAGCCAGAAAGCTGCATTAGACCAGTCGCCTTCGACAGTTACCTCGTTCGGTGTAAGAAAGGATTGTTTTCCTGGAATCCGTATCTTTTTGCCGTTCCAGCTGATTTTAATACCGAACTGTTTTATTATATCAAGCGTCATTTGCACATAGGAAGCTGATTCAAGCGTATCCGTAATCAGTATTTCACTGTCTGCTCCAAGGAGCGGGAGAGCGAAAAGAAGACCGGTGAAGAATTGAGAGCTGATTTTTCCGCTCAGGGTGTAAGTTCCCGGAGAAAGAGCACCGCCTACAGAAAGCGGAAAGCTTCCCTGCGGACCAAGTACCGCACCATGGGTCTGCATTTCTTCATATAAAGGAGATAAGGGACGCTGTGCCAGCCTTTCTGCTCCGGTGAAAGATACTTCTTTCTGAAGTGCAGCTGCAATAGGAAGCAGGAAACGAAGGGTAGACCCGCTCTCTTTACAATCCAGCATAACAGGAGCCGCTGATACCGACCCTTTACAGATCGGAGTAATATGGTAGACAGCACCGGATTCTTCTGCGGCGGACTCTTTACGAATGGATGCACCAAGAGCAATGAGACATTGTATAGTTACCTCAATATCGACAGATGTGGTATTACTGTAAAGTATCGTGTCCTTGTCGGCCAGGGCTGCTGCAATAAAAAGCCTGTGAGCATGAGATTTTGACGCCGGAGCCTGTATGGTGCCGGAGAGATGAGAGGGGGCTATGGTTGCATTCATGCGCTGTCTCCTTTCGGTTTGGTCAATAATGTGTGTTGTACTGCCAGATTTTTGTCAGGATAATGCTGCTTCGATCATGGTATACAGCTCCTGATTATCTGCTTTGTGCAGGATGCATTTTCCGAGAGCAACCGGTACTATCAGCGTAACCGTACCGGATGCATGTTTTTTATCAGAAAGTGATGCATCGTACAGTTCCTGAACAGTATAAGGACAGGTGACAGGCAAGCTGCATGCATGCAGCATCGAAAGAAGCTCCTGAAGAAGCTGCTCCTCGCAGAAATTCATTTTAACTGCAGCCTTTGTCATCAGAGCCATGCCGATAGCTACAGCGCTGCCATGGGAGATGGTAAAATCACTGCATTTTTCAATGGCATGTCCAAGGGTATGTCCAAAGTTCAGAAGCTGACGAAGCCCAGTATCGAATTCATCCTCTGCGACTACTTCTCCTTTTATGGAGACGCAGAGACTGATGATCTCTTCAAGATGTTTGCTGATTCCGTCTTTTATCAGAGGAAGAAGTTCCTTTTCTGATATCATAGCATACTTTATGATTTCAGCACAGCCGTCTGAAAAAATATCTTCCGGAAGAGTTGAAAGTGTTCTGATATCACAATAAACTGTAAGCGGCTGTGTAAAAGTTCCTGCCAGATTTTTGCCGGCAGGCAGATTGACAGCAGTTTTTCCGCCGACAGATGAATCGACAGCAGCCAGCAGGGTCGTTGGAAGCTGGATAAAACGGATGCCGCGCAGGTAGATGGATGCGGCAAAACCAGCAAGGTCACCGACAATACCACCGCCCAGTGCAAAGATAAGATCTGTTCTGCAGATATGGTGACTGCTCATGAACTGAAGAAGATCCGTAACAGTAGCCATGCTTTTAGAAGCTTCTCCATGAGGAAAAATAAAAGAATGACATTGAAATCCGCATTCTGTCAGATGTTTTGTAAGAGCTGCTTCATAAAGGGAAGCGACAATATCATCCGTAACAATGACAGCCTGACTGTCGGATGCTTTGGGTATAACTGAAAAATTTGTCAGCAGGCCCTGGCCGATGTGTACATTATATTCGTTCGAAGTTTTTATGGTGATCGTCGTCATTTATGTTCTTCCCTCTCTTTACATTCTCTGCCTTCCCGAAGAAGAGCAAGCATGGAGGCTGAATCCTTGTTTTTTAAAGCAGCGGAGTACTGGGCAAGAGATTCGATGATGAAATCAACTTCCTTAACAAGATAATCACTGTTTGCCATAAAAAGCTCTGTCCACATGAATTCATTTAATCTGGCAACACGTGTCAGGTCTTTATAGCTGCCTGCTGAAAAGCCTTTATGAATCTGTGCGTTCGGGCTCTTAACATAGGCATTTGAAACAATATGAGCCAGCTGTGAGGTATAGGCAATGATTTCATCATGCTTTTCTGCTGTAGTCATGGTGACACTGGAGAATCCTGCTTTTTTCAGGAGGTTCTTCACGGCTTCCAGGAGACGTATATCCTCATCCGGCTTTGGCACAAGGATCATGCCCGCATTCTGGAAGAGGTCTTCTCTGGAATATTTGAATCCTGAGAACTGGATACCTGCCATGGGATGACCTCCTAAAAAATGAAATCCGTTTTCGGCAGCCAGCGGAAAGCAGGCATCACAGACACTGCGTTTCACACCGCAGCAGTCAATTACGACAGCACCTTTTTTGATCTGCACTGCATGATCAGACAGATACTGGATGGCAGCATCCGGATAAACAGAAAGAAATATGTAATCACATTCACCAATGGTTTGATCACTTAATTCTCCGTCCATGGATTCTGTCAGATTTGCAAGCTTTATGGCAAGCGGATCATTGTCATATCCAAAGACCTGGTCTTCTGTATTAGCATGAAATGCTTTGGCAAATGAGCCGCCTATTAAGCCTAGTCCGACGATACCTATTTTCATTGATGTTCTCCCTTCTATATAATATTACAGACCCTTAACGGCTTCACGGATACGGAAAATACCGGTTGCAACTTCTTCGAATAAGTCCGGGGTCAGGGACTGCGGACCATCACAGAGAGCACAGGCAGGGTTGTTATGAACTTCGATCATGATTCCGTCAGCGCCGCATGCTGCGGCAGCAAAAGCCATAGGTTTTACCAGACTGGCAATTCCGCTGGCATGGCTCGGATCTACAACGACCGGAAGATGCGTCAGCTGTTTCAGCATAGGGACTGCAGAAAGATCCAGTGTATTTCTGGTATAGGTCTCAAAGGTGCGAATACCGCGTTCGCACAGGATGACCTGCTCGTTTCCGCCTGCCATGATATATTCTGCACTCATCAGCAGCTCCTTTAAGGTGTTCGCAAGGCCGCGTTTCAAAAGGATCGGTTTGTTTGTCTTACCAAGTTCTTTCAAAAGTTCAAAATTCTGCATATTGCGTGCACCGACCTGAATGACATCGACTTCCTCAAACATGGGGATGTGATTGGCATTCATGATTTCTGTAACGATCGGCATACCGGTTTCTTTCTTGGCTTCCAGAAGAAGCTCAATTCCTTCTGCTTTTAAGCCCTGGAAGTCATAAGGTGAGGTTCTCGGTTTAAATGCACCGCCGCGAAGAAGTCCGGCACCTGATGCTTTCACCCGTCTTGCAACTTCACAGATCTGTTCTTTTGATTCAACGGAACAAGGACCTGCAATCAGTGCAAAATTACCGGAACCGATCTTTACACCATTAATATCAATGATACTGTCTTCAGAATGGAACTTGCGGTTCGCATTCTTGAAAGGCTCTGTAATTCTCTTGACTGCTTCCACGATATCAAGTTCTTCCAGAAGCTCGGTATCAAGTCTGGAGGTGTCACCGATCAGTCCGAGAATGGTCTGATATTTTCCTTCTGAAATATGCACTTCAAAATTCTGTGCCTTGATCCAGTCAATAAGGTTGTCAATCTGCTGCTTTGAGCTGTTTGGTTTAATTACTACGATCATCCTGATTTCCTCCTAAGAATCCAATTCATTTTCAAATAACCTGCAACTTATCCATGTCTGTTTGATATAAAAAAAATAAGCCTCGCGAGTGATTCCACTGCGAAACTTACCAATTTCTCCGGCGTTTATTTACATGCAGCAAAACTCACTCTTATTCAGCTTAGTGAAAAAAAGTAATAAAAGTAAAAGTATGCGAATGTGAAATAAGATTTGCCCATAATGAACTCCGTTTTCTGTTTAAGTTTGCTTTACTATATCACAGTATTAAAATGTTGTCAATCATATTTTGCTCTAAAATAATACTATGTTTGAGCAAAAGACTGGTTGACAAAAGATTTTCAGTGTTCTATACTACTTTTTGATGTTATGTCATTATTTGGAATCATAATATAGTAAACAAAATTAAGTACTATATTTCTATACTGCTTCTTTCATTTTGACCTCATTTTATGAATTCACACTTCAAAACATAAAAAACGATTGGGTTTTGCCTGCGCAATATTAATAGAAGTTCGTTTAATTAATGAAATGGATTTTATTTTTTATATATAATTTGATAAAGGAGACAGTAAAATGAGCATAATGAAAGACATGGTGTTTGGAAAGTATCGTACCAAAGAAAAAATCACAATACAGGAGTTATATGAATTGATAAAAGATGAGGAGTTCCCCATTGGGAAACCGGTCGTTGGAAGAAAATCAATCGGACTTGAACAGATTTTCTTTCCACAAGTCGGACACCTTCAGGTAGCAGTAAGAATAAATGGGAAAAGTATATCTGCCGCAGTCATTCCGGCTTCCATAAAAAATGAACTGGCTATGAATATGGCAGGCCTGCAGCATCGTAACTATAATCTGAATATAGCGGCACAGGAAATATTGGAAATCATAGGCAAATCGCTGGAAAAACATCAGATTCGAGATTTATAATGAATTATTTGACTGTTGATAAGAATCTCATTATTCTTTACATAAACGAACACTTATCGAAATGCTTTTATTGGCTGAAAGCCTTTAAAAGCATCTTTTATTACTGAAATTATGGGATTTAAAAAAGAGAGCTAATCATTGACAAGAAGTATCAACAGGAGTTTAATGATAACAGATGAAATATGAGGAGGAGAAATCAATGTTTTTTTTTGAATCGGAAATTGCGGTGGCTTATCAATATAAGGGGGAATCAGTCGAATCAAAAACAAAAATGTCTGCGTATCTGATCGATACTACAAGTGAGATCAGCACAATCATAAAAAGACCTGCAGTTATAATCTGTCCTGGCGGCGGATATGCTTTTCGATCAAGAAGAGAAGCAGAACCGGTTGCCTTAAAGTATCTTGCCTGCGGAATTCATGCATTTATACTGGAGTACAGTGTGGCTCCTTCAAAGTGGCCGTGTGCAATGCTTGAACTGGCAAAAGCGGTACAAACTGTCAGGGAGCATGCACAGGAATGGAAAGTTGATGCAGACAAGATTATCATCTCCGGATTTTCGGCAGGTGGGCATCTGGCGGCATCTCTTGGAACACTTTGGAATGACAGTCTGATAGAAGAAAGTCTTGGAAAAAGTGTGATCAACGGAAAGAAGATGTGGAAGCCGGATGGTATGATCTTATGCTATCCTGTTATTACTATGGGTGAATACACACATGAAGGTTCAAAGTTTAATCTGCTTGGTGAAGGACTGACACAGGAGGAATATGATCTTCTTTCACTTGAAACAAGAGTGACAGAGGATACCGTACCTGCCTTTTTCTGGCACACTGAAGAAGATAAAGCTGTACCAGTCGAGAACTCTCTGCAGTATGTTATGGCAATGAGAAAGTCTGGAATACCATTTGAAATACACATTTATGAGCGAGGCGGTCATGGATTGTCACTCTGTAATGAACTGACTGCTCATGGTGATGAACAATTAGTCCCGGATGATGCCGGATGGATCGATCTTGCAGTCAGATGGTTAAGGAGGCTGTAATTAAGTAACCATACAAAGCAGGTGGGTATACAGTTATTGTTGATTGCCTGTAGACGGAAGAAGGGTCTGTGAAAACACCATACAAGAAAAGAGGATTTCAGTGCATAAAAATGTACTGGAGATCCTCTTTTTGTGATAAAATTTAACTTGCATGAAAAATCAAACCACAACTTATTCTTTTTCATAACAGATCATTCTGCTGCATTCATGAGAATCAAAGCAGATTATAGGGGAAATGACCAGCAGCTTTATTTATAGTAACAGTACGCCAAATTTTATGATATTAGGATCATAAGATGTTTGTCTTACGATACTTATATACAAATTATCAGACACAGATAATAGGAGGAAAGCGGGAAAGAAAAACACTTTCACACTTTTATTTGTGATGCCAAAAGCGGCATCATGTTTTGAAGAGTGAAAGAATTAGATAATTCTTTCACAAACAAGTTTGTACCTCGAGCGTCACCGCTCGTTCAAATCTGATATGCGCAAAGATCAGCGCAGGAATGAGGAGGAATATGACTGGACTGGAATGGGCAGAGGAAGCTTTACAGCGGTATAATATAGAATATACGAGCTGTGAGCTGATCCGGCATAATGAAAATATGTCCTACAATATAGATGACAGATATCTGCTAAGAATTCATAAATCAAAAGAGGGATTTACTACGTTGGCCATGCATGAGGAGGTCGATGACCGCAGGCTTCATAGCGCGGAAGTGGATTTTCTGCTGCATTTGAAAAGACAAGGACTTTATGTTCAGACACCAGTTAGGAACAGGAACGATGAGTTCATAACATTACTGCAGGATGGAACAGCAGCGACAATGCTTACATGGATACCGGGCAGAACACTCGAAAAAGAAGACCTGAATGAGACGACAGGATATCAGCTAGGAGTGATGCTGAGTAAGATGCATAAAGCAGCCCAGGGATTTACATCACAAGATACGTATTGTTATGATAAAACTGTTTGCGACAGGCTTTGTAAAATGTTCGAAGAAGAACCAAGAAATGAAGCAATCGAGAGCAGATTCTACGAGGTCGTAATACAGACATTAAAGTGTATTGGGCTGAAACTAAAAGAAGCAGAACCGGATTTTTTATGTCTGCATTCGGATCTGTCACTATCCAATGTTCTGCTGACTGATCGGGGGCTTGTTCCCATAGATTTTTCACTGTTCGGATATAGTTCTCCGCTGCTTGATTTTGGAAGCTTTTATTGCTTTACACAGGACGAGCAGATAAAAGACAGTATGGTCAAAGGGTATGAGGAGGATAGGGGAGTTTCCTTGAATAAAGATGAAATCAGACTGTATTTTGCTTTTCAGATCCTGCTTGGCATCGGATTGCATTATAAATTCTGGTACAGAGAAGAGTGGTTCTGCAAAAGATTGACAGAGTGGTGTCGGGAGACTTTTATACCGGTACTGGAACGATGGCAGAGTTAAGATTCTTCATGCATTACTAAATGTTATATATTGTACGCGGCGATTTAGTACATATGATTCATTTTGTAAAACATATATTGAACATATGTTCTGTATGTGATAGAATGATTGAAATGAAAAGTAAAAATCTGTTGAATCATGATGTAAGAAAAGAGGAGCAGAGAAGAGCAGAGAAGAGATGAAAGAAACGATTAACAGGGTTTGCAGGATGGAAACAGCAGGAATAAGGGAAAGATGGTAAGCCGAAAAAATGGTATTATGCTATTCCGTTTGTACTTGTGTGGTGCATTGTCATTATTATAGTGTTTCATTTTGTTTTAAACAATTGACGTAACCGTAAACCGGATTTTCTGTTGTCTTATAGGAGGTGTACTATGGATCGCAAAGTCACAGAGTGGCTGCTCGATGAGAAATACCCTGCAGTCCGCTATTATGCAATGAAAAACCTCAGGCTGGGGAAGGAACAGGAGATTGCAGCTGCAAAGGCAGAGGTAATGAATGATCCGGCCATTCAAAAGATAATAAGCAATCAAAATGAAGATGGAAGCTTTCGGGAACCGGAGCGCTTCTACAAGGACAAGTACCATGGAACCGTATGGCAGCTGCTGATTTTGGCAGAACTTGGAGCGGATGGCAAAGATCCGCAGATCAAAAAGGCTTGTGAATTTATACTGGATCATTCACAGGATAAAACATCCTATGGATTTTCTGTTGATATGGGAAAGGACAAATGTGGACTGCCGGGGATGGTAATCCCCTGCCTTACCGGGAATATGGTCTATTCGTTGATCAGACTGGGATACCTGGAAGATGAACGGGTCCAAAATGCTATTCGTTGGATCGTTCGTTACCAAAGAGCCGATGACGGTGAAAGAAAATCTGATAGTGAGGAACGCTATGCAAGCCGTGTCGCTTGTTTTAAAAAGCATTCCTGTTTTATGGGGGTTGTAAAAGGACTTAAAGCGCTGGCGGTTATACCGGATGAAAAAAGAGAAGAACAGGTAAACAGAAAAGTTAAGGAACTATCTGAATTTATGCTGATTCATCATCTTTATAAAAAAAGCCATGATTTATCTGTAGTCGCAAAAGAAGGGTGGACAAGATTCGGCTTCCCCCTTATGTATCAGACGGATGTGCTTGAAATTGCAGACATTCTCACGGATCTGAAGTGTCATGATGAACGGATGCGGGAAGGGTATCAGTTGATTGAAAAAAAGCAAAAAAGTGACGGGTGCTGGGAATTGCAGAATACCTACAATGGAAAGATGATTGTTAGCATAGAAAAGAAGAATGAACCCTCACGGTGGATCACTGCTAAGGCATTAAAGGTACTTGATCGAAAAGAACTGCAGGAAAGGCAGAACAATGACAGAATTTAATTTCACATCAAAAGTACCGATTCTTGATGGATGGTCCGCTGATAAAAAATTCAAGGTAACAACAAAAGACGGAACAGATTATTTACTTAGGATTTCATCACATGAAAAGTACGAGAACAGAAAAGAGATATTTCACATACAACAGATCTTACAGCAAAAGGGAGTTCCAATGTGCAGACCGATTGAATTCGGAAGTTGCGAGGATGGAACCTATCTTTTGCAGACCTGGATCAATGGTGGATCTGCAGAAAAGACAATTCCTGACCTGCCTGATTCAGAACAGTATGCCTATGGTCTGGATGCAGGAAGAATACTTAAAAAAATTCATTCGGTTCCTGC
>QKDK01000071.1 GCA_003252135.1 Clostridia bacterium
CTGTATAAAAGAATCTGTCTTCAGATGAGGAGCAGTCATGACTTGTCGTGACTCCAAGCAGTCTGATAAATGAACCGGAAAGGAAGGGTACTATGCGACTGGATAAATACTTAAAAGTATCACGTCTGATCAAGCGCAGAACCATTGCAAATGAAGCCTGTGATGCAGGCAGGGTCTCAATCAACGGAAGGCCGGCAAAGGCATCTGCCGAGGTCAAAATCGGTGATGTGCTTGAAATCGGATTCGGCGGTAAAGCAGTTAAGGTCGAAGTGATTGCGATTCAGGAGACAACAAAGAAAGATGATGCGAAAGAAATGTTCAAATATCTGTAGTGATTTTATATTCAGACAGACAATGCAGAAATAAGAGTCTGTGCTAATAAAGAACAGCGTGCAAATGGTTTATACTAAAATGCACGCTGTTCTTTATATTTTGCCGTATGCTTGCTCACTACGAATAATGTACGCAAAAGCTGGCGAGCTTAAGCAAAGGTTATCTTCAGTGCATATGCGTGGTCACCGGGCTTTATATCAGGCAGTGCGACCTCAAGAGCATAATCATTCTGTGTGAAGACAAGGGATTTATCACAGCCGAGCAGCTGTACAACAGCTGCTTTTTTTGCTGTGTTTTTCAGGGAAAGAGTACGGATATTTAACTTCTGGTCTGCCGGCCAGCCAAGAGCAATGGCATATATTGTATCATCTTTTCTCGTGAAGCGGAAATCCTGTGATGAAAAATCTGTATTTCTGATATCAGATGCCAGACCTTCCACAAGCTGGTTCTTGATCCGGTTGATATCATAATTATCATCCTTAACACTTGTCGGCCCTTCCGCTGCTGTATCATATGGTCTGGTGCCATAGACAGCTTCACCGTTAACTCTAAGCCAGTCTCCGATTTCGGTCAGGATGCGTTTCGCATCTTCGTGAAAGCTTCCGTCGGCATTCGGTCCAACATTAAGCAGCAGATTGCCATTCTTGGCCACAACATCACACAACTGATGTATGATTTTGACTGCCGGTTTATATTTTGGATTTTGCACCATGCACCATGTGATATTGTCCTCCAGCCGGTCATCTGTCTGCCATACATATGGTTTGGCTTCTGAAAATCTGCCGCATTCAATGTCGAGAACTCCAATATCTGCAGGAAAGTCTTCCTGTTTATAGGTAATGATACCGTCTCTTTTTCCGAAAGTGTTGTAATAGTAATCAGCCATATCAAAACGGTACTGTTCACCGATGATATTGGTACGACTGTCAAAGTATACTGCGTCCGGATGATATTGATCGATCACTTCGAGAACCTTCGCCTTCCAGACTTCATTGAATCTGTCATCTGGCAGTCTGTACGGAGCATAACGGTTTGTCTCTAAAGGAAGAGCAGGTCCGTAGTACAGTTCGTTAGCGGGATCATAGACATCTGCTTCATTGTCCGTTGACATGAACCAGCCCCATAGCCACTGATGATGGAAGGTTGCCAGATATTTTATCCCGTATTTACGAAATTCTTTTTCGCATTCTCCGACAACATCTTTTTTCGGACCGTAGTTTACGCTGTTGACAGGGTTCACTTTGCTGTCCCACATGGAAAAATTATCAGCATGTTCACTGACGGGACCTGCGTATTTTGCACCTGAGGCAACGCAAAGCTCTGCCCATTCCTTCGCATCGAACTTTTCGCCGGTGAACATCGGGAAAAAGTCCTTGTATCCAAAGTCGTGCAGGGAGCCATAGGTCTTTATATGATGCTGGCTCTGGGAAAGACCTTTCGCGTACATGTTCCTGGAGTACCATTCATTTTCAAAGGAAGGAACACTGTAAGGCCCCCAATGAAAGAACAGACCGAATTTTGCATCTTTGAACCACTCAGGTGCGTCCTGGTGAACCTTATCCCATATGATTGTATCTGATTTGCTCATAAAGCCTCCGTTCATATTTTTTGTTATTCGAGTGTCACTGGGAAGTTATAGAAGGATAACGGCGGAAGATAGGTGACTTCATCGACCGGCGGCAGAACAGAAGGAACTGCTTCGCTGCAAAAGGAAAGAAATGCGCTGCCCTTTAGTTCTCTTGAAAGGTTAAATACTATGGTATTTCCGGTGCTTCTTGGGTCTGTGAAGTTCTCCGGTAAAAGATCACCTGCTTCATCCCTCAGCGTAAAACCAATGACGGATGCATCCGGTGTGAATATGGCAAAATTGCGCTGTACATTGCTAAAGGTCAGTGTCAGAATCTTTCTCCTGCAGACGGCAGATATTATATCAGGTGCGAACTGTGCCGGGGCTTGATACAGTACATGGGAGCAAAGCTTAGCCATTTTCTCACCAAGCTGTATGTTGCCATGCGCATTGTTATGTATGCCATCTGAAAGAGGAATGTTCATGGTAGGCAGGATATAGACGCCAGGTATGCTGGATGCGGCTATGCGCTGTGCTTCGCGGACCATTCCGTAGCTTTCATCATTTTTCGATGCAAGCTCTCTGTTCAGCTGAAAAGTAAAAAAAGGGATGTCATATCCCAGCGCTTTCCTTGTCTCTTCGACAACATGACGGAAACTGTCGAGGTATATGTCTGCTCTTTCGGGAATGGTATCAGAGCATCCCTGATACCAGAGGATACCTGCTGCCTTTTTGCCGCAGCTTTTTGTTTTATCGATCATATTATGAAAAAGGTCACCGTTCACTCTTGTATCCCAGCGGGATATCGGCTGACCGCCCATGGCTGTTGAGATCAGACCGACGGGGGAATGACTTACTCTGTGAAGCGCCTTGCCAAAGGCAAGATAGGGAGACACACCGGAGATGCCCATCTCTGCATTGAGGGCGTCTGCACCAAAGGTAGATTCGTTGACAGGATGAGAAGCAAGATCCCAGCACTGCCTGTTCCTGAATAAATGCACCTGTTCACTTGGCGGATCAAAGGCGCTGTCTCTTCCGTAGCCGGCAGAGTTTGACTGACCGGCGATTACGAACAGATCGCCGACACCAAGATGAAGCCTTACATCACCGCGGAAGATCCAGGCGTAGGTCTTGTCTGTGCTTTTTGTATCAAGACCGGTCTCAATTCTATACAGCCCTCCTGCAGGCAGGTTCAGCGTCATTTCAAATGTTCCGCATGACGCATCCTGACCTTGCATATAAGGCATGGCTGTCCAGGGAATGAGCTGACTGTTATCGTCCTCGCTCATGACTCTGATGATCGGGACTGCAAGGGCGATTCCGATATTAATGGCAGCTTCAGGCGCGTTATAGGTTCCTGAAAGCGTAATACGGGCCAGACCGGCTTCCTGTTGGAATATCTGCCAGTCCTGCGGTCCCTTTGTGATAAAAACTCCGTGCATTTTTCCTTCTTTCCTGCGTTAAGTTCGCATTACCCATTGAGTCAGGTAAGATTTTATTCTTTGAATTTTGCATTCTGGGCTTCCAGATAATCAGAAAGTCCGCTTGCATAATAATTATCAAGGATGTCATTCCACATGGTCAGCGGATCATCTGTTCCGATAATGACCCGGATAAAATCATTTTCTATATTCTCTGCATTGAACAGGTCTGTCTGATCCTTTGGAATCAGCATAAAATCATTCGCTCTTAAGATAGGAATCGTATTCTGCTCATTCCAGTCCAGTGCCTGTTCGGCCATGGATACTGCAGTTTCTCCGTATCGCAGGTTGGTCATTTCACTTGGCGTAAAATCACTCCTGTCACCGCCCCAGGATGCCAGTGAGGTGAACAACAGCAAAGAAGGGTACTTTTCCTGCAGTGTGGCTACAAGGCTGCCTTCCTCAACATCAAGCAGGCAGTGGTAGGTGCCATCCTCGTAAGTGTAATCAACACCTTCCAGTCCGTACTTGACAAGTGCCATTCCCTCTTCAGAAAGCAGGAATTCCATCAGATACAGAATCCGCTCCATCTTTTCGTCATCAACAGAAGAAGAGAATAAAGTCTCAGACCAGAAAGGATTGCTTGTATTGCTGTAACAATTGCCATCCTCTGCCGGGAATATATTCAGAACAGAAACACATTCTTCAAAGGGTTTATCCTGATGCATATCCCATTGTCTCTCGAGCTCTAATAGCGCAGAAGGAGAGGATTTGTATTCAAGTGCACCTAGGCTGCCGCGTACAAAATCATCGACAGCATCGGTCGATTTTTTAATATAAAAGTCTGGGTCAAGTCCGCCTTCCTCATACATTTTACGATAGGCGGTCACGACCTTCTTAAAGTTTTCTGTCAGATAGGAAGGAATAAAGCCATTATCTGTCTGAATCCATGTATTGATATTGCACTCCGGTGCTATACCAAGAATTACCCACTTGCCAAGCACGGAGCGGGAGTTGACATTATAACCGATGGTATCGTCAATACCGTTGCCATCCGGGTCACTTTTGGCAAAGGCACATATCATCTGAATAAAATCATCCAGGGAAGAGGGTTTCGCAATGCCCAGAGCATCCATCCAGTCCTTTCGCACCAGCATGGCGGCATCGGAAGAACCAAGAATTTCATCAACAAAAGAAATACGCGGAAGCACATAGTGCCTGCCGTCATCAAAGCGAAGATAATCATATTGATCGAGCAGTGCTTCAATGGCAGGATATGCTGACAGGTCTTCGGGTATGCTCCGTAAGGAACCGTTCTGGATCAGTGTTCCAAGGCCTGCTGAATCATTGCTGTCATTGGAAGAAATTGTTAGATTTGCAAACATATCCGGAAGACTTTTTGTTGCGGCAAGAACCTTATAGCTGTCCTTGTAATCATTCCAGTTTACAGAGATGGGTTCAATGGTGATATTGAACAGGTCTTCTATGTATTCCAGAATTCCGTCTTTCTCAGATTCGTTGACGAGCTTCTGAATATTCCAGTAACTGATACTGATCGTGAGATGATCCTCGAAGTTAAAGCTTTGCGTAATGTTTTTATCTGATTCCTGTACTGCGATCGTTTCACAGGAGGTCAGAAGCAGGGAAAGCAGAAGAAATAAACAAAGGAAACGCTTCATACCGGCATGTCTCACTTTCTTTCTAAAGGTTGGGTTGATCAGGTGTCATTTCTATAAGTGGGTTGATCAGGTGTCATTTCTATAAGCGGTCGGTGTGATACCGATGGTTCGTTTAAATACCTTTGCAAAATAAAAGTAATCCTTATAGCCAACGACAACAGAAATCTGAGCTACCGGAAGGTCTGTTGTTTTCAAAAGCTCCATGGACTGCTGAATCCGGAGATTTGTCAGATATGTACTGAAGGGTTCTCCGACTTCCTGTGAAAAGAGCTGACTGGCATAATTCTGGTTGATATTGCATAGGTCGGCAAGGTTCTGGATGGACAGATCTTTTTGATAATTCTCATGCAGATAGGTCAGCATTTTGTTGACCATTTTGTTGCCGACCTGCAGGGGAGCTGTGGAAGCGGGAAGCTCTTCTGATTTTTGGACTGTTTCGGCCTTTTTTGTTTCGATCAGCCGGCAGGCTTTTTCCATGGCATCTAGAAGCTCACTTCTGGAAAAAGGTTTCAGACAGTAACCGATTGCATTGTAAAGCATGGCTTTTTGTGCATATGCAAATTCTGCATGTCCGCTGATCACTATGAAGACGGTAGGTAATTCCTCCATCTGCGCTGCTTTTAGCAGTTCGAGACCTCCCATGCCAGGAATCTGAATATCAACAAAAGCAAGATCCGGCTGCTGCTCTTTAATCAGAGATAGACCACTGATACCATCATATGCTTCGCCGATGATCTCAAAATACAATTGCCCTTTGATCGTAGCAAGCAGACTTTTTACGACCCATTTTTCATCATCAATGATCACTGCCCGGTACATTGATTGCTTCCTCCTTTGTTCGATATGGAATCCTCATCTGAACATTGGTTCCGACAGCTTCATCAGAATCAACGTTCAGGCTGTACTCCTCGCCGTAATACAGATAGATCCTGCTGTTCACATTGCAGAGCCCGACACTTTCTGTATTTCTGTTCTCTATCGCATCAAAATCCTGATTGATGAACTGGGATTTATTCGTTGTGGTATCCCGCAGCAATTGCCTTATTTCTTCAAGTTTATCCCGGCTCATGCCTATACCGGTATCATAGACCCAAAGGACCAGGGTATTGTCTCGTTTATCAAGTAGAGCACCAATCTGAAGATGCCCCTTATGCATTGATTTTTCGAGACCGTGCGTAATGGCATTTTCTACAAGCGGCTGTATGACCATCTTGGGAAGCATAGCGTCAAGTGCTTCATCAGAAACATTAAATTCAACAGTGAATCGGTCTTCGAACCGCAGCATCTGAATCATGACATAGGATCTTACCATATCAAGCTCTTCCCGTACGTTTACCATATCAGCACCCTTGATACTGTACCTGAAGATCATGGACAGGGCCTGAGTTACATCAATGACCCGTTCCGATTCGCCTGAGGCAGCCATGCCGCAGATCAGGGTCAGCGTATTATATAGAAAATGCGGATTGATCTGACTTCGCAGATAAGCAATTTCAGTGGAGCGGTTGACCATTTCCAGCTCATACATCTTTGTATAGGAATCAAAGATCGCATGATTCAGGCGGGCTGTCTCATCGAGCATATCGTTAAAGGAGGTAACGATGGCATAGACCTCTTTGCAGCGGTAAGCATCTGCGGATATGGTGATTCGTTCATTCATAGCCTTTCGCTTACCGGAGCCGATAGCATTCATAATTCTTGTCAGCTGCCCCAGTGATGCCATGGCCGGCTTCAAAAACAGCAGAAAGAGAATCACAGATATAAGAAAAGCAAGGATAATAAAAATTACCTGACTGTACATGATCCGTGACATATCCGTAACGTAATCACCGCGGTTGAACAGCGTATACAGAAAGGCATCTGAAGAAGGCAGTTCATACTTCCTGCATTCGTAATTGATCTCTTCATGCGTGACACTGAAGATGTCTGATGTAACAGATTCCTGTACGCTCTTGTACAGCAAGTCATCACCGGACAGGAGATTACCGTCAGAATCCGACATCAGCAGCTGGATATCCATACCGGTGGTGTCTTGATCTGTATTGCCCAGAATGACTGCTGTATCGAGTGCGATGAAAAGAACACCAAGAAACTGTGTCAGATTCGAGGTCTGATAGATCGGAACAGCAGCGATCTGTGCTTCATAGCTTTCTTCTCTGATATACAGGATCTGTTTTCCAAGAAATACAATGGGCTGATTGCTGGTCGGAACCAGGTCAAATAGTTCATTAAAAATAGAAATATCACTGTTTATATTAGCGTTGTTGCCATTCTTACCTACAATTGCAATGTCCAGTATGCAGGAATTCAGCTTCTGATTGCTGACAAGAAGGCTGTATATATTATTATAGGATTCGAACTTTACTGATTTATCGGTTGCGTCTGTCTCCATCAGATAATCCTGTACGATCTGGGTATAAGCGAGGCTCTGAGCAATATTACCGATGTTCTCATAGGTCTGTTCTACGTCCAGAACGACTCGTGAAGAGTATGATGTCAGGTTATTCTCCATCGTTTTCTGCTGCATTTTCGTAAGTGCATTCATAGTCAGGAACAGAACAAAAAGGATGCAGACGAACATGACTAAAAAAGATAACATCAGATAATTTTTTAGGGACATACGTTTTTCGAGCACTGTTTTTCCTCCGACTATGCAATAGCAGCTTCCTGATAGCATTGTACAACGTATTTTCTTGAACGGCTATGGAATATTCTACGATAAATATGTAATATTCTTATAATTTTCCATGTAAAACTGAGAATTCTAATTAATTTGCATAAAATGAATAAGCATTCTGCATTCTAAGTTTATACATAATGCCATATAATGAACCCATCGCCTGGTGAGTGATTGTTACTATTGCTGGTGATGAGCGAAACATTCATATTATTATATCAGATATTAAAAGGAGAAACAAACAGAAGAAGGGGAGAAAACGAATGAAGAAAGACAAAGCGAAGAATAATGAAACAATTAAGCTTTCTTTTTCCGAACGGTTTCATCGTTATATGAAGTTGTTATGGAAGCAGCGGGTGCTGATCGCGCTGATCATACCGGCCGTTGCAGTGGTCATTATATTCAAGTATTTTCCGATGTACGGCATTATGATAGCCTTTAAGAACTACAAACCCAAAGCAGGTATCACAGGCAGTCCATGGCTTGATCCGCTGTTCAAGAATTTTATCAGGTTCTTCCGCAACACCAACAGCTGGCCTACCATCTGGAATACTCTGAAGGTCGGTGTAATGACAATGATATTCACCTTCCCGGCACCGATAATCTTTGCGCTGCTGCTGAATGAAGTAAGGGGAAAGATATTTAAACGTTCGGTGCAGACAATTTCCTATATACCGCATTTTATATCGATCGTAGTTATCTGCTCCATGCTGAACGGATTTGGTTCTCTTGACGGACTCTTCAATATTATCAGAGAATTTTTTGGAATGGAAGCTGTTGATATGAATAACGGGTCTGCTTACTTTCTTGCAGAATATATTGGCTCTGCAATATGGCAGGGTATTGGATGGGGATCTATCATTTATCTGTCCGCCTTATCCAATGTGGATACCTCTCTGTATGATGTGGCCAACATAGATGGTGCAAATCGCTGGCAGAAGATCAAAGCAATAGCCTGGCCTGCGATACTGCCGACAACGACAGTGCTATTGATCATGAATGTCGGGAATGTCATGGGAGCTGACTTCACCAAGATCCTCCTGATGCAGAATGATACGAACCGGTCACAGCTCGAAGTTATAAGCACCTTTGTATATCATCAGGGTATAGAACAGGGAAATTTCGAATATTCCACGGCAGTCAATCTGTTTGTTTCCGTTGTGTGCTTTATCCTGGTATTTGGGACTAACCTGATTGTCAGACGCATTGATTCCGAGAACAGTCTCTGGTAATTATTATGCAGGATCTGCGTCGGCATAAATTATAAGAATGTAAAATCACAAACTGGCAACATGCAGAATATGAGGTGAAGGATGCAAAAAGCAACGGCTAAAAAAGTTAAAAATAAAATTTATATCGGCAGCAGAACATTTGATGTCATTCTGATACTGTTCATGCTTGGCTTCTGTGTCATTATGCTGTATCCGTTTTTAAATGTTATAGCAATTTCGCTCTCCAGCAGAAGGATGATCAGTTCGGGAATGGTAAGCTGGTTCCCAAGAGAGTTCACAACAGTCGGTTACTCTTTATTGTTCGAAGAAGCTTCCATCTGGAGAGGATATGCCAATACATTCATCATAGCAATCGGTGCAACAGCAGTGAATCTGGTACTGACATCAACACTTGCATACACCATGTCGATCAACGATTTTGTATTGAAAAAGCAGCTGTCCGTGTTCCTGCTGGTCACAATGTTCTTCAGCGGCGGTACAGTACCGACTTATCTTCTGATTCAAAAGCTGAACCTGATGAACAACTGGTGGTCACTGATCCTACCGAATGCAGTGTCAGCTTATAATGTTTTCGTTTACAGAGCTTTTTATAAGGGAATCTCATCAGAGATCAGAGAAGCTTCAAGAATAGACGGTGCCGGAGAGATAAAAATACTTACAAGGATCTATCTGCCGCTGTCGAAAGCACTATATGCCACCTTTGGACTTTTTGCAATGGTCAATGTCTGGAATAGTTACTACGAAGCACTCCTTTATATAAAGGACGGCAGCAAACAGCCGATCCAGATGATCTTGCGCAAGATAGTTTTCACAAGCGGATTAAGCGATATGACCGGAACAACTGAAATGCTCAATAATGGAGAGCTCAGTGCACTGAACGTACAGTATGCCTGTATCATTGCGACCATAGGTCCTATTCTGCTGGTCTATCCGTTCATACAGAAATATTTTGCACAGGGCATGCAGTTAGGAGCTGTCAAAGGGTAAGGGATATGGTTACAGCGGGTACTATGAACCGATGTGATAAATGGTCAGAAAAACTATAAGGAGGGTAACAAATGAAAAGAATGAAACATTCCATAGTTATGTTATTGGTACTTGCTATGACGATCAGCGCGTTCAGCGGCTGCGGCAGCAGTAGTAATAATACAGCTAACAGTGGGGCGGACACAACAGCAGCAACAGCAACAACAGCAGCAACAGCAACGCCTGCACCAACTTCAGCAGCAACAGACAGCAACGCAGGAACAGATACAACGGCACCGGAAGAGGGTACTGCAGCTGCCAACGGCATCGTGCTTCCTGAACTTACAGACGGTACACTGTCACTGACAGTAAGCATCGCAGATTTCAATCAGAGTTCAGACGGTACCAAAATGCAGCAGTTATGGCAGGAGAAGATGGAAAAATATCTTGGCTGCAAGCTTGATATTACATGGCAGCGCACCCCATGGGCTGACTTTAGAACCAATGAGCTTGTTGTTCTTCAGTCAGGCGAAGTACCGGATGTGTCCAGTTATTCACAGGGAACAGCAATCAATGAGTACGGTGATGACGGAATCGTATTAAATATTGCAGACTATAAGGATTATCTGTATTACTATCCTGAATATGTTAATGATACCAACGGCGGTGAAGCTTTTGCGTATAACGCAGACGGATCCATGTACTACTTTATGGATGGCTTCGACAATACACAGGATATTCAGGGCGCACAGTCCTTTACGGGATTTGCATACCGTTTTGATGTACTGCAGGCAAACAACCTGACACCGGCTACAACACTTGATGAGTTCACAACACTTTGTGCATCACTTCAGGGCCTGATCGACAGCGGTGCATCCGATGCACAGTATGTTATGATGAACAGTACAAAAGACTATGCTTTCTACCGTGGATTCGTAGGAATCTATCACACATGGGATACTCTTTACTGGAATGGTTCTGAATGGGCATTCGGACCTGTTGAAGATAATTTCAGAGAAATGCTTGCATACCTGAACACCTTATGGAATGCAGGATATATCGATCCTGAGATGGGAACAGCAGATTACAATGCAGGAACAACAAAAGCATCAACAGGCGTAGCGCTTGTTTGTCCGAACCTCTGGGCAGGAAGTGTTGCAGGATGGAATACAGCAACAACAATAGAAGGACTTCAGTGGGGACTTGCCTATCTTCCTGAGAACACAAAATACGGTACAGCATGGAAATGGGGCTCAAAACAGGACGGAAAATCTCTGAATGCTCAGATGGGAATCTACATTTCAGCTGACGTTGCAAATCCGGAATATGTTGTCGCTATGATCGATTATCAGTATTCTGATGAGATGGTAGAGATGATGAACTGGGGCGTTGAAGGTGAAACATATACTGCATCAGCAGATGGAAATACTTTCTCAGATGCGATCATGAGTGCTGCCAGCCCTGCAACAGAAGTTGCTAACTATGGTATTATGTCATCTTCCGTATGCCGTTCCGGTATTCCTTTCACTCCGCTTGATTTTTCAGCAATGACTTCTGTATCATCAATTCCTGAGCCTTGGTGGAATGCAACAAATGGTTTCTATGAAGGAAAATACTGGATCGAATCAGATGCAAACGGCGGAGCAGATTCTGTATCTCCTTATGACAGACCACCGGTACTTCGTTTGACCGCAGATGAATCAACTGCTAAATCACAGCTTGCTTCTGCATGTGAGACTTATGCAAGAGAGTATGCATATAAGTTCATCACAGGTGAAATGGATATCAACAATGACAGCGACTGGAATACTTACGTAGATGGTGTAAAGAGCCAGGCTGAAGAAGATTTTGATTCAACACTTGAAATGCTGAATGCAAATTCAGTGACCAACTAAGCGTTAATAATTGTATGGATTGCTTTTGGGTAAGACATCATTAAGGGACAGATGTTCCTGGGACTTTGGAATGAATGTCTTACCCAAAAGCTTTTTTATAAAGATCAGAACCATGGTAAAATCTGGTTTGCCCATTTTGCTTAAAACAGGGTGAGAAAAGTCATCACATGAAAGGGTTTTAAAACTCACAAATAGGATGGATGATAGTATGAAGATAACGAATTTACGAACAGAGTACCTGATAGAACCTGTCGGGGTCGACAGCAGACAGCCGCGATTTGGCTGGAATGCCGAAACAAAGGCAAAGAACTGGATTCAGGAAGCATATCGTCTCAGGGTCGGAAAAAGCAGAGAGGCTCTTGTCAGAGATGAAACTATTTTTGATACAGGGCGTGTAATGAGCAAAGATATGCAGCACATACCTTATTGCGGCGAGGAACTGGTATCGGATACGGATTATTACTGGACAGTATATGTGTGGGGGAACAACGGGGAAGAACCAAAAGTAAGTGAAACAGCTTTTTTTCGCACAGGCTTACTAGAAGCCGCGGACTGGCAGGGTAAATGGATAGGTGAGACAAAAGATCACTGCAGCCATATATTCCGCAGGACCATGCAGTTGGAAAAGAAAGTAATAAGAGCAAGCCTTTTTGTCTGCGGGCTTGGACATTTTGAATGCGAAATTAATGGGAAAAAGGTTTCCGACCATGTGTTGGAACCCGGCTGGACCAATTATGATAAAACCTGTCTGTATGCATCTTATGATATTGCAGACTATCTTGTAACAGGAAACAACGCCATCGGATTTATACTGGGAGACGGCATGTTCAATCTTCCCGGAGGAAGGTATGTATATTATGAGCGCAGCTACGGTAAAATGAAGCTGCTGATGCAGATGAACATTACTTATTCGGACGGAACAAAGGAAAGCTTTATCACCGATGAAAACTTTCATATGGCAGTGAGTCCGCTGACTTTCTGCTGTATTTATGGAGGTGAGGACTATGACAGCAGACTGCTGCCGGCAGGTTATTCAAAAGCTGATTTTATAGAACATGAAGGTTTTTCACCTGCCGTTATAACAGAACCGCCAAAAGGAAAACTGAAGGCACAGATGCAGCCGCCGGTCAAAGTAATGCAGACTTATGCTCCGGTAAAAATCATGGAGACCGGTCCCGATGTGTATTTATATGATTTCGGTGTCAATTTTTCCGGCTGGGTGAGAATACATATAAAGTCACGCGGAGATCAGAGCGGCACAAAGATCACGCTTACACCGGGTGAGATTTTAGATAAGAACAATGTTCCGGACCAAAAGGTAACGGGACGCGGATATCACTGGGAATATACCATGAATGAAACAAATGAGCAGGAATATGCCCCAAGATTCACGTATACTGGTTTTCGGTATCTGCAGGTCGAAGGAGCACTGCCGTTACAGTTTTCACTGAACAACAAGAGTCAGCCGGTACTGGACAGTGTGCAGGGTGAATTTATCTATCCGAATCTTGGAGCAAAAGGTGATTTTCATTGTTCCGAGCAGCTTTTTAATGATATACACAAAATCATCCTGCAGGCTGTCCTCAGTAATACCAAAAGCTATCTGACCGACTGTCCGCATCGCGAGAAGCTTCCGTGGCTCGAGCAGAGCTACCTGATCGGACCGTCCATGATGGCGAACTTTGACTATCAGAGCCTGTATGAAAAGATCGAACAGGATATGACGGATGCACAGCGTGAAACAGGACTGGTTCCCGATATTTCGCCTGAATATATTGTCTTTGGCTATCATAAAGGCTTTGTCGACTCACCGGAGTGGGGCAGTGCCTGTATTATCAATCCCTGGCTGCTGTATAAGAAGTATGGCAATACCCGGCTGTTTGCTCAATACTATGATGTAATGAAAAAATACCTTGATTATCTTTCGGGAATGACACATCACCATATACTGCACCACGGTCTCGGCGACTGGCTGGACATCGGTCCTTGTAAACCGCATTCCCAGAACACGCCGGTTCCTGTTATTGCGACCGCAATCTATTATTATGATCTTTGTATTATGGAAAAAGTTGCGGGGATGCTGGGAAAGCATGAGGATGCTAAAGGGTTTGCGGCATTGAAAACAGAAGTGTTCAGAGAATATAATCTGCAGTTCTTCGATGATCAAACCTTCCGATATGCGACCGGAAGTCAGGCCGCGCAGGCAATGAGCCTGATGGCCGGACTTGTCCCGGAGGAATATGAGGAAAAGGTACTGAATTATCTTGTCCGGGATATTAAGGGACGCGGTTATGCAATTACGGCAGGTGATATAGGACATCCTTTTGTGACCGCAGCTTTGATGACCTATGGAAGGTCTGATATTTTATATGAAATGACAAAGATCACAGACCGTCCGGGGTATGGATACCAGGTCATGCACGGTGCAACAACACTGGCAGAAGAATGGGACGGCCCGGACCAAGAGAATCCGCACGGCTCACAGAATCATCTGATGCTCGGCAGCATCGATGCATGGTTCTACAACGGACTTGCCGGTATTGGCACCTTTTGGACAGAATCAGAGTTTGATGAAATCATCATCAGACCTTATTTTGCACAGGATGTTAGTGAAGCTTATGCAAAAATTCCTCATCCTTACGGAGAAGCATCGATTCATTGGATAAAACAGGAGGAGATGGTGCTGGTCGAAGTGCAGATACCGCCGAATGCAAGAGCAAGACTGATCTGCGATCATGATAAAAGCATGAGAACATTTGGTTCCGGGTATCATGAATTTGAATATACTGTCCCGGTCTGATAAATAATGTCAGAATATAAAAGTATCACGCTGCAGACAGGCCAAATGAAGGAGGTTCCAAGATGATTTCAATCACAGATACAAGAATCAATCAATATATGACACCATACCGCTATGGTGCACCGGTGCTGACCGGCTCAGGGAAAGAAGGCGCTTTTGATGCCAAAGGGGTTGATATACCGTTTGTGTTCTGGCATAACGATCGATTCTACATGCTTTATACCGGGTTTGACGGCATTGGGTATCAGTCAGCTCTCGCCACCAGCGATGATCTGCTGCACTGGGAGCATAAGGGAATCATTCTGTGCCGTGAAGAGGGTTCTGGCAGATGGGATGCCATCGGCGGGGCTGCAACATGGATGATCAAGGAAAGTGACAACTTTCAGGATCTGCCGCAGTTGAAAAAAATAAATGGTAAATACTGGATGGTGTATCATTCCTATCCAAAAAACGGTTATGAAGCCGGTCCTGCAGAAATCGGTCTAGCCTGGTGCGAGTCAGAAGATTTGATGACATGGAAACGCCTTGATGCTCCTGTATTCTCCTGGAAGGATGGAGAGCCCTGGGAAATGGGCGGGCTGTACAAGGCCTGCATTGTACATTTTAATGACAACTGGTATATGTTCTATAATGCTAAGAACCAGGAAGCCAGATGGATCGAGCAGACGGGAATGGCAGTATCAAAAGATCTGTTCCAATGGGAACGCTGCGATAAAAATCCGGTTCTTCGTATAGGAGAAAAGACATGGGATGGAAGATTTGTTTCAGATCCTTATATTCTGAAGGACAAAGATATGTATGTAAATTTTTATTTTGGCTATGACAATGGACATGCACAGGAAGGACTTGCACTCTCTAAAAACCTGACAGACTGGGAGAAGGTAGATCTGCCCATTCTGACAAGCGGAATATCCGGCAGCCTTGATCAGAATCATGCACATAAAGCGTCTATTGTTATGTACAATGGGACACTGTATCATTTTTACTGTGCTACCAGACCAAACAGACCTGGGGATCTGACAAGTGTTTTTGAAGAGTTCAGAACGATTACCGTGGCAGCAAGCAGGCCGTTCAATTTACGTTGAGAAAGAGCGCTCAACGTGTTTTCGCCTGCGAAATCCTCGGCTCAAACTAAGATTATGCGCAGAGAACATGCGCAGAATAGGGGAAGTTATGAAGTGTGTTGAACAGTTACTGTCCGGAAAGGGGTCGAACCATATCCTTCCTTTCCTGTGGATGCACGGAGAATCCAAGGATATTCTCAGAGAAGAAGTGGAGAGAATTGCGGAGTGCAAAATTAAGGAAATCTGTCTTGAATCACGACCTTATCCCGGATATTGTACAGACCGCTGGTTCGACGATCTGGGTTTTCTTATAGAGGAAGCAAAGAAGAACGATATGAAGCTCTGGATCCTGGATGATGATAAATTTCCGACAGGGCATGCAAACGGAGGATTTGCTAAGCATCCTGAACTTGCGAAGGTCTACCTTGCAGAACGCCACATGGATATCATTGGGCCGGCCAGAGACGGGGCCGTGCTGGTGTCTCCATTTCTTGGAAAAGATGGAAAGCTTATCTCAATTCTTGCTTTTCCAAAGCCAGACACGGATACACTTGATGTTTCTGAGCAGGGAGTGATCGATCTGACAGACCGGTATTATGATGATTTTGTACATTTTGATCTTCCTGAAGGGAGATACCGGTTGTTCGTGCTCTTTACAACAAGGCAGGGCGGCGGACGACAGGAGTATATGAATCTGATCGATGCTGCTTCTGTCCGCGTATTGATCGATGAAGTATATGAGACACATTATAAAAAATTTGGACATGAATTCGGGAAAACAATTCTCGGATTTTTTACCGATGAGCCTGAGCTTGGCAATACAGCGGGATATTCTTTTACAGACATGCTGGGAAAGGGGAATGTCAGACTGCCCTGGAGCGATGAACTAAAGTGTATACTGGAGGAAAAATGGGGTGCTGACCTTGCCATTCATCTGATTTCTCTCTGGTATAGTACAGGAAGCAAAACAGGAGTATTGCGCAGTGAATACATGGATGCAGTTACTTCACTGGTGGACCGCTGTTTTGCAGGTCAGATCGGTACATGGTGCAGCAATCATAAAGTGGAGTACATCGGTCATATTATAGAGGATGATAACGCGCATGCAAGACTCGGATGCAGTATCGGACATTATTTCAGAGCTCAGAAGGGGCAGCATATGTCTGGTATTGATGTCGTGCACCATCAGATCGTTCCCGGGTTCACTGAACGAATCCATCAATGGATCGCCGGTGATGCAGACGGTGAATTTTTCCACTTTGGACTTGCAAAGCTCGGAAGTTCTCTGGCTCATATTGATGTGGAAAAGAAGGGAAGAGCGTTATGCGAGATTTTTGGAAATTATGGATGGGCAGAAGGTGTTTCTCTGATGAAATGGCTCACAGACCACATGCTGGTTCGCGGAATCAATGAATTCGTTCCGCATGCTTTTTCTCCGCTGTTTCCGGACAGAGACTGCCCGCCGCATTTTTATGCCAGAGGAAATAACCCGCAGTTCCGTGCTTTTTCGGCACTCATGAAATATATGAATCGTATGGCACATCTGCTAAGCGATGGTGTGCATGTTGCGGATGCACTGCTGCTCTATCACGCAGAAGCAGAATGGAGCGGTGGAAAGACACAGCTTTTTCAGGTGCCGATGCGAGCTCTTCTGGAGGAACAGCTCGATGCCGATGTGATTTCTGCTGATCTGCTGCTGGAAGGCAATGTATCTGTTAAAAACGGAAGATGGCTGGCCAACAAGGAAAGCTATGGCTGTCTGATTCTTCCGTATGCTGATTATATTCCTGTAAAAGCAGTGGCAGCAGTGATCGAAGGCGCTAAAAATGGTGGGAAAGTCTATATGACAGACAGACTTCCGCTTGCAGATACAGCATTCCAGGCATTGCCAAAGGCATTTTTACAGGCAGTTACTGTTGTTCCGTTAAATCAGCTGACCGAGACAATAAGGAAGCAGCAGCTGACCGAGATGAAATGCAGTACAAAGCATAAGGATCTTCGTTTTTACTGTTACATCAAAGAAGGCTGCAAAGTTTATTATTTCTTCAATGAAAGTATTACAGAAGTCATAAATACCAGCATCACGATACAGCACGGAAGATATACCATGGTAACCGAATATAATGCTATGGATAATACTGCCGAAAGCTTTCGTGTAGAAAATCAGCAGCTAACGCTTCAACTGCATCCTGGTGAAGCTAAGATATTTCTTTTTGATGAAAATATATGCAGTGAACAGCAGATTAATATATATAAGCAGAACTGCACGGTGCAAAAGAAAAGAGAATGCAAGGAGACGACACAGCTTGACCTCGACTGGAAAGTGTCCATATCTGCAGCCGGAAAGGATATGTTTTTTACAGAAAAGCTGAGAATTCCTGCTGAAGGTACTCTGCCGAATATGAATAGCAAAGGATACTTCACTAATTTTTCAGGAACCTTCCGGTATGAAGGAAATATGCTGCTTGATAAAGGGAAAGAGGATATTTACAGACTTACTCTTCCAAGGATCGGTGATACGGCAGAAGTCTTCATCAACGGATTATCTGCGGGAATGATCCTGCAGAACCACGGAATGCTGAATATAACTGATTTTCTGATATCAGGGAATAATCATATTACGATCGATGTGACCAATACCTTGGTATGGATGATCAAAGACGGAGCTTCCACACATCTTCAGGTCGATGCTACAGGACTTCTAAAAGCACCTGTCCTGCAGATATACTGATGTGCAGAAATTAAATACAGAAACACTGATTTGCAGAAATCAATTACAAAAACACTGATGTTCAGAAATTAAATGCAGATATAATAGTATGAGAAAATTATTAAAATAAGCGGGTGGTGTCGGAAACAGTAATTCATGTAAACAGGCAAAGAGTACAGAGTCGATCCTCTATGCAGGAATGGCTCTGGGGACGAAAAAGAGCAGGAGGCAGAAATGTTAAAAGGTGCAGATAAAGTATTATACGGCGGTGATTATAACCCGGATCAGTGGGATGATGCGACCATTGAGGAAGATATGAGAATGTTCAAAAAAGCAGGAATCGATATTGTGACACTTCCTGTATTCTCCTGGGCAAAACTTGAGCCGGAGGAAGGTGTATATGAGTTTGCCTGGCTGGATAAAATTCTCGATAAGATCTGGGAGAACGGCATCCGGGTCTGTCTTGCAACACCGACAACGGCGCAGCCGGCCTGGCTTTCGACAAGATACCCGGAGGTTCTTCCGGTAGACATCGCCGGAAGAAAAAGAACACACGGCATGCGGGTCTTCTTTTGTGTGAACAGTTTAAAATACCGGGAACGTGCCGCAGCCATCGCAGAAGAGATGGCGAAGCGATACAGCAGTCATAAAGCACTTGCTGCCTGGCATGTATCCAATGAATACGGCACCTATTGTTACTGCCCGACCTGTCAGGCAAGATTCCGTAACTGGTTGAAAAAACGATATAAGACAGTTGAAAATCTGAATGAGCGCTGGAGCCTTGCGTTCTGGGGACGCCTTGTTACGAGCTTCGAGGAAGTAACGCTTCCGACTGAGCAAAATGACGATTACCGGTTCAATCCGCCGATACAGCTTGATTATATGAGGTTTGTGACCGATTCTACGGCGGAGTGCTTTGAGAATGAGTATAAGATACTTAAAAAATACAGTCCGGATGTTCCGATTTCGACTAACATTTCCGGTTTTATCAAAAAGCTTGACCAGTTCGAAATGTTAAAACACATGGATATTGCCGGCTGGGACAATTATCCATGGCCGACCGACGATAAGAGCCTGGTTGCTTTAAAGCATGATATCATGCGAGGCTTAAAGGGAGGAGCCTCCTACATGCTGACCGAGCAATCTCCGAATCAGCAGAACTGGCAGCCCTACAATAAGCTAAAGCGACCTGGCGAAGTCCGTGTTATGAGCTATCAGGCTATGGCACATGGTGCGGATACCTGTATGTTCTTCCAGATGCGTCAATCCACAGGCGGACAAGAGAAATTTCACGGAGCGATCATTTCCCATGCGGGTCACGAAAATACCAGAATCTTTCGTGAGTGCGCACAGATCGGCAGTGAGCTGCGGTCAATCAAAGACGCATTTTTAGAAGGCCGCATTCAGTCAAAGGTAGGTTTTTTGATGGATTGGAACAGCTGGTGGGCGTTGGAGCTTTCGAGCGGTCCAAGCAAGGATATGAACTATCTTGCAACTCTGCAGAAATACTATAAGGCTTTTTATGAGATGAATATCCCTGTGGACATCCTTAGTGTCGAAGCGGACTTAAGCGGATATTCTGTCATCGCAGCACCGATGCTATACATGATGAAGCCAGGTGTTGCAGAAAAAATCGAAAATTTCGTGGCAGACGGCGGTTGTTTTATCGCAACGACCATGACAGGACTTGCCGATGAGAATGACCGCTGCATTTACGGTGAATATCCGGGGCAGTTACGAGATATTCTTGGAATCTGGGTGGAAGAGACCGATGCTTTATTCCCTGCCGAGAACAACACTATGGTAATGGAAGCCTCCAGTGGATTTGCAAAGAAGGAATATTCCTGTGAATTTCTGTGTGACCTTCTGCACACCAGAGGTGCGGCTGTGCTTGCAACGTATGGCAAAGATTTTTATGAAGGAATGGCTTGTGTTACGGTCAATCAATATAAGCAGGGAAAGGCCTATTATATAGGAACTGAGCCATCAGAAGAATTTTTGGCAGAGTTCGCAGACCGCATCTGCAGAGAAAATGAACTGTCTCCGCTCTATACTGCGGATAAGGGAATTGAAATCACCAATCGAATATCAAAAAAAGCCAGCGTCGTATTTGTCATAAATCATAATCATACAGCTGCCGGTGTTGATTTTAGAAATGATCGTCTTACAAATCTGATGACAGGGGAAGTAATAAGCGGTAAAATAATTCTGTCAGCCAGGGATGTATTGGTTTTAATGAGATAATACAACGGTCTGACCCGGACTAAGTCAGCAGACAGCTGGCGGTCATGACCGGAGGTATTCTCCGGTGAATGGGAAAGGAGACGAACAGATGAAATTATTTCCGAATGTAAAAGGACTACTGCATGGTGGAGATTATAATCCGGAACAGTGGCTGGACCGCCCGGATATATTAGAGGAAGATATCCGGCTTATGAAGGAAGCCGGCATGAATACAGCGACCCTAGGTGTATTCTCCTGGGCAATGTATGAACCAAAGGAAGGTGAATTTCACTTTGAATGGCTGGAAGCCATTATTAATAACCTTTATGAAAACGGTATATATACCGTGCTGGCTACACCGACCGGTGCAAGACCTGCCTGGATGGATGCTGCCTATCAAGAAGTCATGCGTGTGGCAGGCAACGGAGTCAGAAATCATCATGGTGTCAGACATAACCACTGCATGTCGTCGCCGATTTACAGAGAAAAGACAGCCGTTATGGACACGAAGCTGGCAGAACGTTTCGGGAATCATCCTGGTGTTATTTTGTGGCACATATCCAATGAATTCGGCGGGGAATGCTACTGTGACCTTTGCCAGAATAAATTCCGCATCTGGCTGAAGGATCGCTATCACAATGATATCAGTGAGCTCAATAAGGCCTGGTGGACGACCTTCTGGAGTCATAATTATACGAGCTTTGACCAGATAGAAGCACCGATGCCGAACGGAGAAATGAGTGTAGCTGGTCTGCGTCTTGACTGGCGCAGGTTCACGACCTATAACATGACCGATTTTATGAAATTTGAAATCAGTGTCTTACGTAAAAATGGGAATACGATACCGGTAACAACGAACTTTATGCGCATGTATCGGGGACTGGACTATGAAGTAATGGCTAAGGAACTCGATGTGATTGCCTGGGACAGCTATCCTGCCTGGGGCAATGATGAAGAGACCTTATACAGATCATCGCTTGATGTTGCCTTTGATCATTCAATGATGCGTTCTTTCCTGCCGGGGAAGCCTTTCATGCTGATGGAGAGCACACCGAGTCTTGTGAACTGGCATCCCTTCAATAAGCTGAAAAGACCGGGCATTCATAAGCTATCATCTCTGCAGGCCCTGGCGAACGGTTCCGATACCGTTCAGTATTTTCAATGGAGGAAGGGACGAGGTTCTTTTGAACAGTATCACGGAGCAGTCATGGATCACCTTGGCAGAAGCGATACCAGGACCTATCTTGAAGTGAAGGAACTGGGTGAAATACTAAATAAACTGGAACCCTTGACAGGTTCAGTGATTAAAGCAGAGACAGCACTTTTATTTGATTGGAACACAAGATGGGCGGTAGAAGATCTGCCTGGGCTGTCTTCTTTGAAAAAATATGACGAGACCTGCAAGGAACAGTACAGAATCCTGCAAAAGCTTGGTGTTGAGACAGATGTAATTACACCATCTGTTGATTTTTCAGGGTATAAGGTATTGGTTGCTCCGATGCTTTATCTGCTTCGACAAGGACTTGCGGACAGGCTGAAGCTTTTTGTTGATAACGGGGGAATCCTGCTATGCACATACCTGACTGGTTACGTAGATAATTCTACGCTATGCTATCTCGGCGGTTTTCCGGGGGACGGTCTGATGGAGCTCTTTGGTCTGTACGCAGAGGAAATCGATACTCTGTATCCCAAAGATATAAATGGGGTTTCCTTTGAGGATACCTTCCTTGAGGAGGTGGCAGCAGCACAGGTGCAATACGGGTCGTCATACGGCAGGGCAATTGAAAAAACAGCAAAAATCACAGACTTTTGTGAGGTCCTAAAAGTACAGGATGCGGAAATTATTGGGAATTATACCAATGATTTTTATAAGGGTACACCCGTCGTTACCAGAAATCATTACGGCGCAGGGGATGCTTATTATATCGGTGCGAGGCTTTGCGAAAGCGGAATGGAAGCAATCTATCAGGCAGCTCTTGCAACGGCAGGAGTAACAAGAGTACAGATGCAGGAAGGTGTGGAATTCCATAGAAGAACAAAGGATAATAAACAGTTTGATTTTTATATGAATGAGACAGAAAACGAGGTCACAGTTGTTCCGGCAGCGGGCGGCAGAAATCTTCTGAATGGGGAAGAAGCTAAGGATAGACTTATCCTGCAGCCATTTGAAACAGCAGTGCTCGAACACATCTAAGGAGGTACACAATGAATAGTAGGGAACGTTTTTTTGCAACGGTGAACAGGCAGCCCATTGACCGTCCGGCCGCCTGGCTTGGCATGCCGGATATCAAGGCACAGCCGGCACTTTTTGACCACTATGGTGTTACGAACATGCATGAGTTAAAACTGGCAGTCGGGGATGATTTTTACGCTGTTGAGGTTCCCTATCATTCACCGGATGCCACAGCGATCTACGCTGCTTTTAACTGGTATGGTGATTTTGTGGTCGATGCAGAAGAACGTACACTTACGGCAGACGGTTGCTTCAAGGAAGCGGAAGAGATCGAGGATCTTGCTTTCTTTGAGTGGCCGGACCCTGCACGCTACATTGATGTGGAAGAATGTAAAAGACGGGTGCTGGAAGCACCGGAAGATAAGGTGAAGCTTGGAATCATGTGGTCCGCACACTTTCAGGATGCCTGTGCTTCTTTTGGTATGGAGACGGCCATGATGAATATGATCGCAAATCCGGAAATCTACGAAGCGGTGAATGATAAAATCGTAGACTTTTACCTGAAGGCAAATGAAATCTTTTATGAAGCGACAAAAGGAAGACTGGATGCCGTTCTGATCGGCAATGACATGGGAAGTCAGAGAGGCTTGATGCTGTCTCCTGCCATGGTTCGTGAATTCATTATGCCGGGATGCAAAAAATTAGTGGAGCAGGCGCACAGCTATGGGCTGAAGGTAATCTACCATTCCTGTGGCTCCATCGTGGATGTTATACCGGACCTGATCGAAGCGGGCGTTGATATCATTCATCCGATCCAGGCACTGGCAGCAGGAATGGAACCAAAGACTTTGCATGAAAGATTCGGAGAACAGGTTTCTTTCTGCGGCGGAGTGGATACACAGGAACTTTTAGTGCATGGAAGCGAAGAGGAAGTGAAGGAAAAGGTGAAGGAACTACGCAGTATCTTCCCGACTGGCCTGATTATATCACCGAGTCATGAAGCACTGATGGAGGATGTTCCGCCGGCGAATGTGAAGGCTTTGTTTGATGAGGCGCAGAAGGTGCAGTAGGAGGCGGTTGTTGAAGGTTCGCTTTTACGCAGGGGACGTGCGGTCGTATGAAAGAAGAAACGTACTTCGATTTCAATGCATAAGATATTCTAATTCTTGCAGGATTTATTTAGAACATATCCAAAAGCAGATAACTCGCTGCGCTCAGACAGATCTGCTTTTGGATATTGCATAAATCCTTCAAGAAAGAATATCTAACGCATTTACATAGGCGCACTTATCTTTCTTTCATACGACTGTACTGTAACTGCGGTATCAGGAATTGAAAACCGGAGATGAATAGATTAAAAAAGAAGGGTAAAACAAGGATAAAACAAAACTTTTCTATCACTGGTCACGGATATTGGCTCGTAGTGAAGCTGTGACGCATTGATTTTTAGCAAAATTGCAGCATTGATGAGTTTATTCAATTTGCAGATTGGAGCAGAGCATGGAAGGCAGGATGAAGGTTGCGGTCATGACGGGACCGATGAAGATGGAATGGATAGAAAAAGACATTCCGCAGATTACGGAGAAGGAAGTTCTGATTAGGCTGGAGTACGTAGGGGTATGTGGTTCGGATCTTCATTTTTACAAAGAAGGGCGTCTGGCAAACTGGGTGCCGGACGGACCATTGGTCCTTGGACATGAACCGAGCGGCGTTATTGTTGAAGCCGGAAGCATGGTCACTGACCTTAAAGTAGGCGACCGTGTGGCAATTGAACCGGGGGTTCCCTGCGGTGAATGCGAGGAATGCAGAAAAGGCTTGTACAACCTTTGCAAAAGTGTAAAGTTCATGGCGATTCCAAAGGAAAAGGATGGAGTCTTCTCAGAATACTGCGCTCACGATGCCAGCATGTGCTTTAAGCTTCCGGAGAATGTATCGACGCTTGAAGGTGCTCTGATGGAGCCGCTGGCTGTCGGTATGCATGCCTGCGAGCTGTCAGGTGCGAAGCTTGGGGAAAAGGCTGTGGTTTTAGGATGCGGATGCATCGGTCTTGTAACCATTATGTCGCTTCGGGCTCGCGGTGTCAGTGAAATCTATGCAGTGGATGTGCTGGATAAGCGGCTTCAAAAGGCAAAAGAAGTCGGAGCGACCAGAGTATTCAACGGAAAGACAGAGGATATCGAAGCATTTGTAAAGACCTTACCCGGCGAAGGGGTTGATCAGGTCTATGAATGTGCCGGGAACCGGCACACGACCCTGCAGACCTGCCGACTGATCAAGCGAGGCGGCAAAGTAACACTTGTCGGTGTATCGCCGGAACCTGTCCTTGAACTTGACATTGCGACCCTAAATGCCATGGAAGGCACGATCTACAGTGTTTACCGCTACCGTAATCTGTATCCGTCAGCAATTTTGGCGGTCAACAGCAAAAGGATACCGCTGAAATCCATCGTGTCTCACACGTATGATTTTTCAGAGGTCATTGAAGCAGTGGATTATAATGTGAATCATAAGGATGAAGTCATAAAGGCTGTGATCAGGTTCTAGTCAGGTTAGTTTGGTTAGTCTGGTTAGTCTGGTTAGTCTGGTTAGTCTGGCTGGCACATTAAAATACCATTACCGTTTCTGACTGTTCATGTAGATTTCGTAAGCTTTCATGCGGTATTTTAAATTTTCTGCATCCATTTGAGGCGGAAGGGGTGCCTGATTTTTATAAGCATCAACATGCTTTGCCAGTGCCTTTTTTGCTGACTTCAAATTTTGCTCGTTGAGCCCTATAAGTTTGAATATTTTTCTGAAAAATCTCATCAGAAATTCAAAGGGCTCTGAAAAGCTGTGTATCTTCCAATCATAAGAAGCTATGTCATATGTATTACCGCAGAATTTACATTTGCCCTCGGCAGTAAAATCAATCGGCATTCCGCAGCCTCTGCAATAGTGGGACTCTACTTTTAAAGCATGCCGGTATTTGGCATTGAGGTTCTTGCACAGAGTGACCTGATGCAATCCGGTTGCTTCTTTTACCTGTCTGTCTTCTGTCAAATATAGATAATTGACAGTCGTCCATAGTGTTATATACTGTTTTTCGGAATCAGTCCAGAATTTTGAAATATTTATAGACTGCATATTTGAAGTCCAGTCAAACACCTGTGAATCATGCAGCTGCAGATAACTCAATTCTTTTGTATCTTTTTGCCACTTGTTATAACAGTCAGCTTCCATGAAAACTTTCATTTTAGCGGGTTCAGTCTGATAACAGCCATACATCAGGCCAAGCAGATATTCAGCACGGTCGGCAACCTTTTGCGGACTTGCCAGAGTGTCAAAGGATGTCAGTTTTCTGTATGGAATATTCATCAGTAAGGTCATTACAACCGTAATTACAGCCACTAAGATCCAGAAAATCATGGCAAAGTTTGTGAGATACTTTAATACGATCAGTTTGTCAGCAAAAAAACTGGCAGGTATCATTCCTATTACTAAAAAACTGCCTAGTTTTCCAATGGTAGAGTATTTCTGCAGATCAGTTTTTGTCTGGATTATTTTATCGTTCGTTACACTGATTTTACTAAGCATCCAGTCGAAACTGTCTGCACTGTATTTTGCACCGCAATTTTTACAGATATAGATCTCACCGTCTAGTTGAATGGGAGTTCCGCAGCCCTCACAGGTAAACTCCTTTGATCGAGCTGCATCAGGATTTCGAATGAGCTGCATCGAAAGTGCAGCCTTTTTGTAATCCTTCTCATATAATATAAGCCCGGTCGTGTTATCGATAATCTGTTCCCTATAGTATCCTTTGTCACTATCATCCGTTATGGCGTATTTTCCGAATTTAGTGATAAAATGTACGTTTGAAGTATCGTCTCTGCTGTTTTTGTGAGGAACAAAGGAGATTTCCTTTCGGAGCCCCAAACGATTCAATGCCTTAATTTTTAACGAAGTTTCATTTATGAACAAATCAGTCAAATATGACATGGCAGTACGTATGGTAAGACTTTGAAATACATGAAAAAAACTGTTTCTGAGTTTTGCTGCTTTTTCAGTCCGGATTGGCTTATCCTGCTCCGCAGCATTTTCCTTTGGTTCGACCATTTTCAGATTTGATGCTTTTAGTTGAACAATACAAAGAACAGTTATCGAAATAGCGAAAACGAGCAGATACATTATTCCTGTTGACATAGAATTTTCTCCTTCTTTGACATAACTAGTTGAGTATAGCAAGTCACTTACACGTGAAAGCCGAAAAATATAGTACCATTTTTCGACACAATATTCAAGTTATTTTACGGATAATTCTTTGCAAACAACCTACGAGATAATTTATCCGGATGGTTCATCTTTAGTGAAACAGTGATGTAAAAGCACTACGACAAAACACCCGGTGTCAGCACACACCGGGTGTTTTGTATAAAAGGAGTTATGAAAAGTATCAACTGTTACCAGCGTTAATTAGCAGGAGCATAAGTGAAGGTTATCTCCAGTGTTTTGATCAGACCAAGAGTAGTCTTGTCAAAAAGTAATGCAGTTGCATTATCGAGCGTACCGTCTGTTGTTCTGGCGCCAGTAGACGGAGAACCTACCCACTCGTTATATAGATTGACTCTTGTGCAGATCTGATTATCTGATGTGGTATAAGGTTTACCAGCCAGTGTATAGGGTTCACCATTTACCAGAACTTCTGTTATATCTACGACATATCCGGGGAACAGAGTCTCTCCGTTTGCAATACCAAGGGCAGAGAACGCAACACTATTTGCTGTCCCGTTACCGGTTCCTGTGAAGTCAAGTGCTACTGTATAGGTCCCCTCACCGGTAATCTCGGTATCGGTCGTTACAAGTCCGCCTGTTTTTGCTGTTGGATCATAGGTATCTCCCACACTGTACATAATGCCCCAGTCACTGCTGTTGAACATGATCCATGCAATGGCCTGGTCATCGGGAAGGACGAAAGGCACATCAGCAGCAACTGCATTTTCATAGGAAAGATCCATCGAAGCTTTTGCATTTGAAACAACTTCTTCGTCTGTAAATGCAGACTGTGCTGCATAGCTGCGATTCAGGAACAATGAAGCCACATCGGCATCAAAAAATCCCAGATCGCGGCGGATGAATAAGCTGCTGCAATCCCAAAGCATCGGGCAATAATTATAGTAATCACAATTATCAAGGAAATTGGTAAAGAAATCAGTTGTATTCTCTTTTGCACTGCCGTCTGCTGCAAGTGCAACGGCATATTCACCTATCACAACACCGTAGCCCTGATCTACAAAAGAGGCCATGGAAGAAAGAAGACTGTTCTGCTCATCATAATTAGCGACACTTCCCCAGGTTGCAAGGCTTTCATTTCCGCAGTATCCCCATGGAGTATAATAATGAACCGAAACAAGAAGCTTGTTTTCTTGTGTATCAGTCGGCATTACAAACTGGCTGGAAGTTGTTTTGGCAATATCAGTGTTATATCCGGCAATCAGAAGGAAACGCTTTTCGTTATTACCGCCGGTGCTTCTGATCAGGTCTACAAAGGTCTGATTGATCTGATTCATCAGAGTATAGCATTCGCTTTCAGAGAGTGTACCGGAATCTGCGGCAAAATCAGTGTCATTCAGACGACTTCCCAGTTCTTCGTTAGCTGATTCAAAGATCAGTTTGCTGGAGTAATCTTTATAGGCATCAGCAATCTGTGTCCACATGGCAACATACTGATCCATGGCAGCTGTTCTTATTTCTTCTGTTGCAGAACCGAATCTTCCCCACCAGCCGCCATCCCAGTGATCGTTCACGATGACGTACATATCAGCATTCAGTGCGTATTGAATGATCTCGCCAACACGGTCAAGATAATCCTGACGGATGGTATAATCGCCGTTTTCAAAATCCATGGTGTTCGTCCAGGCAACCGGAATACGGAGAGTATCAAAGCCGGCAGCTTTCATGCTGTCGATGATTTCCTGTGTTGTGACCGGCTGTCCCCAGTAGGTCTCATAAGAAGATACGTCCGCATCGAGGCCGAGTGAGGAATGCCCCCAGGCTTCCATGGTATTTCCAAGGTTAATTCCGTTGCCCATCAGCTTTGTCAGCTCAACGGCTGTCAGATCAAAACCGGTATCTGCCGGTACTGGAGTTACTGTAGGCGTAGCTGCTGTGTTATCGGCAGGCAAGGTAGGCGTGGTCTCTGCTGAAGTATCAGCGACAGCGGTAGGAGTTGCTGCATCATTTCCTTCAGTTTTATTTCCGCATCCGGAAAATCCGGATAAAAGGAGCAGGCTTAAAAGAGTCATGGCAATAATTCTGGAGCTTTTTCTTTTTATTCTGTTTGCTCCGAACACAGTTTTAAAGTTTTCGTTTTTTGATTTCATATGTACCTCCTGTATTATTACGTATTATATGACAGGGGCGGACAGATGGATACAGAAGAAATTAGGGATAAATTCATTAAATTTTCTACTTTTTAAAGAATATGGAACTTATTATGGAATAGACGCACATAAATTGACAAAAGAGGGAAAAACAGATAGTATCATACTATATATACCAAGAAAATGTAACCTGTTAACAGTAGCTTATCTGCTTAAGTCGCGTAATGGAGAGAGGGAGAGAATAATGCACAAAGAGTTTTGTTTACTGGATTCACCGGCACCGGTGATTTTTGAAAAAACAGATGACAGAATATTAATGAAAGCTGACAAAGGAACCAATTTATTCAATGATTGCTGCAATGGGTACAAATGCAGCAGTTTTCCGTATTATTACACAGAACAGACCGGGGATTTTCTGATTCGCTGCAGGATCACACCGGAATTTATCGGACTGTATGACCTCGGATGTATTGTTGCGTTTGATAATGAAGATAAATATATAAAATTTGCTTATGAGAACTCTGACGCAGGTCATCCTGCCATGGTCTCTGTCGTTACGAACGGGGTGTCGGATGACTGTAACGGAGAGCCCATGACAGGCGGGGTCTGGATGCAGATGATCAGAAGAGGCAACGAATTTGCTCTGCACTATTCAAAAGATAAAGTGAAATGGGTTCTGGTACGTATCTTCAGACTGCCGATGAGTGAAACAATAAAGGTCGGGATATCTGCACAATCTCCAATCGGACCATGCTGTGAAGTTATCTTTGAAGGTCTGGAGCTATTGCCGAATCCATATAAATATATCCGCAAACCGGAATAATGAATTAATCCGGCAGATTCACGCTCTCGGGGGCTGCAGGGATCAGTAACAGTTCTCCGTCCTGTGAGACGCTCCACGCGTCATTTGTACAGGTGACCTGAAAAATCAACTGATGGTAAGCCCATTCATTGTATTCACTTCTGTTAAAGGATAACTCTACCACATAAGTTTCCTCTGTGCTCAAAAAGGCATAGACGGCAGGTGTAGTTGTAACAAAATCAAGGTAGAGAGCAAGCTCATCATCAGGAAGGGTTTCTGCAGATGAATAAGCAATTCTGTACACATCTTCATAGTTCAGAAGATGCTCCTCTGCATACGCTGCGATGTATTCTGCATACATCTGCTCGTATTCCTCTCTGGTGATCTGTTTTCTGGTGCCCCGCAGGACGAACTGCCACTTCATATCAGCACCGGAGGGTACATAGTAGGTGTAATCAGGAGAATCAAAAGCATTCGTTGTGTAGTTAGATATAAGCAGGTCTGCAGATTGGCGCAGCTTATCCATATCTGTGGATGAATCAATCAGACCTGCGCTCATTGCCGCATGCAGCAGGTATTCTTCCGGACTTATATTTATACCTGACAGGTCATATCTGTCTGACAGAGATGTCACGCTGCTTGCTCTGATTTCAGCATCAAGTTTTAAAAATGCCAGATAATCCTCCGTAGTTTCCTGAATGTTATTATGAATGAGCAGATCACTGATGACAGCAGCAAGATTTAGTTTTGAATCCGGTTCCTCAGATGCAGAACCGGGGGTGTCTTGTGCAGTCTGCGTACTCTCATCAAGACGAATGACTAGTGCCGGACGCACTGCATAATTGGGCGAGCTGACAGCTGCTTCGTCAATTTTGCCATAAGGGAAAATGGTAAGACCGGATGCTTCATATGTATCGTTGGGACCAGAAGTCTGATAAGTTGAACTAAGTGAGCGCAGCCACCAGTAACTATTCCTGATGCAGCTGCCATTGATAAAAGATGTCCTTGCTCCCCTTACTAAAGCATACTCAGTATTGTATGCAACTCTGCCGCTTCCGTCACCCTGCGCTGTTTGGCTGTAACAAAAACCATACGCCGTATTCCCGGCATCATCATAGGATAAAAGGAAAATCTTATCCACAGAAGGCGACTCACCTGTAATACCGTAATGACCTTCGGTGTTATTCTCCAGTTCTTTCTCCAGAATGCATTCTTCTTCCGCAGAAGTAAATGCGGCTGACAAAAAGCCTGCACCTGCAGCAGAATAATCAATGCCGGACATATTCTGGGTCTCGTCATATCCGTTCAGCCAGGAGCGTAAAGAGCAGTCCTTCCAGCTGACATCATCCTGCATAACATGGTAGGCCTGAGCATCAAGTGACAACTCTGCGAGCAGGAACAGTTCAGAACCGTTTTGCGACAGAACACGCCACTGAACAGGTTCAAATATAAAGTAAGCATAGTCATTCACCGTCCAGTCAAAGAACATGCTGCTGTTCTGTGCGAAGCTTTCATTACCTTCGTACTCAGCATTCATCACATAAGGAAGATCGTTCTTTGAAAGACGTTTATATCTGTTTTTGTTAATCTGTGCTGTGCCGTTGGAATCATAGTCCGCATTAATGATTTCGGCAGTCAAAGCTTCACCTGTCAATAATGTCTGTGGGTAACTTCCAAACCAAACATACTTACAAGTATTATCTGTCCAGGTCACACCTTCTGGCAGATCTATGATGGATGTCTGAACCGGCATAAAGTCCTGTGCTGTCAAAGACGCAGGTGTGGGAGATGCTGCAGGAGCCTCGTTAAGCTGAATGGCAGGAGTACTTGTTAAAACAGGACTTATATAGGGTTCCTGTTCTGTTGATGCCGCTTCGTTTTCAGGTGAAGAGCTCACATCAGATGCAGCATCAGGTGTTAGTTCCGTGTCTGCTGTGTTCTGCGGCATGGATTCAATATTGTTCTGACTTAATACAAACGGAACACATCCTGAAACTACCAGACTGATTCCCATTACCAATATAATACAGATGATCTTTTGATGATAAAATCTCATTGCAGCCTCCGTTTTCCACACGATTCCAACAGAACCATATATTGTATAAATTTATGGTATAGCACCTGGTGAAATAAGTCAAATTAAGTTTCTGCAACAAATGTATGTCGAAATATGTCAAAACAGATGCAATAGAACGAATCTGTGATATCCCTGTTACGGAGTTGTTAAGCCTGCTGTAACAATTTTTTTCCAATATATCTGTCAGCGTTTTGGCACATTCAGAATTTCTCTTGCCTCTGCGGGTGTTGCCGTATCAAAGTCCATGCTTCTGATCAGGTTCGTCAGTTTTTCGACCAGTTCATAATTCACGACGGCATTTTGTGTTTCAGAAAGATAATAACTGTCTTCAAAACCGATGCGTACTATGCCTGCACCCATGGCAATGGCAGCAGCTAAAAAGTTCCAGTTATCACGGCCGTAATGGGTAACGCCCCATCTGGCATCCTTTGGAACAAAGGAACGAAATACGGCCAGGCTTTCCATGGTCGGCTGCATGCAGCCCTTATGACCAAATACAAGGTTATAAAAAATAGGTCTTCTGTAGGGCATTTCTGCTGCCACAGATTCGATATTCAGAATCATGGAGGTATCAAAGACCTCTACCTCCGGGATGATGCCGCGCTTATAGACTTCTCTGGAGCAGTAACGGATGTCATCAAAGGAATTCAGGTAGATATCTTCCCAGAGATTGGTGCTTCCGCCGTTCAAGGAAGCAGTTTCTGTCCTTTTATATTGCAGCGGATTGCATCTTTCTTTTATACTCATATTCGAAATGCCGCCTGTAGATGCCTGTACGACAACATCTGTTTTAATCAGAATTTTGTCAAAGCATTCTGACATATAAGAGATGTCTTGTGTCAGAAAACCATCCGGCTTTCTGCAGTGCAGGTGGCACATGGAAGCACCTGCCTTTACACACTGTTCAACGTCGGCAGCAAGTGCATCGGCATCAACTGGTGTCCCTGCTTTTACAGGAGCTAATGAAATAATAACTTTTCTCATAACGTGTCCTCTTTCTGCTACTGGAAGCTGCCCTGTAATAAATACAGTGTTTAACAATGTTTTTTTATACGAAAAACCGGTATATCCGTCATTTTTATGGCCCCATGAGATCATCCACGATCTGCAGGAGAGTTGTTGCATCCCCTACATTTCCGGGAAATATCACATAAGGAAGGCCAGGGAACTTACTTTCCGGCCCGGTCCTCCACACAGGAATTCCCTTGGCGATCTGCCCAAGAACTTCTGCTCTTTTTACACCAAGTCCTTTGGTTCCGACATCGCTTGAAGTAATGCCCCCTTTTGCTATGATGAACCCGGGACAAACCGTCAGGTCACTAACTATACTTGTCAGTGCGTTTGAAATATCAACAGAGGCAGAAAGAAGAGCATCCTTGTCCAGGCCGTCAGGAGTCATCAGCTTTCTGGAGGTATAGATGATCACGGTATAGCCGTTCGGAATTTCTTTTTCGGCAATCTGCCGTATTCTGTCTGCTTCTTTCTTTAATCCGCCTGGTCTGGTACAGGAACTGACATCAAACTCGAGGAACAGAAGGTTATTCTTTGATTTCATCAGTTCATTGAGCTGCTGTGTTGTTTTTTTTACATGGGAGCCGACAATAACAAGACCGCTGTTCATCATGCCATCGGGAAATAGTGCCTTTTTATTAAGCAGCGGCTGATCTGATATATTACCAATGACTTTTGGCAGTGCGGCTGCAGAACGCGCAATAAAATTATGTCCCTGTTTCATGGCACGGATCCAGGCGGTGCAAAAGACCTTCAGATCAGTATAGGAAACCGCATCCACAATGATCTTTGCAAAGTTGTCAGCCTGCATGAGCTGGTTTGTGATTCTGTCAGCATTACAGGCACGAAGGTCGGCGATCGATATGCAGATACAGTCTTTGGCAGGATAGCTGCCTTTTGATTTTTCCTCCACATAAGCAGGAAGGAAAGAGTTTTCATAACCAAAAGTCTTATCCTTTGCAAATTCTGTTTCTGCTGCAAGGGTCAGCTGATCTCCTTCCTTTACATAGTGGATGGAATCGATGGTATAGCGTCCGCCTTCAGGAAAAAATGGACAGATGATTTCCCCGTGAAAATGTGTACCTGTTTCATTTTCCAGTGTTTCGCAAAGCGTTTTTGTTTCAAGCGGGTAATGACCGCGAAGTGTTGAGTCAGATCTGGAGATCAGAACGTATTCTTTGCCAAGATCTGCTGAGACATGACCGATACGGCGTGCTATCTCCTGATGTACACAAAAGGTCTGTTCAGAGGTCAGGCCTCTGGAATTTGTTAATATAAAAATAAGCGGCGAGACATTTGTAAAACCTTCCCGTATGGATGATTCTTCCCAGTCTGTATATACGCTGACGTCATGGACTGTCTGAACACCAGTTGGATCGTCATCAAGTGCTATGATCTTTCTTTGAAACCCCATAAGTTCATCCTGCAGAAGTCTGTCAGCCAGAGCAGTGTTCTCCGGTGGCTGCTGTACCAGAAATTCTAAATTCATAACTACCTCCATCGTGCCGTAATGCGCAGGTACTCTGTGCATCCGTTAAAATTGGTGACAGGAATGGAATTAACCACCCTATAATACCTGTTTCCAGAAGACATAATGTTCCGCCAGCGTCTCCTCGACATCTTCCAGCTTTTTACTCTTTATTATGTTGACAAGTCGGGTATGCAGCTCGATGAAATCACTGATATTGCCGGATTCAAGCACCATATCGATGGCATCTGCCCTCGATGCGATAGTGATTCGGTCTACATAGCTGTACATGCAGAGCAGAAGTTCATTGTTCATGGCTCTGACAATATCCATGTGAAATTCCACATCGGCACGCAAAATACGCTCTGTCTTCGGTTCTTTGGCAGTGATCTCATCGGTCAGCTTCAGCAGGCTTTTTTCCAGCTTTACAAATTCGTCAGGGGTAAATTCCTGCATGACATGATGCAGAATGCCGGTATCCAGAACCTTGCGCATCTGCAGGAGTTCCGCGGAGGAGCTTTTCTGAAGCAGGATGCCGTATAGCATGGGGTCGAGCATTTTCTGATTGAAGGTGTCATTAATGTAGGTGCCATCAGCGCGTTTGATGTATACAACACCGTAGGCCTCCAGGATTTTTACTGCCTCTCTGACCGAGTTGCGCCCGACCTGAAAGGAGTTGCTAAGTTCAAGCTCTGTCGGCAGTCTGCTGCCCGGAAGCAGTTCACCGGCGATAATAGCTTCCGTGATCTGATCTATAATTCGGCTGACGATGGTCCCGTTCTGTAAAGACCGGTTCATGATAGGTGTTTTTGATGGCATGAAGATCTCCTTTCTGATGCGGCGGGTCAACGGTATGCGACAGGCAGCCAGATCCTCATTTCACCGTATCCGCGGTTGTCCCATGCAAAGTAAGGGATCAGGCGGATCTGAACAGCGGTAAGCTCTGTGAACTGCAATGTCTGATATAAAGCGTTTCTGTCATAATTTTTTCTTGAAATGGCAAAAGCATTTCCTTTCAGAACCGGAATCGTACGTTCAAGGATGAACAGAGAATCCATTTCAAAAGAGGCATGCAGGTCAAGCAAAATGTCATCCAGGGAAGCGATCTCGCAGTCATCTGTTTCCATGCAGTAGACCAGCGGGCCGCGTTCTACGGCAGCCTGGACAGAGTTTTCTTCCGAAAGACTGTGTGCAATGGTATATCGAACCGGCATGTCCAGTGTCAGTACAAGGGTATCCGCTGCGGTCAGATTCTCCCACAGGTAATAGCTTTCTGCCATTTCTGCAGTGATGATCACATTCTTTCTGCCGTCTGTGATGGAACCGGAAACTGCCCATTTTGGAATACGGAGATTCAGGTCAAAGGCTGTGGGAGCAGTGTTGTTGTCCATGTCGCCAGCATCTTCTATTGTAAATGTAATGGTGCCGTCATATGGGTAGGATGTGCTTTGCACCAGTGTAAATGGTTTACCGCCTTCTGGCTGTATGACAGAACGGTTCGCACCGTACATGCCGGTCCATACGGTATTACCGGAAGTAAGATAAGCATATTCGGAAGCTTCGGCAAGTGTTCTGGCAAGGTTTGGCGGGCAGCAGTAACTTATGATGTATTCTTCTCTTGTCAGTGACCAGATCAGTTCATAAGGAAGCTCCTTTGCACGGCGCAGCATATTTTCATAGAAATATTTATTGCCGTCAAGGCTGATGGCTGCAGGCAGGAGATTCAGCATGGTACGTTCGATCAGGTCAAAATATTCGGCCTTTGGCTCGATCTGGAACATACGGTATGCCCACAGCACACTGCCGACAGAAGCACAGGTCTCGTTATAAGCGGTGATGTTCGGCAGCTGGTATTCGTATCCATATGCCTGATGGACCAGCTGATGATGAAAGAAGTTGCCGTAAGGGGATGCCCCGTTATAGAGTGCACCGCAGCCGCCGGTCAGGTATATTTTCTGATCGACAAGGTTGCGCCATACACTGTGGAGCACCTCCAGATACTCGCTGTCCCCTTCTTCCAGATACAGATCTGCCACACCGGCATAAAGATAATTGGCCCGTACTGCATGTCCAATGATCCTTCGGTGTTTTTTCAGAGGAAGTCTGTCCTGGTTGTCATCAAGACCGTTTGCGACAGAATCTCTCGCCTCGATGGAAAGTCTAGCCAGTGTCAGGTATTTTTCGTCACCGGTGGTCCTGTACAGCTCTATAAGTCCCATATAATGTGACGGACAGACAGCTGTTTTGACCTCACCTTTTTTCATATTGTCCTCATACATCTGTTCCAGATATCCGGCGGCTTTTTTAGCAACGGTCAGGAACTTATCCTTCCCTGTCAGGCGAAAATACAGACTGGCAGCGGTGAACAGATGACCGAAATTATAGACTTCAAAATCATTGATGTCACCTAGCCGCAAAATGCCATTGTTCTGGCGTTCTCCGAGGATCTGCTTGGTCGATATATAACCGTCACAAAGCTGTGCTCTGGATATCAGATCCACATAGGAATCAAGCTGTTCAAACATCTTCTTATCATTTGTTTTAGCTGCATAATACATGGCAGCTTCCATCCATTTGTAGAAGTCACCGTCGCCAAAGTTCGTACCGCCGAACTCACCTTGTGCTTCACCGGCACAGATGCGGAAGTTTTCAACAACATGGCTGATTTCAACCGATTCGAACTTGGCCTGCAGGTGCGGGATGGTCCTGCTGCCGTTCACATCACAGATTTCCTTCCAGAAACCATCTGTCCACTGTGTTGCGGAAAAAGGAAGGGGCGAAACCTTTTTGAATTTAGATTTTGCAGTATCAGTCAGCATTTACAGTACTCCTTTTCTTAATAATGCCTGCTTCAGGGCAGCAGCTCCAAAGCGGGGACTGGACAATGTAGGTATATTCACTGCCTGTTCGATCACTGTTTCAGCATAAGCCATGGAGCCCTGGCAGAGCAGTATAATATCTGCCTTTCCGATGAATTCTTTTGCCTTGCTGACCAAAAGGGATTTGAACACTTCCTGGTCGGCACCAAATGCATCAACAAGACCGTCAAGCAATGTGATTTCTCTGCCCATCTCTCTTGCGACTCTGCGAAGAGTGTTCTTTGTCGGTTCCAGCGTGGTCGAAAGAGTGGCGAGAGCTGCAATTGTTTTTCCTTTTCGGACTGCTTCACGGCACATCTCCTCATCCACACGGACAACAGGTACACCCATGTAATCCGCAGCATTCTGTATGGCATCCGCTGTTTCTCCGACGGAAGAGCAAAGATTCAGGATGGCATCGGCATCTGCCGCAATTGCCTGCATATACAAAGCATAAAGCCTGGCAGCTGCCTTTCCGGTTACATATCCATGCTCTCTTGCCTCACCAAGAATTGTAGCATCTGCATAATTCATTAAAACTGCGTCTGCACCGATTTCTTTTTTTACCTCTCGTTCAACAAATTCAATTAATTCAGGTGTTGTTCCTGTATAGACCATTCCGATTTTCATAATTTACATGATTCCTTTCACATACTTACGTATTTCAATCATTCTTGGATTTTTTTCTGATGCGCTGGCTGATATGCTGTCATATGCGCTGGCTGATGCAGCTGCTTGTCTGACATGCAAAAATTTAACAATCCAATGTATAACGTAGGATGTTAAGCCGCATAACAGATCCTTTAGCAGTATCATCTCATAAACCTTTTCGTTTGTAAAGAGTTTTGTATAAATTTCATCTAAAATGTTTAACTATAAATTAAATTATTTATTTATATTTACAATTTTCATTTAGTAAGCTATGATACTTTTGAATATTATCTCCGCTTTGATCAATGGCAAAATGTGTTGACCGGCTATGGAAAATATACAAAATGAAAAAAACAGAAGATATATTTGCATACCGGAATTTACTGTGTAAAATAATATGGGCAGGTATCTTGCTGCAAAAGATAAAAAGAAATGGAGGCTGACTATGATTACAATAGGAAGAATTTACACGAATTATTTGAAAAAGCCGATGGGCGTTATTGGGAAACCCCAGTTTTCATGGGTGATCGAAGGGAGCTCTGTTAATGTTATGCAAAAGAGCTACCAGCTGCAGGTCAGTCTGTGCGATGATTTTAGCACGCTTGTTTATGACAGCGGGATCGTGCTTTCTGAGGCATCAGCGCAGGTCACAGCGGATACTTTGGTTCTTGAGACTGCGCACCGCTATTTTGTAAGAGTCATGGTAACCTCGATGGCAGGAGAAACAACAGAATGGGGAGTATCGGAATTTATCAGCGGTGTTTTGCAGGAAACAGAATGGAAAGCCAGGTTCATTACGGGGGAAACACCTGAAGAAGCTGATATGTCATCCGCAAAATATCTGCGCAGGATTCTGCCGCTTCGGAAAAAGGTAAAAGAAGCCATTGCCTATACCACAGCTCTTGGCCTTTATGAATTTACGATCAACGGAACGAAAGCAGGGACAGATGAACTGGCACCCGGCTGGACTTCTTACCATAAGCATCTGCTTTATCAGACCAACGACATTACCAGTCTTCTTACCAGAGGGTACAATGTACTCGCGGCTGAAGTCGGTGCAGGCTGGTACAAGGGAAAGATGGGGTTTGTCGGCAATCGTAACAATTACGGAGACCGTACCGGTTTTCTGGCACAGCTTTATGTTACCTATGAAGATGACAGCCGCGATATTTTTATTACCGACGAGAGCTGGTTCTATGATAAGAGCCCGATCGTATTCTCGGAAATATATGACGGTGAGATTTATGATGCCGCACTGGAACAGGAAGACATTTTCAGCCCGGAATTTTACGATTATGACCTGGAGGAGGTCATGCTGCTGGATGTACCGTATACGGCCCTGACTCCGCAGGAAGGCAGCAGGGTGAGGAAGATCGACAGGATGCCGGCAAAAAGCATATTTACAACACCTCAGGGAGATACAGTGCTCGATTTTGGGCAGAATATGACAGGAACTGTGGAAATCACCTTTGAGAGCGTGCCGGGAAAAACACTGAACCTTCATTGCTTTGAAGTTCTGGACGCCAGAGGTAATGTATATCTTGATAACCTTCGTTCTGCAAAGCAGCAGGTACTCTATCACTGCAGCAAGGATGGCAGAGTCACGTACAGTCCTAAATTTACCTTTTATGGTTTCCGTTATATAAAAGTTGACGAATTCCCGGACGGCGCTCCTAAAGCCGCTGATTTTACAGCATACACGCTGCATTCCGATATGGAGCAGACCGGTACCTTTGAATGCTCCAATCCTGACTTAAACCAGCTCCAGCATAATATCCTCTGGGGCTTAAAAGGTAATTTTGTCGACATCCCTTCCGACTGTCCGCAGAGAAATGAAAGACTTGGCTGGACAGGTGATGCGCAGATTTTCTGCCGCACGGCGAGCTACCTGATGAACACCTATCAGTTCTTTGCAAAGTGGATGAAGGATGTGGCAGCGGATCAGGCAGCAGACGGCGGTGTAGCACATGTCGTTCCTGATATTGTGACCGGAAGCAGTGACAGTGACTGGCTGGTCGGACAGGGTACAATGTCAGCGGCAGCCTGGGCGGATGTGGCAGTCATAAATCCGTGGACGCTGTATCTTACCTTTGGAGACAAAAAAATCCTGGCAGATCAGTATGACAGCATGAAGGGCTGGATTGATTTTATGACCGCGCATGCAGTGGACGGTGTGTGGACTTATATGCTGCAGTTCGGTGACTGGGTAGCCCTGGATGCAGAAGAAGGAAGCTATTTTGGTGCCACACCGACGGATCTTACCTGTGCTGCTTATTATGCCTACTCGAGCGGTCTGTTTGCAAAGATCGCCAAAATTCTTGGAAAAGATGCAGATGCAGTCTCGTATCAGGCACTTCATGAAAGTGTCGTGGATGCATTTCACAGACATTACTTTACAATAGACGGC